>RFXC01000218.1 GCA_009921765.1 Betaproteobacteria bacterium | reverse complement strand
CGCGGGCCGCGCGAGCCGAATCGGCATTCACCGGCGCGCGCTGGGCGGCTGGCGGCGGCTCGGCCTCGCCGGGCGGCCGAACGGGCAACTGCGCATCGCGCGAGGGGATGTCAACCCGGATATCGGGTCGGGGGTAACGGGGTTCTCTGTCGAGCACCAGAGGCAAGGTGACAGCGACCGCCATCCCGATAACCAGGGCGCCCACGAGACGGCGACGCGCACGTCGCTTGAATGGAAGCCCCGGATCCGCCGGCGGCTGATCGACCGTATCACGCCGAGCCATAGGACTTCTCCGGCGTCGATCGGAACGAATGACGGTCAGGCTGTGCGGGGCGGGGAAACTTCGGCACGGGCTGAGAGGATGTCCGCGACGGTCACAAAGGACCCGAAGACCACGATTCTATCATCGTCCCCCGCGCGGGCACGTGCCCTTTCCAGAGCAGCCCGGGGGCTTGCAAAACACTCGATATCCGGCTTGGTCGACGTACCGCGAACCGCAGCCACCCGCTCGGCCAGGAAGGCCGCCGACGCAGCACGGGAGCCAGGCAAATCCACCAGCAGCCAGTGATCCACCCGCTCCCCGAGCGCTGCGATGATGCGATCGATATCCTTGTCCCGCATCGCCCCGAAAATCGCCCAGGTTTCCGGGAAGAAGCCCATGTTGTCGAGATTGCTGGCCAGATGCGCGGCGGCATGGGGATTGTGCGCCACGTCGAGGATGACCGACGGACGACCGGCGAGCACCTGGAACCGCCCGGGCAACTCGACCGTCGCAAAGCCCTGCCGGATCGCCTGCGCGCTGACCGGCAACTGACTGCGGAGCGCCTCGAGCGCAGCCAGCACCCCGGATGCATTGAGCAACTGATTCGCCCCGCGCAAGGCCGGGTAGGCGAGACTCGCGCGTCGTTGCGTGCGCCCCCCGTAGGCCCACTGCTGCCGGTCGCCCGAGTAATTGAAATCGCGTCCGAAACACCAGAGGTCGGCACCGATCGAGCGGGCGTAATCGGTAAGCGAAACCGGCGGCATGGGGTCGGCGCAGATCGCCGGACGACCCGGTCGGTAGATATGCGCTTTCTCGAATCCGATGGATTCGCGCGTTGGCCCCAGGTAATCGATGTGGTCCAGATCGACCGACGTGACAATCGAGCAGTGCGCATCAATCAGGTTGACCGCATCCAGCCGCCCGCCCAGCCCCACTTCCAGGATCACCACATCCAGCGCCGTCTGCTGAAAGCCAAGCAGAATGGCGAGTGTGGTGAATTCGAAATAGGTGAGCGGCGTGTCAGCACGAGCCTCCTCCACCTGCCTGAAACGCTCGATGAGCCAGCTGTCGCTCACCGCCCCGCCGTTGATCCTTGCGCGCTCGTTGAAGCGCACCAAATGAGGGGACGTGTAGAGCGCAACCCGATAACCAGCGGCAAGCAGAATAGACTCGAGCATGGCGCAGGTTGACCCTTTGCCGTTGGTGCCCCCCACCGTGATGACCACCGGCGAGAGCGACAACGCAAGGCGGGCGGCAACCGCGCGTACCCGATCCAGCCCGAGTTCGATGCTGCGAGGGTGAAGCGACTCGACTCGTGTCAGCCAGTCGGTGAGCGACAGATCAGCGTTCGGTGCGCTCAGGACAGGGCCTCGGTCGGCTGGCGAGTGAGAAGCGCGAGCAGATGAGCGATCTCATCACGCATCTGACGGCGGTCGACGATCATGTCGATGGCGCCTTTTTCCAGCAGGAATTCAGCGCGCTGAAATCCTTCGGGGAGCTTCTCGCGAACGGTTTGTTCGATCACCCGCGGACCGGCAAAGCCGATAAGCGCCTTGGGCTCGGCGATGACCACGTCACCCAGAAAACAGAAGCTCGCCGACACCCCACCCATGGTGGGGTCGGTGAGCACGGAGATGTAGGGCAGACGAAGTTCTGCCAGACGGGACAGCGCTGCAGTGGTCTTGGCCATCTGCATCAGAGACAGCAGCCCCTCCTGCATGCGCGCGCCCCCGGACGCGGCGACCGACACGAATGGAACCTTCTGTTCGATGGCGGTTTGTACCCCGCGAACGAATCGCTCACCCACCACTGAGCCCATCGAGCCGCCCATGAATTCGAATTCGAACGCAGCCACAACCACCGGAAGCGCGCGAATCGCACCGCCCATCACGACCAGCGCATCGGTCTCACCGGTGGTTTCGATGGCCTCCTGAAGGCGGTCCGGATATTTGCGGCTGTCACGGAATTTGAGCGCATCGACCGGCAGCACCTCATGGCCGATCTCGTAGCGACCCTCTGGATCAAGCAGAAGATCAAGCCGGCGGCGGGCCGAGATACGCAGGTGATGGCTGCATTTCGGGCAGACGCTCTGGCTGGCATCAAGGTCTGCCGAATACAGCACGGCATCGCAAGACGGGCACTTGACCCACAGCCCCTCGGGCACCTTCTTGCCGCCAGCAGGCTGGCGCTGAATTCGTGGCGGCAGCAGCTTGTCTAGCCAACTCATCGCAGCGTTCTCCAGATGGTGTGTCGTGCAGTTGCAGGTTGAGCTTACTCGCGCGGCTTCTCGTCGATGGCTGCGCGTACTTCGCTGATGAAGGCGCCGACCCGGGCAGGCGCCCCTTCAGCGGGACCGTCTTCCAGCAACTGGATCATGCGGGTGCCAATGATCACCGCATCGGCCACACGCGCCACAGCGCTGGCCGTCGCCGCGTCGCGAATGCCGAAACCAACGCCCACCGGCAATTGGGTTCTGGACTTGATGAGCGACACGCGACGGACGACCTCATCGATATCAAGGGTGCCGCCGGTGATGCCGCGCAGCGACACGTAGTACACATAGCCGCTTGCGGCCGACAGGATCTGATCGATTCGCGCGGGTCCGGTGGTTGGCGCAAGCAGAAAGATGGGATCAATGCCATGCTCGCGCGCCTGCTGCGCAAACTCGGCTGCTTCCTCGGGCGGGTAATCCACCACAATCACGCCGTCGACACCCGCCTGCGCTGCGCGCTCGATGAACTGCGCCCCCCCCATCCGCTCGATCGGGTTCGCGTAACCCATGAGCACCACCGGGGTTTGGGCATCGGTACTTCGAAACTCGCTCACCCACTGCAGCACATCGGTCAGACCGACACCCAGGGCGAGCGCCTGTTCACTTGAGCGCTGAATGGCCGGGCCGTCGGCCATTGGATCGGAGAACGGCACGCCAACCTCGATCACATCGGCGCCCGCGCGCGCGAGCGCCTGCATGACCGGAACGGTTGATTCGCGCGAGGGGTGTCCTGCAGTGAAAAAAGGGATCAGCGCCTGGCGGCCCTCGGCTGCGAGTTGCGCAAAGCGCGTGGCGATTCGGCTGGTCATGTCAGAGGCTCAATCCACCGCGTTGGGCCACCGTGTGCATGTCCTTGTCACCGCGCCCCGAAAGATTGACCAGGATGTGCTGGTCGGGGCGCAGGGTGGGGGCAAGCTTGGCGGCATAGGCAATGGCGTGGCTAGATTCAAGCGCCGGGATAATGCCCTCGATGCGACAGCAGGTGTGGAACGCCTCCAGGGTTTCGGAATCGGTGATGGCGACATAGTCTGCCCGCCCGGAATCTTTCAGCCAGGCGTGCTCGGGCCCGACACCAGGGTAGTCAAGCCCTGCCGAAACCGAATGCGTGTCGATGATCTGCCCGTTGTTGTCTTGCAAGAGGTAGGTGCGATTTCCGTGCAGCACGCCCGGCGTGCCGGCCGACAGCGACGCGGCATGACGCCCCGTGTGGAGGCCCTCGCCCCCCGCCTCGACGCCCACCAACTTCACACCGGGAACGTCGATGTAGGGATGGAAAATGCCAATGGCATTGGAGCCACCGCCCACGCAGGCGATCACGTAATCGGGCTGACGGCCGATCTGCTCCGGCATCTGGGTGAGACACTCACGGCCCACGACCGAATTGAAGTCGCGAACCATCATTGGGTAAGGATGCGGACCCGCCACCGTGCCGATGATGTAGAAGGTGCTGTCGACGTTGGTCACCCAGTCGCGCATGGCTTCGTTGAGCGCATCTTTCAGCGTGCGTGAGCCCGACTCGACGGGCACCACGGTGGCGCCCAGCAGCTTCATGCGATAGACGTTTTGCGCCTGCCGCGCCACGTCGTCTACGCCCATGTACACCACACAGTCCATGCCGAAGCGCGCGCACACGGTGGCAGTGGCCACACCGTGCTGACCCGCACCGGTTTCGGCGATGATCCGCTTCTTGCCCATGCGACGGGCGAGCAGCGCCTGGCCCATGGTGTTGTTGACCTTGTGCGCGCCCGTGTGATTCAGGTCTTCACGCTTGAAATGGATCTGCGCGCCACCCAACTGCTGCGACCAGCGCTTGGCGTGATAGACGGGGCTGGGCCGACCGACAAAGTGTTTGAGCTCGCTTTCAAGTTCGGCGACAAACTCCGGGTCGGTACGATAGTGCTGATAGGCCTGACGAAGCGCTTCAAGCGCTTCGATCAGGGTTTCAGACACAAAAGTACCCCCGTAGGGTCCGAAGTGGCCACGCGCGTCGGGAAGATCGTAGGGTTTCATGGGGTGTTGGGGGTCTGTTGAAACTGGGCAGCTCGCCGAGCATCGGCAGCCATGACCGCGGCTGCGAAACCTTCCATCAGCTCGCGATCCTTGGTTCGGGGGTCGGCACCTTGTATGCCGCTTGAGACATCAACTGCGAAGGGTGCCACCTGATCAATGGCCACGCCCACGCTGCGTGGGTCGAGACCACCGGACAGAATGAGAGGCAAGGCGCGTTCGGTTGGCAACCATGACCAGTCGAACGCCTTGCCACTGCCCCCGTAGCCCGCATGGAATGAATCGACCAGCAGCGCCTCGGCTCCGCAATAAACTCGCTCGGATTCTAACAAATCACCTGGGGCACGCATGCGTACCGCGCGCCACCAGGGGGCATCGGCGGCGGCCTCACTGCACAACGCCGGGGGCTCATCGCCATGGAACTGCACCACGTCAAGGCCAACCTCGGCTCGCAGACGACGAACGGCGTGAGCGGTTTCATTGACCACCAGCCCGACCGCCGTCACCCAGGACGGCAGACGACGCCGCAGCTCGCTGGCCGTAGCTGCCGTGAGATAGCGAGGGCTTTTTGGATAAAACACAAAGCCCACCGCGTCAACGCCCAGCGCGACAGCGGTATCGACATCATCGGGCCTCACCAGACCACAGAATTTGATTCGGGTTCTCACGCCAGCCAGTCATCGGTCAGCGAGCCGCCCCAGCTGGGCAGCGCATACCGCACATCGTACTGGACTGCCTCGAGGTAAAGCCCTGCAGCCTCGAAGGTCGGCGGTGCAAGCCGTCGATCGCGGTGTTCGAGGAGTTCGGCGGCGAATTCAGGGCGGCAGCGCCCGCTTCCCACCGCGACCAGCAGGCCGACCAGGTTTCGCACCATGTGATGCAGGAACGCATTGGCGGTGAGGGTGAAGACGAGCACGGCGCCCTGGCGCTCGACAGTGAACCCCTCTAGCCGCCGTACAGGCGACGCGGCCTGGCACTGCGAGGAGCGAAACGCGGAAAAATCATGTTCACCGATGAGCAAGGCGGCCGCCCGGGTCATCGCAGACTGATCGAGGGCGTGGTGGCTCCAGCCCGCGCGCCCGGCGAGGAGTGGATGCCTCACGGGCGACACATGCAAAAAGTATCGGTATCGACGTCGCTGCGCGCCAAACCGTGCGTGAAAGTCGCTGTCCACCTCGACGACGTGCCGGACCGCAACCCCTGGCGGCAGGTGCGAATTCACGCCGCGGACCCATGCGGTCTCAGGGCGCTGGGCGTCGGTATCGAAATGCACCACCTGCCGAAACGCGTGCACACCTGCGTCGGTTCGCCCGGCGCAGACGGTGGCGACTCGATGGCCCGCGATCGCTGCGAGCGCCCCCTCTAGGTGATCCTGGACGGCGCGCCCGGACGGTTGGGTCTGCCATCCCTCAAAGCGACTCCCGTCGTAGGCAAGCACCAGCGCGAGGCGCCTCATGCTGGACTGCAGGCGAATCGCAAGCGATCCTCAGCCCAGTCGGGATAGCAGCGCGCGAGCAAACTCCCGCTGCGTTTCGTCGCCACTGCGAACGACATCCTCGAGAAGGCGACGCGCGCGATCCACCTCATTTCTGCGCAGACAGGCCGCAGCCAGCTCCAGACTACGGGCAAGTTGCTGATTGAGCGCACCCTCGGGTGGCCTTGCAGCGGACGGCGGGGCGGGCTGCGGTGTGCCCATGTCGAGATCGGGAAGTTCGAAGCGGCCACCGATTGCACGCTCCAGTTCAGACATCTTGAGCCACGGGTCGGCACGCTGCGGATCGTCGGCGGCAGACTGGGTGGCACTGGCCTGAAGAGGTGCGCGCGCGACGACAGGCGCAACCTCGGGTTGCTGGCGAGCTACCCGCTTGCCCCGCCGTGCCAGCAACACCAACCAAAGTCCGGCAAACCCCAGCACGGCCAGGATCAGCAGGCCCATCTCCGCGAAGGGATGCGCAAGCAGTCGGTCAATCCAGGGCACGCCAGTAACCGCGGCCGGCGACGGCGCGTCGCTTGTCTGGGTGACGGTGGGGAGCGGTGATGGTTGCGCGGCCGGAAGCGCCGCTTCCGCTGCCGGTGACGCAGTGACGGTGCCGGGCGTCTCCGAGGGCTGCGCGGGAACAGGGGGCACGGCGGGCTCAGATTCGCGCGACGGCGGGATAAGTTCGGGTGTAGGCGCGGGTGTCGGCGCGGGTGTCGGCGCGGGTGTCGGCGTGGGTGTCAGCGCGGGTGTCGGCGCGGGTGTCGGCGCGGG
>RFXC01000217.1 GCA_009921765.1 Betaproteobacteria bacterium | reverse complement strand
AGCGCTTTGCACCTGCTCGACGAGCCAGCGCCGCTGGGGTCCCGCAAGCCGCGCGGACAGCCGCTCGGCGTCGATCACGCACACAAGCTCCACCAGGCGCACCGCCCCCGCGAGCGGCGGCGCGCGCAGCGAATCGACAAACGCCGCCGGATGCGCAGCCCCATTCAGGTCGATCAGGAGATGCGCCCAGGCGCCTCGGCGCGACAGCCGTCTGAGCGAAGCCCCCAGCGCTGCGCTGGCGGTGCAGCAGACACAGCCACCCACCCGCTCGAGTCCGGGGTCGGTGGCGACGTCCTCGTCGGCGCGGTCACCCGCACGCGGAAACTTGAAGTCATCACCCCGGTCGATCACCAGCGCAGACGGCTGGGGGGCGGCCGCGCGCCAGCGCTCGATCAGGCCCGCCTTGCCAGGCCCGGCGAGCCCCGCGACCACAGTCACCGGCAGGCGCACGCGCTTAGCGCCTCCAGAAAGCCGGAGTGAGCACCGCAAAGAAGGTGAGCAGTTCGAGCCGGCCCGCCAGCATCGCGATCGCGAGCAGCGCCGCTTGAAAATCGGTGAGCGAGGAAAAATTCTCCGCTGGGCCGAATCGCCCGAGTGCCGGCCCCAGGTTGTTCACCGACGCCACCACCGCCGACAGCGCCGAATCAAAATCAACCCCGGTCAGCACCATCACAAAGGTGAGGATCAGCTGGGTGGCGCCCCATAGCAGCATGAAGCCGAAGACCGAATAGATCACGCGCTCATCCACCGGATTGCCGTTGATCGAAAGTGGGAACACCGCGCGCGGATGGACCAGCCGCTTCAACTCCCGACCCGCCTGTTTGAGGAGGATGAGGGCGCGAACCATCTTGATGCCGCCGCCGGTCGATCCGGCAGACGAGGCGATGCAGGCAAGGAAAATCATCCAGAGCGGCGCAAACACAGGCCACTGCGCGTAATCGCGTGTCATGAAGCCGGTGGAGGTCGCCACCGAAATCGTGTTGAAGACACCATGCCGGAGCGCATCGGTCATGTTCTCGAAAACCTGTTCCCAGACGAGAAGCGCGGTGATGCCCGCCGCACTCACCAAAATGAGGAGTACGGAAGAGGAGGCTTCAAGATCACGAAGATAGACCGCTGGCGAGCGGCTTCGCAGCGCAAGAAAATGGGTGCCGAAGTTGATCGTCGACAGCACCATGAAGACCGCGAGCACCAGTTCGATACGCAACGAGTCGAACGCACCGATACTGGCATCACGGGTCGAAAAGCCACCCAGCGAGACCGTGGAGAGCGCATGACACACCGCATCAAACGGGGTCATGCCGGCCGCCCACAGCGCCAGACCGCAAAGCAGCGTGAGCAGCACATACCCCGCCCACATGAATTTCGCGGTCTGCGTGATTCTCGGCGTGAGCTTGCCCTCTTTCATTGGTCCAGGCGTTTCGGCACGAAAGAGCTGCATCCCGCCCACGCCAAGAAGTGGCAAGACCGCCACCACCATGACGATGATCCCCATGCCGCCAAACCACTGCAAGGTGTGACGCCAGAGGTTGACCGACTGCGGTAGCGCGTCCAGCCCCGAGAGCACCGTGGCGCCCGTGGTGGTGAGCCCGGACAGTGTTTCCATGAACACCTTGGCAAACGAAAGCTGCGGGCAGGCCACCAGCAAGGGCGGCATCGATACGAACGCAACCAGCAACCAGCCAAAGACCACCAGCAGCGCGCCGTCACGGGGCTGCACCTCGCGGTTGCTGCGACGGGTGGTCCACCACATGACCAGGCCCACGACAAAACATCCGAGCGCCGATCCGGCAAAGGCCATATGCATGCCGTCATCGGCGGCGAGCGACCAGGCAAGCGCCGGCAAAAAAGCGATCGAGAACAGCATCAGGAGGCTGCCCAGCACGGGCGCAACGACAAGCAGTCGCAACACGTCAGAAGAACCCGACGCCGACCTGGAACAGCTTCTCAACGCGGGGCAACAGGCGCTTGTTGCTCACGAAGACGATCAGGTGGTCTTCGGGCTTGATCACCGTGTCATGGTGCCCCATGATGACCTCGTAACCTCCAGCATCATCCGGAGCGAGAGGATCTGCGGGCGCCACCGCCCGCACGATCGCGCCGATGGTGGCGCCCTGCGGCAGATCGATCTGTTCGATTCGCCGGCCCACCACCCGTGATGACTTCGGGTCGCCGTGGGCGATCGCCTCGAGCGCCTCGGCAGCGCCCCGGCGAAGCGAGTGCACCGCCACCACATCACCGCGGCGCACATGCTTGAGGAGGCTCCCGATCGTGGCCTGCGAGGGCACGATCGCGACATCGATCCGGTTGCCCTGCACCAGGTCGGCATACGCCTGACGATTGATGAGCGCGATGGTACGTCGTGCACCCATGCGCTTGGCGAGCATGCACGACATGATGTTGTTCTCGTCGTCGGAGGTAAGCGCAACGAACAGGTCCATCTCGTCGACGCCCTCCTCGCCAAGCAGATCCTCGTCGGTGCAGTCGCCATTCAGGACCAGCGCGTGATCGGAATCAAGCTGCGAGGCGAGATAGCTGCAGCGCCGCGCATCGGCCTCGATCAGCTTGACCTGATAGTGATCGCTCAAGCCTCGCGCAAGGCGCAGCCCGATATTGCCGCCGCCCGCGATCATGACGCGACGAACCGGCTGATCCATCCGGCGCAGATCGGACAAGGCGGTGCGGATGTGCTCCGCAGCGGCGAGAATGAACACCTCGTCGCCGGGCTGGATCAAGGTGTCGCCCTCGGGCGGCACCGCCCGGTCGTTGCGAAAGATCGCCACGATCCGCATGTCGATATTGGGGTGCGCGGCGCGCAGGTCCCGAATCGGATGCGAGACCAGCGGCCCCCCCTCGTAGGCGCGCACGGCGATCAGGCTCGCGCGGCCACCAGCGAACTCAAGCACCTGGAGCGCCTCGGGGAACTCGATCAGCTTCATCACATAATCGGTCACGGTCTGCTCGGGGCAGATCAGGTGGTCGACCTGAAAGCCGTCAACCCCGGTGAGCTCGGGATGCTCGAGAAACTCCGGCGCGCGGATCCGCGCGATGCGGGTGGGAATGTTGAAAAGCCGTGCTGCGAGCTGGCAGGCCACCAGATTGGTCTCATCACGCGCAGCCGTTGCGATCAGCATGTCGGCATCTTCGGCACCGGCCTGGGCGAGCACCGGCGGATGCGTGCCGTTGCCGGCCAGCGTTCTCAGATCGAGCCGGTCCTGAAGCGCAGCAAGTTGCCTCACGTCGGTGTCGACCACCGTGATGTCGTTTCGCTCCGAGACCAGGCTTTCGGCCACCGAGCCGCCAACCCGTCCGGCACCGAGAATGATGATCTTCAATTGGACGGAGGTTTGCGCCAGACGCCGCGCGAGAGGTCGATGCCAAGCTGCTTGAGCTTGCGATAGAGATGGGTGCGCTCGAGTCCGGTGCGCTCGGCGACCCGGGTCATGCTGCCCTGCTCGCGCATCAGGTGATGCTCGAAATAGGCGCGCTCAAACGCATCGCGCGCATCACGAAGGGGCGCATCGAGCGGCAGTTCACGAAGCAGCAGCCGCGCCGCAGGCGAATCGGGGACCGCCGGCGTTACGGCAACCGGCGCAGCCACGGGCTCGCCGAACGGGGCGGGCGGCTCGACGGCACCCGCCGCAGGAGCCGGCATCACGCTCGCAGGCCCGGTGTCGCGAGGCGCGGCCGCGGCCGGAGTGCCCGCGGCCGGCGCAGGCACACCCGCGGGCTTTTGCGCCGGCCGCGTGAGGCCGTTTTGCACCGCGCGCAGCAGCTTTTGCAGCGTGATCGGCTTTTCCAGAAAGTCGCTCGCCCCGATCCGCGAGGCCTCGGCTGCGGTATCGATGGTTGCATGACCCGACATCATGATGACCGGCATGGTGAGTCGACCGCCCGAGGCCCACTCGCGCAACAATGTGATGCCATCGGTATCGGGCATCCAGATGTCGAGCAGCACCAGATCGACGCGCTGACGCTCGCGCACCGCACGCGCCTCGCGCGCGCTATCGGCAAGCAGGACAGTGTGTCCTTCATCACCCAGGATTTCGGACAACAATTCGCGGATGCCGATTTCATCATCGACCACGAGGATCTCGGCCATTCGTGAAGCTCTCTAGGCGGTGGTGGCAGCAGACAGACAGGGATTTTCCCCGCTTTTTGCGATTTTCGTAAAGAGCAACGCGATCTGGGCACCCAGAATCGTCCCGCTTTCATCGGTCCGGTTGCCCAGATCGATGCGCGCGCCGTGCTCATCGACGATCTTGCGAACAATAGCAAGCCCCAGACCCGTGCCGCGCGGCTTGCTGGTGACATAGGGCTCAAAGGCGCGCGCGAGCATCGACGGCGTGAAGCCCGGACCGTTGTCGCGCACCAGCAGGCGCACCGCCGACTCGCCATCGGCGAGCCGCACCACGCCCGTGAGGAGCTCAACCCGCGGTGCCGGCACCCGTTCGGTAGCCTCGATCGCGTTGCCGATCAGGTTGAGGATCACCTGGCGCAGCTGCGCGGCATCGGCCATGACCGGCGGGCAGTCTGGAGCAAGCCGCGTGTGCAGGCGCCCGCTTGCCGAAAACAGGGGTGCAATCTCGTCGATCAACTGGTTGAGATCAAGCGGCGCAAGCCGTGCCGCGGGCAGCCGGGCGTACTCCCGGAACTCGTCGACCAGATGCTTGAGTGCAGCCACCTGATCCACGATGGTCTGCGAGCTCCGGTTGAGGAGATCCGCGTCGACTCCGGACAGCTTGTCGTGGAGCCGCAGCTTCAGGCGTTCGGCCGAGAGCTGAATCGGGGTGAGCGGATTCTTGATCTCATGGGCAAGCCGCCGCGCGACCTCGGCCCAGGCCATGGTGCGCTGCGCCGAGATCACCTCGGTAAGATCGTCAAACACAATCACGAAGCCCTCGCCCGGCAGCATCGAGCCGCGCGCAAGGAGCGTTTTGCCCGCACTGGCCGCCGATGCCGGCTCGGCCGAAGGTGGCGTGTCGCGCGAGGGCAGGACGAATTGCCGCTGCCAGCTGCCGGGCCCGCTCGCCTGAAGTTCGAGGAAGGCCTGGCGGATTTCATCGGAAAACGGCGCAAGCGGCGCAATCGCTGAAATCGGCATGCCCAGGCTCTGGTCCAACGGCTGCCCGAGAATCTGCTCGGCGCCGGGGTTGGCGAGCGTGATCCGCCAGTGTGCATCGAGCACCATCACGCCGGCGGTGAGATTGGCGAGCACACTCACCAGGCGCGCGTGCGCCTGCTCGATTTCGCGCTGGTTGCGCTCAACCAGCGTGCGCGCATCCTCGAGCTGGCGGGTCATCATGTTGAATGACTGCGTGAGCACCCCCAGCTCATCGCGCCCCGAATAGGCCTTCACCGGCCGGTAATCGCCCTCGGCGACCGCGCGCGTGCCCGCTGCCAGCATCGACAGCGGCCCGGTAAGCCACCCCGACAACAGGAACGCGGCCGCCACCGCCGAGAACACCGTCAGAATGAAGATCAGCGTGAGCGTGACATTGAAGATGCGCGACAGACTCTCGCGCGAGAGCGCGAGCTGCTGGAAGTCCCGCCGCCCCTGCTCGAGCGCATCGGTATGCTCGGCAAGTAGCGCCGGCACCTCCTGGATCAGCTGCAGATACGCCCCTTCTTCGAAGCGCAGCCCCTCGGCGTTGACCGGCACGATCACCCGCATCAGCAGACCCCGGAATGACTGCCCGGCCACCTCACGGGTTTCAAAGGTCGAATAAAGACGAGTCAGACGCGCCTGGCGAAGCGCAGCCGGCGTTGGCAGATCGGGCACCAGCGCCGACAGCCGCCCCCCCACCGCCACGATCAGGTTGCGCCCGCCGCTCACCACCAGCGCATCCTGAAGATCGAGTTGTTCGCGAAGTCGGTTTAATTGCGCCGACCAGCCCGACGGCGGCGTATCGCCGAGAGACACGGACACCGCGCGGGCCTTGTAGAGGAGGTCCGAGAGCTGCGCGTCCAGTGTCGCGCGGCCCAGGCTCATGCCGGAGTCGAGCGCTCGCTCGACCGGCACGGCGAACCAGGACTCCACCGACCGGCCGATGAAATGCACTGAGACCAGGTAGATGAGCGAGACCGGAATCACCGTCATGACGGTGAAGGACAGCGCGAGTCGCGCCATCAGCCGGGTGCCGAACAGCCCCCGCCGGTAACGCTGGATCAGCCGCCGGATGAGCTCCGCCACCAGCACCAGCAGCGCCAGCGCCATGACCGCGGTGGTGACCAGAAGGGCGGGATAGTGCCGCTCGAAAATCGAAGTGTTCGCGCTTGCCCCCGCGAGCAGCACCAGGAGCACCACGGCAAAGCCTACCGATGCGATCAGCGCAAAGCGCAGCAGCCGGCCTATCGCGCGTTTGTCGGTGTCGGGGGCAGCGTGAAATTCGCGCGCGTCCATTCGACCTGTGGATTCCAGTCTCGGTTGGTGAGAGCGTCGACCTGAAGCGCCCGGGGTAGCTGGGTGGCGTCGAGCCGGATGCGGGCCTGAACGAGGTACTCGCCCGGCGCGAGCGCCTCGCCCGGATCGATGCGCCAGTTGCGCACCTGTGCCACCCCGGCCAGTGCCGCCTCGAATGACTCGTGAAGGGTGGAAAGGCCTTCATCGCGTGTGACGCGAAATTCGCGCGCGAGCGCATGATAGGTGAGTCGAGCACGGCTGCTTGCCTGGGCCACGCGCTGATCCCACCAGTACCAGCGCGGCCGCAGCAATTCGATCTCCACCACAAACTGCAGCGGCACGCCTTTCATGACGGCGTCCTCGAGCCGCGGCGTACGCGGCGGCTCCAGGTCGGCGGACAGCACCC
>RFXC01000216.1 GCA_009921765.1 Betaproteobacteria bacterium | reverse complement strand
GCGGATGGTGACGATGAGGATAAGGAAGTCGAACAGGGCTACCTCAAGAAGGGCGTGGACCCCGAGGACCGCCGGCGATTGCGACTGAGCCTGACGGCCACCGGCAGGAAAGTCCACCGGCAGGTGGAGGACATGATCAACCTGGTGGAAGCCGACCTTCTCGCCGGGATTCCCGCCGATGATCTGAGTACCTTCTTCACCACCATGTCCCTGCTGGAAAGCCGAGCCGGCAGGCTTGGCGGCTGCGATCCGTAGCCGGGTCACTTGTCGAGAGTGATCCCCGCCTTGCGAATCACGCCGCCCCAGCGCTTGTACTCGGCCTTCAGGTAGGCATCGAACTCCTCCGGAGTCATCCCTCGGCTTTCCACGCCGAGTTCCTTCAACTTCTCCTGGACCTCACCCTGATTCAGGATCTGGCGCATCTCATCGGAGAGCTTGCGGCGGATCTCGATGCCGGTACCTGCGGGTGCCAGCACCGCGAACCATGGGCCCGAGACGATTTCAGGGTGACCCGCCTCGGCGAAGGTCGGCACCTGCGGCAGCACGGTGCTGCGTCGGGCAGACGCGATCGCGATGGGACGCAGCTGGCCGGATCGGATGCGCGGCACGAGATTGATCGTGTCCCCGATCATCATGCCGACCCGCCCGGCCAGAACGTCCGTCAGGGCGGGAGGAAACCCCTGATAGGCAACGTGAGTGAGACCAAGCCCAGTCAGCTGATTGATCAGTTCGCCGGTGACGTGCCCGGTGGTGCCCACTCCTTGCGTGCCAAACGTCATCTTGTCCGGGTTTGACTTGGCAAAAGCAAGCAAGTCGGAAAAACTCGACACCGGGAACGCTTGGTTGGTCACCAAAACATTCGGTGCCTCGGCCACGATGGTGACCGGCGCGAACGCAGTTTCGGCGTTGTAAGGCAGGCGCTTCATCAGGAAGGGATTGAGCACCAGCGGCCCCTGCGCCGTGAACAGGAAGGTGTGCCCGTCGGCCGCGGCCCGCGCCACCAAGTCCGCACCGACGGTTCCACCTGCGCCGGGGCGGTTCTCCACCACGACGTTTTGACCGAGCCGTCCTTCCAAGTGCCGGCCCATCAGACGGGCCACTACGTCGATTGAGCCGCCTGCGGCAAACGGGACCACGAAGCGGATCGGCTTGGACGGCCAGGAATCCCTGGGCTGGGCCTGCGCCGCAAACGCACAGGCGGTCGCCACTACAGCGGCAGCCAGGGCGAGGGCTTGGCGGAACTTCACGAGAACATTCACCGGAGTCTCCTTTGGATTGGTGGCGATGCACGGGCGCGCCCTTCGGCGGCGCGCGCCCGACCACTGCAGCGGCGCGCTCAGGCGCTCGGCAAGGTCGCAGGATGGGTTCCCGCCTGGTCTGCGGTCATCTCCTTGGGCAAGAGTATGGCGACGGCGCGCCGCTTGTACAGATCGGCGCGCGCGACGGCCGCCGGGATCGTGCCTTCCGTGGCGAACCTCTTCGCGGATTCGATCAGGCGCCGGCGGCACTTGACGATCGCGGTATCCGAGGAGCCCAGGTGTTCCTTGGTCCGGTCGGCGATCGCGCCCTGGCTCTCCTGCACTGCGAGGTCCTGCAGCTGGGCGCTCAGGATGCCGGTGAACGAGCCGCTCTTCTGGAGGGTGCGGTCCATCAGGTAATCGTTGGCGCGGTTGCCTTCGGGGATGTACGTTCCCGGAACCAGCTTCGCGTAGTCGAGGCCGCCGCCCTTGTACTCGGCGAGTTCATCGTCGCTCAGAGGACGTCCGGCGTGGTAGCGGATGCGGTACCACCAGCAGTTCTCATCGTCGATGGGGATGAACAGGTTGGCCCTGCAGACCAGGCCTTCGGCTGTCGGCACCAGCACGGCCGCGGGCATCAGCCACTGCGTGATGCGCCAGTAGTAGGTGTCCTCGCCTCCGTCCCGGCGCGCAGAGATGCGCATGCCGTACTCGGTGTCCTCGCAGAAAAAGCGTGGCGCCCCGTCGGCGTCGCCGTACTCCTGCAGGTGGCCGACGTTGAACACGTCCTTCTGCATGGGTGCCATGGACCGGTGCAGAAAGGTGAGGTGCGCTGTATCGATGCTGCCTTCCAGCGCCTGCTGGTAATTGCATTTCATCAGGCACTTCGAGGTGTAGAAGTTCTGTGCCGGCAGGCCCATGAATTCCATCTGCGGCAAAGGCGGGATGGACTCCTGCGGGCCCAGGTAGGCCCAGACGATGCCGCCGGCTTCGTGGACCGGGTATGCCTTGGCGCGAATGTTCGGATTGCACCGCATCGGGCTGCCGGCAGGTTCACTCGGCATGTCCAGCAGCTCGCCGGTGACGCTGAACTTCCAGCCGTGGTACACGCAGCGCAGGCCGCCCTCCTCGTTGCGCCCGAAGAAGAGCTCGGCCAGGCGGTGCGGGCAATGCGCGTCCAGCAGCCCGACCTTCCCGCTGGAGTCCCGGAAGGCAACGAAGTTCTCGCCCATCAGCCGAACCCGCACCGGAGCGCAATCGGGCGCCGGCAGCTCCTCGCACAGAAGCGCGGGCTGCCAGAACTGCCGGAACAGGCCACCCATGGCAGTGCCGGGGCCGACGCGGGTGAGGATCTCATTGTTCTCGGAATTCAGCATGTGTGACCTCGGACGAAAATTACTTGCGGTTCGCTATTATTCGATGGCGCCCGCGGGCTGTCAATGCGGCGCCCCTCGCCCCCGCCGCCGGTGGGGGCGTTCGCGGGTCACACGCACGCGCTGCCGAGGTGAGCGGCCCGAACTCAGCAATCCAAGGTGCGCAGCACGTCCGGCAGGATCCGCCGGACCTGAGCGGAGATGAACGGCACCCCAAGCGGGTCGCCGAACACTCCGGCGGTAGGCGGACCGACGGCCCTCAGCGTGGGTTGCGGGTTCCCGGCCGCATCCAGCGCTTCGCAGTGGGACCCCACATGCACGCCGATGCCGGTCGGGTCCAGCCGCAGCCAACCGCGGTCTGCGAGGGCATTCAGAAAGGGGTGGGGTCCATTTGATTTCAGTGTCAAAAGTGACGGTTCGCTTCCCCAGCAACGGCGCGGGCATGGGCAGGTAACTTGTTGATTTCAAAGGGATTGCTGTTCGGTATTTCGCCGCGTATCGTTGGCTGCCTTTCGAGAGACGAGGAGCAACCGAAATGCAAGGCTGGCAGACCCCATACCTTGGCCTGCGCGATCTGCCGCGCGAGCTCACTGACTTTGAACTCCAGGCCTTCTTCAGCTTCAGTCAAGCCGAGCTGGAGCTGATCTCAAGGCGGCGAGGCGACAACCACAAGCTGGGCCTGGCACTGCACATCGGTTTCGTGCGCATGAGCGGCCGGCCGCTAAACAGTGTGCGTGCGGTCCCGCCCGTCTTGCTGCGTCACCTGGGCCAGATGCTGGGCATCACCACCCCCGACCTGGCGTCGCTGCGTGCGCTGTACGCCCGTGGCCGAACCCTGTTCGATCACCAGCAGCAGGCCTGCGAGGCGCTGGGCTTTGCCTGGATGACCGAGCACCAGCGTCGAGCGTTGGTGCGAGTTCTGCGCGATGAAGTGACCCACAGCGCCGATCGTGAGCGGCTGCTGCTGCATGCCCGGCATTGGTTGTACGAACACCGGCTCCTCATCGTGCACGACCGTGTCATCCGCAGCCTGGTGGCGGTTGCACTGACCGAACTCGAGGCCGCCACTGCCCAGGCGATCCGAGCCGCAGTGCCACCCGGCCTTCTCAAACGCTGGGCGTCGGCGCTGGACAGTGCGCGCCTGGATGGCCAGCACAGCCAGAGCTGGCTGTGGAGCGCACCGGCCAAGCACTCGACGCGCCAGATCACCGAGGTGCTCGAACGTATTGCCTTCCTGACGGATTTGGGGATCGATCAACACTTGGGCCATCTCAACGACGTATTGGTGCGCCGGTATGCGCGGCGCATGGCCTCCCGTGCGCCCTCGATCAGCGCCCGGATCAAGGAGCCGGCACGCACTGTCGAGATGGCCTGCTTCCTGCGCTATTGCCTGCTGACGGCCACAGATCAGCTCATCCTCATGTTCCAGCGTCGTGTGGCCGACCTCTGGCGGCAGTGCGCCGACGGTGTGACGGCAACGGTTGACTGGGCGCAGCAGTACCAGCAATTGCTCCAGGAACTGACCGATCTTGCGGCCCAGGAGAAGGTGCCAGATGCCGAACTGCGTTCGCGCTTGGTCAGTCTGGTCGCGGTCAAGCGTGCCCGGCGCCCGCCCAGTCGAGCGTCGATCATCCGCCAGCACCTCATCGACGCCATTGCCCCGGTGCGCTCGCTGCTGGTGGCAGTGAGCGGGCTGGCCTGGCAAGCCACGGGCGAGCATCCGGCCATCGACGCGTTGGACAGGCTGCGCACCCTGTACGCTGGCGGCACCAAGAGCCTGCCGGGCGAGGTCACGGCAGCGCGCCTGGGCCCGGCATGGCGTCAAGCCATCGCTGACGTCGACCGTGAGCGGGCGTTCCGGGCATTGGAGGTGGCCACTCTGTTTGCCTTGCGCCGAGCGCTGCGCAACGGCTCGGTCTGGATTGAGCACTCCTTGAGCTTCCGCGGCCGCGAGCGGCTGTTCATCCCGGATGAGCGCTGGAAGACCGAAGCCCGGCGCCACTACGCCCGGCTGCAGCTGCCGGCCAAGGCCAGTGACTTCCTCACACCGTTGCTTGCACGCGTTCGCACAGGTATCGACGCGGTGGCGGCTGCCACTCGCGTCGGATTGCTGCGCGTGGACGACGAGTTGCACTTGGCGCCCCTGGCCGCCGAAGACGAAGATCCCGAAGTCACCAAACTGCGTAGCCGGCTTGACCAGCGCATCGGCGAGGTGCAACTGCCAGAGGTCATCCTGGCCGTGGACGCTCAGGTGCGCTTCAGCTGGATCATGCTCGGGCGTGAGCCCAGATCGAGCCAGGAACTGCTGATGACCTACGCCGGCATATTGGCGCACGGCACCAGCCTGACGGCCGCAGAGTGCGCCCGCATGATCCCGCAGCTATCGGCTCCCAGCATCCGCCAGGCAATGCGCTGGGCGGGCGATGAGCGGCGGCTGGCCCTGGCCTGCCAGGCGGTGCTGGAGTTCATGCAGCGCCATGCGGTAGCGGCAACGTGGGGCCGAGCCGATCTGGCCTCCTCGGACATGATGAGTCTGGAGACCAGCCGCCGGGTATGGCAGGCACGCCAGGATCCACGACGCCAGACAGCCTCCATCGG
Source organism: Betaproteobacteria bacterium (assembly GCA_009921765.1). Next base: position 1,720 of record RFXC01000216.1, on the reverse strand, counting down.
CGTTTACAGCCACGTGCGCGATCGTTGGGGAATCTTCCACGCCCAGCCGATTGTGCTCAATGAGCGCCAGGCCGGTGCCGCCATCGAAGGGGTGGTGAGACAGGAGCGGGTGGAGGTGTCGCAGTTGGCTGTCGACACGCACGGCTACACCGACTTCGCGATGGCGCTATCGCGTCTGCTGGGCTTCGATCTATGCCCGCGGCTGCGCGAACTGCGGCAACGCCACCTGTTCGTGCCGCGAGGAATGACAATCCCTGTGGAGATCGCCGCCGTGTGTGAGGCCAGCGTGGACACGACACTGATCGAAGCTCATTGGGACCAGCTGGTGCATCTGGCGGCCTCGGTGCAGACAGGTCACGCCAGTGCGGTGACGGCGCTGGCCAGGTTCGGTTCTGCGGCGCGCGGGGACCCGATCTACGACGCCGGTGTGCAGTTGGGCAAGCTGCTCAGGACCGCCTTCCTGGCGGACTACTTCGTCAATGCCGGCTTCCGCAGGGAACTGCGCCGGGTTCTGAACCGGGGCGAGGCGGTGAACGCGCTCAAGCGCGCCATCTACACCGGTCGTGTTGGATCGGCCCAGGCTCGGCGTACCGACGAGATGCAGGCAGTGGCCGACGCCTTGAGCCTGTTGGCCAACATCGTGATGGCGTGGAACACGGCTCAGATGCAGGCCGTACTGGACCGATGGGCCAACAGGCGACAGATCGTGCCGCCTGAGTTGACTGGGCGCATTGCACCGACGCGCTTGGAGGGGATCAACCTGCGCGGCGTCTTCCGCTTCCCGCTGGAACGTTACGCCGGTCAGATCCTGCCGTCAATTGCTGCAGCGAAAACGAGTGCTGGCAGCTGAAATCGACCACGCAAACAGGCTCTCAGCGACCGATTAGGAGACCAACAGAAACTCAAAGCGTGACAAGCACTTACGCTCGCCCCTGGAGCAGACCCCGCGCCAATCCTCGCTCTGCGGGGAGGCACGAACCGTCACTTTCTGCACTGAAATCAAATGGACCCCTGGAAGCCTGCAGCCGATGGGTGGATATCCTGGTCCAGGCGTGTGATTCGAATGCCGCAGCGCCGTTCGAAGCGCGCATCCTCGCGTGGCCCGTGGTCAAGGGCGACGTTGATCGACACGTTATCGACCGCTACATTGCCGGCGGCCCGGGAGCTCAGGAGTTCGCGCGAACGCAGGCCCAGGAGCGCCAGGAGATCCTTGCGCAACTGCGGCCGCCGCCGGCGCGCACGTTCGGACCCGGTTCGCAGGGCGCCCGTGCGCTCGAGGCCTGCCTGGCGCGCCGCGCCGCGGACCAGGAAATGCACCGTGTCGACGAGGCGCAAGACGTCGACCAGGCGCCGGCGCGTGAGCGACTCGCTGCGTGAGCGGAAGCGGATCCACGATGGCCTCTCGTTCCGAGCACCGCTCGCGCCACCATATGCAAATCCCCAACTCGTCTGAGTTGGGGATTTTTCTCGTCCGTTCGCGCGTACTGCCCCGTGTTCTTGTGGCTTCGTGCGGAAACTTGCGGACCTCGCCCTCTCCACTACCAGGCCGGTTCTGCGCCTGGTTCTCTCTCTTCTGGCCATTTCTCTCAGTACCCCTAGCGTCCGGAAACAGGCCGAAGTCCACAAGATCCTCGGATCAGGGTCAATAAACTCAACGACTTACGAGTGGACGAATCGAACGGTTTTATTCCTGCATTGGCAGGAGAGCGGAAATCACAAC
>RFXC01000215.1 GCA_009921765.1 Betaproteobacteria bacterium | reverse complement strand
GCCGCCCGGTCTGCCGCCCGGTCTGCCGCCCGGTCTGCCGCCCGGTCTGCCGCTCGGTCTGCCGCTCGGTCTGCCGCTCGGTCTGCCGCTCGGTCTGCCGCTCGGTCCGCTGCTTGGTCTGCCGCTTGGTCTGCCGCTTGGTCGGCCCCGCGGTTGCTCACTCGGGTATCCCGAGGAGTTCGATCGCGCGGCTGCAGGCCGCCCGTGCTGCCGCTGCGTCATCAGCCACCAGGGTAAGGTGCCCCATCTTGCGGCCCGGCCGCGCCTGAGCCTTGCCGTAGAGATGGAGCTTTGCACCCGGCAACTCGCCCAATACGCGCGCCCAGTCGGGCTCACGCTCGCTGCTGGGCGAGCCGCCGTTCCCAAACCACAGATCGCCGAGCAGGTTGAGCATCACCGCAGGGGCGAGCGCGCGCGTGTCGCCCAGAGGCAATCCCGCCAGCACCCGGACCTGCTGTTCAAACTGACTGGTGAGGCTGGCATCGAGCGTCCAGTGACCCGAGTTGTGGGGCCGCGGCGCCATTTCATTGACGCACACAGAACCGTCCTGCAACACGAAAAATTCAATGCAGAGCACGCCCACATAGCGCATTCGTTCGGCGATTGCCTGAGCATCGGCAACCACCCGCGCAGCCACTCCGGACGGCACCTCGGCCGGTACCGTGGAGGTAAACAGAATGCCCTCGCGGTGCACATTTCGCGCCACCGGCCACACCACGCATCGACCATCAAAGCCACGCGCAAGCAGCACCGACACTTCGCACTGCAGGTCAACGCGCTTTTCCAGCACACAGGGAACCCGCCCAAGCGTCTCGAACGCCCGGGCGGCTTCCTCGGCAGAGGCCACACGTACCTGGCCCTTGCCGTCGTAGCCTAGCCGCGCGGCCTTCAGAATGCCGGGAAAAAGGTGGGCATCTGCATGCGAACAATCATCGGATGAACGGATCTCGGCGTAAGGTGCCGTGGCGATCCCGGCGCTACGCACAAACGCTTTTTCGGCGATCCGGTCCTGTGCAATCGCAACCGACGCACCGTCGGGGCTCACCACCCCGCGGGCGGCCAGGAAATCGAGTGATACAGCGGGCACGTTTTCAAATTCGGTCGTGACCGCCGAACATTGCACAGCCAGTTCGGCAAGCGCGGCCGTGTCGGCATAGTCGGCGCGAAGGTGCCGATCGGCGACCGCTGCAGCGGGGCCGAGCGCATCGGGATCGAGCACGCACACCCGATAGCCCAACGCCTGCGCGGCCTGCGCGAACATGCGACCGAGTTGGCCGCCGCCCAAAAGCCCGAGCCAGCTGCGCGGCGCAAGCGGCCGCTGGGGGCGTTCGCTCACTGACCCGGAGGCGGCAGCACCATGCCGCGCGCCGCAGCGTTTTGGGCAGCACGAAACGCTTCAAGCCGGGCGGCGAGTGCCGAATCGGTGGTGGCGAGCGTGGCAATGGCATGCAGCGCCGCATTGGCCGCGCCCGCCTCGCCAATGGCAAAGGTGGCAACGGGCACCCCACGCGGCATCTGAACGATGGATAGCAGCGAGTCTTCGCCCCGCAGATAGCGCGATGGCACCGGCACACCGAACACCGGAACGATGGTCTTGGCCGCCAGCATGCCGGGCAGGTGGGCCGCCCCGCCCGCGCCCGCAATGATTGCGCGCAGCCCGCGCGCACGCGCGGTCTCGGCATAGTGGAACATTTCATCGGGCATGCGGTGGGCCGAGACCACCTGCGCCTCGTGCGGAACGCCGAATTCCTCCAGCACCGCAACCGCGTGGCGCATGACCTCCCAGTCGCTGGCCGAGCCCATGACCACACCAACGCAGACGTCTTTCACACCCGCCGTGCCTGAAGCAACCCGCTTGTCAGACTCAGCCAAGGCGCTCTCCCGTGAGGCGCCAAAGCGCTTCGCGGTATTTGTCGGCGGTTTGTGCGATGACCTGTGCGGGCAAGGGCGGAGCTGGCGGGCGCTTGCCCCAGCCGGTGAGGGTTTCAAGGTAATCGCGCACGAACTGCTTGTCGTAGGACGGAGGCGATTGACCCACCTGGTACTGATCGGCTGGCCAGAACCGCGACGAGTCAGCCGTGAGCACTTCGTCCATCAGGTAGAGCGTATCGTTGGCGTCGAGCCCGAATTCGAATTTGGTGTCGGCAATGATGATGCCGCGCTCGGCCGCATAGGCGTTCGCCCGGCGATAGAGTTCGAGGCTGATTTCGCGAATCCGCTTGGCAAGCGGCTCGCCCACGCGCACCACCATGTCGTCAAACGAAATGTTCTCGTCGTGCTCGCCCAGTTCGGCCTTGGCAGCCGGGGTGAAGATGGGCTCTGGAAGCTTCTCTGCCATGCGCAGACCCGGAGGCAGCGCAATGCCACAGACGCCACCGGATTGCTGATAGTCCTTCCAACCCGAGCCAATCAGATACCCCCGCACCACCGCTTCGACCAGGATCGGACGCAGCCGCCGAACCACCATGGACCGTTCAGCCACCTGCCCGCGCTCGGACTCCGACACCACCGCTTCCGGCCGCTGATCGAGCAGATGGTTGGGCACCACATCGCCAAGCTTCTTCAGCCAGAAGAGCGTCATGCGATTGAGCACACGCCCCTTGTCGGGAATGGGCTCGCCCATCACCACATCAAAGGCCGACAGGCGATCGGTAGTCACGATCAGCAACCGGTCCTCTCCGACCGCGTAGTTGTCGCGAACCTTGCCGCGACCGAGCAGTGGTAGCGACTGGAGCGTGGACTGGTGAAGCGGAGCGGAGCTCATGAGGACAGCGCCTTGATGGGATGACGCCTCAGTGGACCGCCTGCGCGAGGTCACCGCTCGCGTAGCGGCTGACCATGACCGACAGCGACACCGGACGAATACGACTGCCCCGGCCTTCGCAGCTGAACTCGCGATAGCGCTGCAGGCAGATGCGGCGTGCGGCCTCGCGAGCCGGCTTGAGATATTCGCGGGGGTCGAACTTGTCGGGATGCTCAGCCATGAAACGGCGGATTGCACCGGTCATGGCGAGCCGGATGTCGGTGTCGATATTGATCTTGCGAACCCCGTGGCGGATCGCCTCCTGGATTTCCTCGACCGGCACGCCGTAGGTTTCCTTCATGGCGCCGCCAAACTGGCGAATTTCAGCGAGCAGGTCCTGGGGAACGGACGACGAGCCGTGCATGACCAGATGCGTATTGGGGATGCGGGCGTGAATTTCGCGGACGCGACCGATGGCAAGCGTTTCGCCAGTGGGCTTGCGCGAGAATTTGTAGGCGCCATGCGAGGTGCCGATCGCGATCGCGAGCGCATCCACCTGAGTCTGCCGAACGAAGTCGGCCGCCTGCTCGGGGTCGGTGAGCAGTTGCTCGCGGGTCATGGTGCCCTCGGCACCGTGACCGTCTTCCTTGTCGCCCTTCATGGTTTCGAGTGAGCCCAGGCAGCCGAGCTCGCCCTCTACGGTGATGCCGAGCGCGTGCGCCATGTCGACCACCTTGCGGGTGACCTCCACGTTGTAGTCGTAGCTCGCGATGGTTTTGCCGTCTTCGCGCAGCGACCCGTCCATCATGACCGAAGAGAACCCGAGGTCGATCGCCCCGCGGCAGATGTCGGGCGACTGCCCATGATCCTGGTGCATGACCACGGGCACCTTGGGATACGCCTCGATGGCCGCCTCGATGAGATGCTTCAGGAACGCCTCGCCAGCGTATTTCCGGGCGCCAGCCGAGGCCTGCATGATCACCGGGGCATCGAGCTCGGCGGCAGCCGACATGATCGCCTGCACCTGCTCAAGGTTGTTGACATTGAACGCCGGGATTCCGTAGCCATTCTCGGCAGCGTCATCGAGTAGCTGCCGCATCGAAACCAGGGGCATGGGGACGACTCCTTGGGCACTGTTGGTGGATAACCGGCGATTATCCCCTAACTGCGTGCCAGACGCTTCACGACGGTCACCCGGCCCTGGGGTATCGGGTCCCGCTCTTCGCCCACCGCGCAACCCTGCAAAAAGACAAGGCGAAGTCGGTATCTCTCATGCAGAATAGCCTTACCGGGCCAAGCCGCCCATTGCCCAGTCGAGGCCTTCGTGAGCAGACCCGTTCCCCGTGCCACCAAAATTGTTGCGACGCTTGGGCCCGCGTCGTCCTCGCCCGAGGTGCTCGAGCGCATGATCCGCGCCGGTGTCGATGTGGTTCGGATGAATTTTTCCCATGGCAGCGCAGCCGCGCATACTGAAACCGTGGCACTGGTGCGGCGTATCGCCGAGCAGTGCGGCCGGGGAATCGGGGTGCTCGCAGACCTGCAGGGGCCGAAGATCCGCATCGGCAAATTCGCTGAAGGTAAGGTGTCGCTCGAGCCCGGCATGCCCTTCGCATTCGATACCGACTGCACGCTGGGCGACATCGCTCAGGTCGGACTCGACTACAAAGAACTCGTCAACGATGTCCGGGCGGGCGATACCCTGCTCCTGAATGATGGTCGCATGGTGATGAAGGTCGACCGGGTTCACGCCAACCGTATCGAATGTACGGTTGTGGTGGGCGGCGTCCTGTCCGACCGCAAGGGTATCAACCGTCAGGGCGGCGGGTTGTCGGCACCGGCCCTTACGGCAAAGGACATGGACGACATCCGCACCGCGACGGCATTTGGGGCCGATTTCATTGCCGTCTCGTTTCCAAAGAACGCCGCCGACATGTACATGGCACGCGAACTCGCGCGGGCGTCCGGCGGCAAGGCGCTCATGATCGCCAAGATCGAGCGCTACGAGGCAATCGACAACCTGGAAGAGATCCTGAAGGCATCCGACGGCATCATGGTCGCGCGCGGCGATCTGGCGGTTGAAGTGGGCGATGCCACGGTACCGGCGCTTCAGAAAAAAATGATCCGGATGGCGCGCGAACACAACCGTCTCACCATCACTGCCACCCAGATGATGGAATCGATGATCGAGTCGCCTGTCCCTACCCGCGCTGAAGTCTCTGATGTGGCCAATGCAGTGCTCGATGGCACCGACGCGGTCATGCTGTCAGCCGAGACGGCCGCAGGGAAATATCCGGTTGAAACCATCGAGGCCATGGCGCGCGTCTGCTTCGAGGCCGACCGCTCGCAGAACACGCGGCTCGATGGCGAGTTCCTCAACCGCACCTTCACCCGGATCGATCAGTCAATTGCAATGAGTGCGCTGTTTGTCGCATCGCATCTGAAGGTCAAGGCGATCGCTGCGCTCACGCAGTCGGGTTCTACCGCGCTGTGGGCCTCTCGCCTCGATTCCGGTGTGCCTGTCTATGCGCTCACCCCCGAAGAAAGCAGCCGCCGCCGCATGTGCCTATATCGCGAGGTGCATCCACTGATGATGCGCTATGAGTCGGTCGATCGTGAACTGCTTCTGCGCGAAGCCGAAGAGCTGCTCCTGCGCGAGGGCGTCGTGGAAAAGGGCGACCTGCTGGTGATCACGATCGGCGAGCCGATTGGAAAATCCGGCGGCACCAACACCATGAAGATTGTGCGGGTGGGCGAACACTGAACCGGGCCCGACGCACCGCTTGGCGTGGTGCGTCGGGCCGTTTGGGATGGTGATCGCTCAGCGATAAAGCAGGTCAGGTCGCGTGCCGCGCCGCGAGCGCCGCCACCGCGGGCAGGGTTCGTCCCTCAAGGAATTCGAGGAACGCGCCCCCCCCCGTGGAAATGTAATCCACCCGATCGGTGATCCCGAACTTCGCGATGGCGGCGAGCGTATCGCCGCCCCCCGCAATCGAGAACGCTTTCGAGTCGGCAATCGCCCGCGCGATGGTTTGCGTGCCGTGCGAGAAGCTTTCGAATTCGAAGACGCCAACCGGTCCGTTCCAGACAATGGTGCCGGCCTGCCTCAGCCGCTCGGCCAGGGTGGCCGCTGTCGCGGGACCGATATCGAGAATCATGTCGGCGTCGGTCACATCGGTGGCCCGCCTGATGGTGGCCGGCGCATCGGCCGCGAAGGTGGGCGCGCAGACCACGTCAACGGGTATGGGCACCTGCGCACCCCGTGCAGCCATCAGGTCAATGATGCTGCGCGCTTCGTCAAGGAGGTCGCGCTCGGCAAGCGATTTTCCGATCGGCAACCCGGCCGCCAGCATGAAGGTATTGGCAATCCCGCCGCCCACAATCAGCTGATCGACGCGGGCGGCAAGCGACTTGAGGATGGTGAGTTTGGTGGACACCTTGGAGCCGGCAACGATCGCCACCAGCGGCCGTCGGGGGTCGCCCAGCGCACGGCCCAGTGCATCGAGTTCAGCCGCAAGCAGTGGCCCCGCACAGGCAACCGGCGCAAACCGCGCCATGCCGTGCGTGGTGGCTTCGGCACGATGTGCGGTGCCGAAGGCATCGTTCACATAAATGTCGCAGAGCGCGGCCATCTTGCGGGCGAGCGCCTCGTCGTCTTTTTTCTCACCCTTGTTGCAACGGCAATTCTCAAGGAGCAGCACTTCGCCCGGCTGCACCGTGAATCCACCATCGACCCAGTTGGCCTTCAGCGGCACCGGCCGGCCTAGCAGTTCGGACATGCGGGCTGCAATCGGGGCGAGCGAATCATCGGGCTTCAACTCGCCTTCGGTGGGACGCCCCAGGTGCGAGGTGACCATGACCGCGGCGCCGGCCTCCAGACAGTGACGGATCGCGGGCAGCGACGCCCGGATCCGCGTGTCGTCGGTGATGGCAAGCGAATCGTCCTGCGGAACATTGAGATCGGCACGGATGAAGACCCGCTTGCCGGCCAGATCAAGATCGGTGAGGCGCCTGAACTGCATGGCTCAGCGCGCGTTCATGAGTGCGACCGTGGTGTCGAGCATCCGGTTCGAGAAGCCCCACTCGTTGTCGTACCAGCTGCTGACTTTCACCAGGCGACCCGACACCTTGGTGAGGGTGGCATCGAAGGTGCTGGAGGCCGGGTTGTGGTTGAAGTCGACCGAGACCAGCTGTTCCTCGGTGTAGGCGAGCACGCCCTTCAGCGCCCCGTCCGCGGCCTCTTTCATGATGGCATTCACCTCGGCCACGGTCGTGTCGCGTGCCGCAACAAACGAGAGATCCACCACCGACACATTGATGGTCGGCACACGCATGGCATAGCCATCGAGTCGACCATTCAGTTCCGGCAGCACCAGCCCGACCGCGGC
>RFXC01000214.1 GCA_009921765.1 Betaproteobacteria bacterium | reverse complement strand
GGTTTGGATGACCTGCCCGCTGCCACGCCCAGTCGCGCTGCGAAAGCTGATCCGGCACTCCACCTTTCCGCGCTGGACTACAGCGGAAATTTGCTCGCGAAGCGCGGCTTCCGCCGCCCGAAGGTCGTCCGGCGCACGAAACGACAGATCGAGAAATCGGGCGTTGACGCTGCGGATCTCGACACTGACCGACCCCGCTTCGCCTTCGCGTAGGGCTGTGGCAAAACCGGTCATGCTCTGGATGGGACGTGGGTCGCCCGGCTTCTTAGTCAAGGATGTCGGCCGTTCTGTTAACCTCGGTTGCAGCAGGATTGTAAGGAATTCGATCGCGGAAGGGGCTGTTGCGGCCCATCGAATGATCGGGTTCCCTTGACCGGAGGGTTCAATGTCGGGCAGGACATCAGGGCGCGCCGCCAGCGCGCTGCGCGAAGTTCGGATGGTGCGTGGGTTCACGCGGCACGCGGAAGGGTCGGTGCTGATCGAGTGCGGCGATACCCGCGTGTTGTGCACAGCCAGTATCGAAGCCAAGGTCCCAGGCTTTCTGAAAGGGGCAGGGCAGGGCTGGCTCACGGCAGAATACGGAATGCTGCCGCGGTCCACCCACACCCGCAGCGACCGCGAAGCCGCACGGGGGAAACAAAGCGGGCGAACGCAGGAGATTCAGCGCCTGATCGGCCGCAGTCTGCGATCGGTGTTTGACCTCACGCTCCTTGGCGAGCGAACCATCACCCTCGACTGTGATGTGCTGCAGGCCGATGGCGGTACGCGCTGCGCGTCGATCACCGGCGCATTCGTAGCCGCTTGTGATGCAGTGGCTGCGCTCTTGCGAACCGGAGCCATCGCGCGAACACCGATTCGCGACCAGGTCGCGGCGGTATCGGTCGGAATCGTTGGCGGTCATCCTGTGCTCGACCTCGACTATGGAGAGGATTCGGGTTGCGACACCGATCTGAATGTGGTCATGACGGGCCGTGGCGGCTTCGTCGAGGTACAGGGTACTGCCGAGGGCGAGCCCTTTTCGAGGCTTGAACTTGACACCCTGATTGCGCTCGCCGCCCAGGGAATCGGCGAACTCGTGTCGGCTCAGCGAAGCGCCCTCGGGGCGAATCACCCGGCGCTGCCGGTCTGAACCGCGTATCTGCGCAGAGGATGCCGTTGAACGCGGTTGCAGACGCCAGGCTGGTTCTTGCGAGCGGCAATGCCGGCAAACTTCGCGAGTTTGATGCCCTGTTGCGGCCGCTGGGGTTCGATCTGGTGCCGCAGTCTTTGCTCGGGGTGACCGAGGCCGATGAGCCCTTCGACACCTTCGTCGAGAACGCGCTGGCCAAGGCGCGTCATGCGGCACGCTCAACCGGACTGCCGGCCCTCGCCGACGACTCGGGGATTTGCGTACGTGCGCTGGGCGGCATGCCCGGGGTGCGTTCGGCCCGCTACGCGGCGCTCGCAGGTGGCGAGCACTCCGATCACGCGAACAACGCGCGACTGGTCGCCGAGCTCGCCGGGCAGGCGGACCGGCAGGCGAGCTATGTGTGCGTCCTGGTGCTGGTTCGGCATGAAACCGATCCCATGCCGCTGATTGCCGAGGCGCAATGGCATGGCGAAGTCATTGCATCGCCGCGCGGCGCCGGTGGCTTTGGTTATGACCCCTATTTCTGGTTGGCTGACGAAGGCTGCACCGCGGCCGAATTGACCGCCTCGCGCAAGAACCAGATCAGTCACCGAGGCCGTGCCCTCCGGGCGCTGGTTGAGCGATTGAGGGCGGGCCCTGGCGTCGTGCCGCCCGGGGCCCGGTGAGCGAGGCGCGGGTTCAGTGGCTGCGTCCCGCGCCCGCCGTGGTCGAATCCGGGGTGGCTGCGCCGCCGCCGCTATCGGTCTACGTCCACCTGCCCTGGTGCCTGGCCAAATGCCCTTACTGCGACTTCAATTCCCATACCTGGCGCGGCTCTGGGGGGCTGCCGGAAGACGATTATCTGGATGCCCTGCAGGCCGATCTGGAAGGGGCGCTCCCGCTGGTCTGGGGACGCGCCGTACAGACGGTGTTTGTGGGGGGCGGTACGCCCAGCCTGTTCTCGCCGGGCGCCATTGATCGGCTCCTGACGCTCCTGAGAACACGTTTGCGCTTTGTGGCCGGCGCCGAGGTCACGATGGAAGCCAACCCCGGGACCTTCGAAGCGCAGCGCTTTCGCGACTTCGCTGCGGCGGGCGTCAATCGGCTGTCGATCGGCGTGCAGACCTTCAACGATCGTGCGCTGCAGGCGATCGGGCGTGTCCACGACGCGGCACAGGCTCGCGCGGCGGTAGACCTCGCAGCCAAGGTCTTTGACACCTTCAATGTCGACCTGATGTACGCGCTTCCCGGGCAGTCGCTCCAGGATCTCGAGGCCGATCTTGACGAGGCGCAGGGGCGTGGCGCACCGCACCTGTCGTGCTATCACCTGACCCTTGAACCCGGGACGCCGTTCGCGCGTCGCCCCCCTCCGCTTCCCGACGACGAGGTGTCCGCCGACATGGAGGCGCTGGTGGAAGGGACGTGTGCGAAGGCAGGGCTCGAGCGCTATGAGGTTTCTGCCTATGCACGGCCGGGCCACCGCTGCCGTCACAACCTCAACTACTGGCAGTTCGGCGACTATCTTGGAATCGGGGCTGGGGCGCACGGCAAACTTTCGTTTGCGAGCCGGATCGTGCGCCAGGCTAGGGTGCGTCAGCCGGCGCGCTATCTGGCCGCTCTCGCGGGGGAGGCTCTTGCACACGGGCGCGATCTGCCGCCCGATCCGGCCGATGCGGCCGTTGAGGCAGCGCCCTGGCTTGATGAAATCCGTGTGGTGGGCGCCCCGGACCTGCCGTTTGAGTTCATGCTCAATGCGCTTCGTCTCGTGGAGGGGGTGCCGGTTCAACTGTTTCTTGAGCGGACGGGGCTATCGTTCGCGTCAATTGCCCAGACCGTTGAGCAGGCCCAGGCGCGGGGGCTCCTCGACGGTCGGCCTGGCGTGATCCGGGCCACACCGCTGGGGTTGCGTTTTCTGAATGATCTTCAAGCGATGTTTCTGACCAGATAAGCCCGCTGAGTGTGCACCACATTAAGGCGCCGCAATGCCTTTGCACTACAATTGTGCGCATCCGGGTCCTGGAATCTTATTTTTGCCTTCGTTTGGTGCGAAGGCCGATCCGTGTGAGTGGCACGGATGCTGCTAACTTTCCGCGACACCGCTTTCCGCCCGACCCACCGAAAGATCGGGCGGGCATTTCAACCTGCAGACAGGAGCGCTTCAGCATGGCATCGGCCAAAGACGTGATGAAAATGATTGCGGACAACGAAGTCAAATTCGTTGATTTCCGCTTCACGGATACCCGCGGTAAAGAGCAGCACGTCTCTGTGCCGAAATCGGCCTTCGACGAAGACAAGTTCACGTCGGGTCACGCCTTTGACGGCTCATCCATTGCCGGCTGGAAAGGTATTGAGGCCTCAGACATGCTGCTGATGCCGGATCCCGATACCGCGCAAATGGATCCGTTCCGCGAGGAGCCCACGCTCATCCTCTCCTGCGACGTGATCGAACCGTCGGATGGCAAGGGCTACTCGCGCGATCCCCGCTCGATCGCGAAGCGGGCCGAGGCTTACCTCAAGTCAACCGGCATTGGCGATACCGCTTTCTTTGGTCCCGAGCCCGAGTTCTTCATTTTTGATTCCGTGACCTGGAACGTCGACATGTCGGGCTGCGGGGTCAAGATCAGTTCCGAGGAAGCGGCGTGGTCGTCGGGTCGCGAATATGAGGGTGGCAATCTGGCGCACCGGCCGGCGGTCAAGGGCGGTTATTTCCCCGTGCCACCCGTTGACTCGTTCCAGGATATGCGCTCCGAGATGTGTCTGATTCTCGAGCAGATGGGGGTGCCCGTTGAGGTGCATCACCATGAGGTGGCGGGTGCAGGTCAGTGCGAAATCGGCACCAAGTTCTCGACGCTGGTCCGCCGGGCCGACTGGACCCAGTTGCTCAAGTATGTGGTGCTGAATGTTGCACACAGCTACGGCAAGACTGCCACGTTCATGCCCAAGCCCGTGGTGGGTGACAACGGTTCCGGCATGCACGTGCATCAGTCGGTCTGGAAAGATGGCGTGAACCTGTTCGCAGGCGACAAGTATGCAGGGCTGTCGGACTTCGCGCTGTACTACATCGGCGGCATCATCAAGCATGCCCGCGCGCTCAACGCCATCACCAACCCCGGCACCAACTCGTACAAGCGTTTGGTCCCCGGGTTCGAGGCCCCGGTGAAGCTTGCCTACTCGGCGCGCAACCGCTCGGCATCGATCCGTATTCCCTACGTGGCCAATCCCAAGGGCCGCCGGATCGAGGTGCGCTTCCCTGATCCCACCGCCAACTCCTACCTGGCCTTCTCCGCCATGCTGATGGCCGGTCTGGATGGTGTGCAGAACAAGATTCATCCGGGCGAGGCAGCCGATAAGAACCTTTACGATCTGCCCCCCGAAGAAGACGCGAAGATCCCGACCGTCTGCTCCTCGCTCGATCAGGCGCTTGACTATCTCGACAAAGACCGCGAGTTCCTGACCCGCGGTGGCGTCTTCAGCAATGACATGATCGATTCGTACATCGCGCTCAAGATGGAAGAGGTCACCCGGTTCCGGATGACCACGCATCCGGTTGAGTTCGATATGTACTACTCGCTCTGATCAGGTGCGCTGCCGCGTATCGCCAGTCCGGGAACGCGGCACATGCATCAGGATGTAAGCATGACGACGGGGCGGTTATCCGCCCCGTCTTTTTTGGGCGGTTCATCCGGCAGTACCCCTTTCGTCCATCGTTCGGAATGTAGCCATGACGGTTGTTTCGGTTGACCAGACAGCCCGTCGCAGCGGCAGCGGCCCGATCCTGTCGGGTGAGCAGACGATGCGACCCGATTCGTTCGATCTGCTGGCGACGTCGGTGGTCATGCTCGACGCTCAGGGGCGGGTGGTGCGGGTGAACGCGGCTGCCGAATCACTTTTTGATATTTCCAGCCGCATGATGATCGGTCAGTCCTTTCATCGAATGTTCTCCAATGGGCTGGTGATCGAGGCGCTGCTTCGCGAAGCGATCGACGGCGAATATGAGCAAAAACGGGTCGATCTCCTGCTCGAACGTCCGGCGCGCGAGCCGCTTGCGCTCTGGACGATGGCCAGCCGGCAAGATGCCGGGGCCGCGGCACTTCTGCTCGAGTTCCGTGAACAGGACAAACGCTGGCGGGTTGATCGCGAAGAGCGCCTGATCGATTCTGCGCAGGCCAATCGCGAACTGGTGCGAAATCTCGCTCACGAGATCAAGAATCCGCTAGGCGGGATCCGTGGGGCCGCGCAACTCCTCCAATCGGAACTGGACTCTGCCGATCTGCGCGAATACACGGAAGTGATCATCAAGGAAGCCGACCGGTTGCAGGACCTGGTCGACCGACTGCTCGCGCCGCATCGCAAGGCGCGACTGCTCGCCGAACTGAACGTCCACGAGGTCTGCGAGTACGTGCGGTCACTGCTTCTCGCCGAGTATCCGCGAGGCCTCAGAGTGGTGCGTGATTACGACGTCAGCATCCCTTCGCTCACGGGCGACCGCGAGCAACTGGTGCAGGTGCTGCTCAATCTGGTGCGTAATGCGGCGCAGGCCCTGCATGGAAGGGGGCGGATTGAGCTGCGTACCCGGATCGCGCGTCAGGTGGTGATCGCCAAGCAACGCTGGAAGCTGGCACTTGAATTGCATGTGATCGACGACGGTCCTGGCATCCCGGAAGACATTCGAGAGCGAATTTTCTTTCCGCTGGTATCCGGACGTGAAGGGGGAACGGGTCTCGGACTGACACTGGCACAGACCTTCATTCAGCAGCATGGAGGTCTGATCGAGTGCGACAGCCGGCCGGGCCGAACCGATTTCTGCATTCTTCTGCCTTTGCGGTGAGTGGTCAACGATGAGCGCAGTCTGGGTAGTGGATGACGATCAGTCGATCCGTTGGGTGCTTGAAAAGGCGCTTGGTCGTGACGGCTTCGATGTACGTGCGTTCTCGAGCGCACGAGAGTGCCTGCGCGCGCTGTCGGTCGACGAGCCTGATGTCCTCGTCTCCGATATCCGAATGCCGGGCGAATCCGGCATCGAATTGCTGCAGCAGGTCAAGGTGGATCACCCCGCGATGCCAGTGATCATAATGACCGCGTTCTCTGATCTGGAAAGCGCGGTGTCAGCATTCCAGGGCGGTGCCTTTGAGTATCTTCCCAAACCGTTCGATGTACCGAAGGCGGTCGAGTTGATTCGTCGTGCGGTGGAGGAATCCGAACGCGACCAACTCGGGGCGGACCCGGTTGAACCTGGCGTCGATATCCTGGGGCAGGCGCCAGCCATGCAGGAGGTATTCCGCGCGATCGGGCGGCTGTCACAGTCCAACGTGACCGTGCTGATTACGGGTGAATCGGGAACCGGAAAGGAACTGGTCGCCCGGGCATTGCATCGACACAGCCCGCGAGCCGATCGGGTATTCGTTGCGCTCAACACCGCAGCCATTCCGCGTGACCTGCTCGAATCCGAATTGTTTGGTCACGAACGCGGGGCGTTCACCGGTGCGCAACAGATGCGGCGTGGGCGGTTTGAACAGGCAGAGGGCGGCACGCTGTTCCTCGACGAGATTGGGGATATGCCGGCTGAACTTCAGACACGGCTGCTGCGCGTGCTGTCGGACGGGCATTTTTATCGCGTGGGCGGGCACCAGCCACTGAAGGCCAATGTTCGAGTCATTGCCGCCACGCATCAGAATCTTGAAGATCGCGTACGCCAGGGCTTGTTTCGCGAAGACCTGTTCCACCGTCTGAACGTGATCCGATTGCGCCTGCCGGCGTTGCGAGAGCGTTCGGAAGATATTCCGCTTCTCATCCGTCATTTCCTGTCCCGAAGCGCGCACGAGCTCGGCGGCGAGCCCAAGCGTGCGAGCGATGAAGCGATACGCCTGATGAGCGGGTCGCCCTGGCACGGTAACGTCCGTCAGCTCGAGAATGTCTGTCGTTGGCTCACGGTAATGGCGCCCGCGCAGGTCATTGAAGTCAAGGATCTGCCGCCTGAAATTCGCGGAGCGTCTCCGCCCGAAGGCGCGGCCGGTTCCTCTGCCATGAATAG
>RFXC01000213.1 GCA_009921765.1 Betaproteobacteria bacterium | reverse complement strand
CTCTCGTGTTCGGGGTTTCACCCTGATCGAACTTCTCATCGTCATCGTCATTTTGGGTTTGTTGCTGTCGCTGGTGGCACCGACCATGTTTTCCAAGGTGGGCTCTTCGCAGCGCAAGACGGCGATGGCACAGATGCAGATGCTCTCTACGGCGCTCGATACCTACCGCCTCGACACCGGCAACTTTCCCGCCAACCTCGAAGAGCTGCGCAAGGGCGCAGCCCCCGGTTGGGATGGCCCTTACTTGCCGCGCGATGTTCCCAAAGACCCGTGGGGCAATCCGTACGTTTACGCCGCCAAGGCCGAAGACCCCGCCAAGCCGTACGGGCTCATGAGCTACGGCAAAGATGGTCGTGCGGGCGGCGACGGCGATGCCGAAGACATCGTTTTCCAATGATCGACTTTGCCGACATTCTCTCGCGTAGTGGCGTGCAAGCGGCCGATCTCGAGAAAGCCCGTACCTACCAGCAAAAATACGGCGGTCGGCTCGAGCAGATCCTCGTCAACATGGGCAGTCTCTCGTCAGAGTCTCTGCCCGGTATCTACGCCGAGTTGCTCGGCTTCGAGGCGTTGCCTGCCGGGGCTGCGCAAAAGTGGGAGGCACCTGCATCGATCGATGATTTCCCGCTAGAGTTCTTGGTGTCGCGTGGCTGGATTCCCTATCGAGTGAGCGATGACGGGCATTGCATTTACGCCACACGCTCGCCACTCGACCTCGAGGTCAACGATTGGTTGCGCAAGCAGGCCAAGGCCTTCGATCTCGTGATGGTGAGCGAAGAAACGTTTGGCGCACTACGCAGTCGCCTCGGGCGCTACCAAGACATTCGTCCCGAATCCGGGCTCGACTCCGTCGAGGAAGGGCGCCTGCGTGAACTCGCTTCCGAGGCCCCCACCGTCAACCTGCTCAACTCTTTGATCGCGCGCGCGCTGCGTCAGGGCGCCTCCGATCTGCACTTCGAGCCGCAGGGCGGACCGGCACGGGTGCGCTATCGAATCGACGGTGTGCTGCATGAAGTCGACACCGTCCCCATCAACATGGTGCTGCCGGTGGTGACGCGCCTCAAGATCTTGGCGGGCATGGACATCGGCGAGCGGCGTCGCCCACAGGACGGCAAGATCGAGCTGCGCGTTGCGGGTGAAGACATCGACATTCGCGCTTCGGTGCTGCCGGTCACCGACGGCGAAAGTGCAGTACTGCGCTTTTTGCGCAAGTCGGCACTCGTCTATGACATCAAAGAATTAGGCCTGTCCGAAGATATCGAGCGCTGGGTGCTCGAAGATATCGCGGTGACGTCTGGTGTGGTGCTGCTGACCGGACCCACGGGCTCGGGCAAGACGACGACGCTCTACACATTTCTCAGCAAGCTCAACAAACCTGAAGTGAAGATCGTCACGCTCGAAGACCCGGTCGAGTATCAACTCTCAGGTATCAACCAAGTGCAGGTACAACCGGCCATTGGTTTCGATTTCGCGCATGGCCTGCGCAGCATCGTCCGTCAAGACCCCGACATCATCATGGTGGGTGAAATCCGCGACAAAGAAACCGCTGGCGTAGCCATGCAGTCGGCGCTGACGGGACATCTCGTGTTCTCGACGGTGCACACCAATGACACACCAAGCGCATATACCCGCTTGCTCGATCTCGGGGTCGAAGAATTCCTGCTCAATGCAGCGTTGCGCTCGATTATTGGGCAACGGCTGGCGCGTCGCCTCTGTCGACATTGTGCCGCGCCGCATCCGGAGTCGGCACAGCTCATCGCCGATCTGCACTTGCAGCCACTCGCTGATCGGCTGGCGATCGCGACGCCCGTTCTGCTCGAGGCGAGGGGTTGCGATGCCTGCAGTGGCACGGGCTACAAGGGGCGAGTCGCGGTGGTCGAGTATCTACGCTGCGACGAGCACATCCGCGCCCTGCCCAAGGGGCCCGAATTTTTGGCCGAGGCCAGGCGCTACGCGCACGACCAGGGTTGGCGCACGCTGGTAGAAGACGGCTTTGCCAAGGCCTTGCGCGGTGTCACCACGGTGGCCGAGGTTCTGCGGGTGGCGGGCTGATGCCACTTTTTCGCTACGAGGGTTTCGACCAATCGGGCGGACGAGTCAGCGGGGCACTCGATGCCGACTCGAACGCGGCGGCCATGCGCGAATTGCGTGCCCGCGGTATTTTGCCGAGCAGTCTCGCCGAAGCCGGAGCCGACAAAGATTGGCGCTCGGCACTCGGACTCGAGAGCGACAAAGTCAGCTTGGCCGATCTCGAGTTTTTGACCGCCGAACTCAGTTTGTTGCTCGACAGCGGCGTGCGTATCGATCGCGCCATCGGCATCTTGCAGCGTGCCGGCAAGGGCGGGGCGATGTCTCGACTGCTGAATGCGCTCTCCGCTGACCTGAAAAGTGGGCGACAACTCTCCGAAGCTGCCGCCGCTCACCCCGAAGTCTTTGACAAGTTGTATGTAAATCTGGTGGCGCTCGGCGAGGCGGGCGGACGGCTGCCCGAGGTCTTCCGAGGGCTTGCCGAAGATCTGCGCTTTCAGCGCGAATTGCGGCAAAAGGTGCTCTCTGCAGCAACTTATCCGTTCGTGGTCGCCGGCGTGTGCGTACTGGCGTTGCTCTTCATATTCAACTTCGTCGTCCCCAACCTCGAAAGTCTTTTCGCCGACGCCACGGAGCTGCCGTGGTACACGGCGGCACTGCTGGGCGCCAGCGAGTTCATGCGCGACTGGCAATGGCTGGTCGGTATCGCGATCGCCGGGGCAGGCTATCTCGTATGGCGCTTTCGCAAGTCGTCCGCAGTCGTCGATTTTTTTGATCGGCTACTGCTCGACACGCCAGGGTTGCGAGATGCCCTTTCGATGGTTGAGCGGATACGGTTTTCGAGTGGTCTTGGACTCATGCTCGACGCTGATCTGCCGGTCGATCGAGCGCTCACGCTTGCCACCGGTAACATCCGCCACGGCACGCTGCGGCGCGAGATGACGGCGGCCGTCGAAAAAGTGAAGCGCGGTGAGCAACTCTCCAAAGTGTTACGGCAGACCCGGTTGTTCCCCGACTACTACGCTTCGCTCCTCGAGGTGGGTGAGGAAGGTGGCGAACTCGCCAAAGTATTCACCGAGATCGCTCGCCGCAGTCGAGACTCTTTCTCGGCGTGGGCGCTGCGATTGACGACGCTGCTCGAGCCGCTGCTGATCCTCATCATGGGTCTGATCGTAGGTGGCGTCGTCGTGATCATGATGTTGAGTATTACCTCGGTCACCGAGGTGGGTCTCTAGAGCGGGTGCCATGAAAATCCTGCTGATCCACAACCGCTACAGCCGTGCGGCTCCGGGCGGCGAGGATGTGGTAGTCGACGCCGAACAGCGTTTACTCGAGAGCGCAGGGCACCAAGTCGTCCGCTACGAACGCAGTGTCGATGAGGTCGGCGCAGCAAATCCGCTTGACCTGCTCGCCACGGCCTGGGAAATGCAGGGGTCGCAGCGTACTCACCGCGAGCTTGGCGCACTCATCGAGCGCGAGCGACCGAACCTTGCGCACGTGCACAACCTGTTTCCGCTGATCAGTCCGAGTGCCTACGAAGCATGTCATCAAGCCGGACTACCGCTGGTACAAACCGTGCACAACTATCGTCTCTCGTGTGCGGCGGCGACGCACTATCGGGCGGGCGATGTTTGCGAGTCTTGTGACGGCACGAAGATTTGGCCTGCAGTACGACATGGCTGCTTTAGGCGCTCGCACCTCGCGACTCTACCCGTGGCGCTGATGCAGCGACGCATGCACGGGAGGCGCATCTTGCAGCACGGGGTCAGCCGTTTTCTGACGCTGACGGAGTTTGCGCGACATCGTCTCTTGAGTCTCGGTATCGCTGCACACCGGATCGCGGTCCGCGCCAACTTCATCGACCTGCCTGCCGCTGCGATCCCACGAGATGGTCAGCGACTCTCGTCCTCGCCGTACGCCATATTCTCGGGACGTCTATCTGAAGAGAAAGGGGTTCTCACCTTGCTTGAAGCTTGGCGTGGCGTCGCCGGGCTAGCTCTGAAGGTTCTCGGTGATGGTCGATTGCGACAACGCTGTCAGCAGTTCGCAACCGAGCACAACTTGCCCGTCGAGTTTTTGGGCAATCTGCCGCGCGTCGAGGCCCTGAAGGTCGTTGCCGGCGCAAGCATGCAGATTGTGCCTTCGCGTTGGTTCGAGGGAATGCCGCTGGTCATCCTCGAAGCGTGGGCGCTCGGGGTACCCGTGATCGCCGCGCGCCTCGGTGGCATGGCGGAGATGATCGGCCATGATGAGCGCGGTCTCGCATTTACGGCCGGCGACGCGCAACACTTGCGGCAGCGGATCACGCAGCTCAGGGACTCACCCGGTCTTGCCGAGGAACTGCGCCTCGCGGGCCGCCGTCGCTACGCGGCCTCGCACACGCCGGAACGAGGGCTCGAGTCCCTGCTCGAGCAGTATCGTCAGGTGCTCGGAGGCGATCTCACGGATCAGCGACCACTCACAGATCAGCTACCATAACTCGGTATGACGAAAACCGCTCTCATCACCGGCATCACGGGTCAAACCGGTGCTTACTTGGCATCGTGGCTGCTCGGGCAGGGCTACGTGGTGCACGGCCTGAAGCGCCGGACCTCGCTCTTCAACACCGATCGCATCGATCACCTCTACGAAGATCCGCACGACCCTGATCCGCGTTTGCATCTGCATCACGGCGACATGACTGACTCGGCCAATCTCATCCGCATCGTGCAACAAATTCAGCCGGACGAGATCTATAACCTGGCGGCGCAGAGCCACGTCGCCGTGTCGTTCGAGATGCCCGAGTACACAGCGAATGCCGATGCGATCGGCACGCTGCGTTTACTCGAGGCCATACGCATTTTGGGTCTTGAGCGGCGCACTCGGTTCTATCAGGCCTCGACCTCAGAGATGTTTGGTCGGGTGCGCGAAGTGCCGCAGACCGAAACCACGCCGTTTTACCCACGATCACCCTACGGCGTCGCCAAACTTTACGCGCACTGGATAACCGTGAACTACCGCGAGGCCTATGGGCTCTACGCCTGCAGCGGTATTCTTTTCAATCACGAGTCATCAGTGCGCGGCGAAACTTTCGTCACACGCAAGATCACACGCGGGCTCGCACGGATTCGCGAGGGTCTCGAGGACTGCGTCTTTCTTGGCAACCTCGATGCGCGTCGTGACTGGGGACATGCTGCCGACTACGCGCGTGCGCAGTGGCTGATGTTGCAGCAGAGCGAGCCTGACGACTACGTGATCGCAACCGGAGTGCAACGCACGGTACGCGAGTTCGCGGCGCTCGCCGGGGGTCTACTCGGTTTCGAGTTGGAATGGCGCGGTGAGGGTGTGACGGAGCAGGGCGTCGATCGCGCAACGGGCAAGACCCTGGTGCGCATCGACCCCCGATATTTCCGCCCAACCGAGGTCGACTCTTTACTCGGCGACTCATCCAAGGCGCGGCGGGTGCTCGGTTGGCAGCCAGAGCGCAGCTTCGAGACGATGGTATCAGAGATGGTCGAGAGCGACCTCGAACTGGCACGACGCGAAGCCCATTTACGTCGCGAGGGATTCAAAGTATTCCGTCGTCACGAACCCTGAACCCATCAGCCGTGAGCCCGTAGTCATGACACGTCCGGAGCGAATTTTCATTGCGGGGCATCGAGGTCTCGTGGGCAGCGCCATCGCTCGTCAGCTGGCGCCGGGCTTCGGCGATCAGTTGCTGCTGCGCACGCGCGACGAACTTGATCTGCGAGACCAGTCAGCCGTCAATTCTTTTTTCAAAGAGTTTTCGCCTGATCAGGTCTATCTGGTCGCGGGTCGTGTAGGCGGCATCAAAGACAACTCCGAGCACCCTGCCGAATTCATTCTCGATAATCTGCTCATCGCCTCAAACGTGATCGATGCCGCGTATCGATACGGCACGCGCAAGTTGCTCTACCTGGGCTCGAGCTGCATCTATCCGAAGCTCGCTCCGCAGCCACTGAAGCCCGAGCACTTGCTGTCAGGCCCACTCGAGCCTACCAACCGGGCCTATGCCGTCGCAAAGATTGCCGGCATCGAGATGTGCCGAGCATATCGTTCGCAGTATGGCTTCAACGCGATTGCGGCCATGCCGACCAACCTTTACGGTCCGGGCGATAATTTTGATCTCGAGCGATCGCATGTTTTGCCTGCGTTACTGCGGCGTTTCGTCGCAGCGGCTGACAGCGATGCTGCCGAGGTGGTGGTGTGGGGTAGCGGCAAGCCGCGTCGTGAGTTCCTGTTTGTCGATGATCTTGCCGAAGCGGCAGTCATGCTGATGCAACGGTACGATGACGGCGAGATTATCAACATCGGCTGCGGTACCGATGCGACGATTGCCGAGATCGCGAGCACCGTCGCCGAGGTCACGGGCTTCAGGGGTGAGATCCGCTTCGACACCTCGATGCCCGACGGTACCCCGCAGAAACTTCTCGACATCGCGCCCATCCGCGAACTCGGGTGGGCACCACGCACGTCGCTCACCGAGGGGCTGCGAAAAACCCTGCACTGGTACCGCGAACAAAGATCATGAAACGCCATCGCGGAATGACCCTTGTCGAGCTGCTGATCGTGTTCACGATCGTCGGCTTGTTGGTGTCGTTGGTGGCGCCCTCCAGTACGAAGCTGCTCGACAAGGCGCGTGCCCAAGAAGAATGGCTGGTGCTCGATCGTACGGTCGACTCACTCGCCTTCAAGGCTTATGCCGAGGCGCAATACATTGAGCTGAGCGCGAACGAGCGCATGCTGCAGTGGACGGTGGGCGGCAAGCCAGGCGGCGCGCTCGCCCTTGCGCATCTGCGCTTCGACAAGCCGCAGCAGGTGTACATCAATCCCAACGGCCTTGCCAATGTCGGCGAAATGTCGGTGATGCAGGCCGATCGCCAGCGGACCTTGCGCCTCAATCGTTGGCTGGAGTCGCGCCGTTGAGAACGACGCCACGCACCAGTCGGGCCTTCACGCTCGTCGAAGTGCTGATTGCCTCGACGATCCTGTTCGCCACCATCACCGTGATCAGCGAAAGCTATCGCGCGAGCCTCATGGCGAGCGACAAGGCGAGCAAGACCGCCGAAATGCTGACGCCATTGCCGCTGATCGTCGGGCATATCAAAAACCAGTTGCTTGAAACTCCGGAGGAGCGGGTCGAGGGGCGCGGGGAGGTGCTCGGGGT
>RFXC01000212.1 GCA_009921765.1 Betaproteobacteria bacterium | reverse complement strand
CGCCGTAGAGCTCGCCATCGCTGTCGCCATAACGATCCACGACATCGCCGGCATTGAGATACAGCACGTCATCGATCTGATGGGTGATGACCGGCGGCGCACCCCAGCTCCACGAGTAGCTGCCTGAGATGCTGAAGCCTGCGACGGTCACGCGAGCCGCAAGCGATGCGCTTGCAGCCGTCAGCTCGATCTCGCCGCTGAAGCCCGCCAACGTCCGCTTGATCGAAAAGAAGCCCAGGTCGATATCGACGTCGAGCGAGCCATACACACTGAGTCCGAACTGCCGGTTGCTGAACGTCACCGACATGCCCGCCTTGAGGCTCAGCACCACCATGTCGACCTCGATGTCGACCTTACCCTGAATCAGGAAGTTGCCATCCGAGCGGACATACCCGCTGACGTCGACTGCGATAAAACCGAAGAAGTCGAAGGTCGCCTTGTTGATCCGAAGCTCGAGCACCTCGTCGACGATGCTGACCACCCCGTTGAATTCGGCCTCGAGCGCGAGGATCTTCAGTGCGCCGTCCAGTTCGAGGCGGAACAGGGTGCCGCCCTCGATGGGCCGGGTATCGCCTGCGATGGGGATGTAGTCGTCCGAACCGGTGTTGATCTCCAGAATGGCCTTGGCACTGATATTGACCGCTGCAATGCCAAATGACAGGTTGGTCTCGACCCGCAGGGCAAACTGCACCTCGCTGCCGGTGTTGATGATGGCAGCCGCCCCCTTGAAGCCCACCTCGCCAAAGAGGCCGAGATCGAGGACCACATCCATCGCCGCCTGAATGCCCTGCTTGTCGATGAGCAGGTCGACCGACCCCCTGAGCTCGATCGGCCCCACCGCGATCGACGCCTTGCCCGAGATGCGCAGCGAGCGCTCCGGGACCATGACCTGGAAAGGCTTGCCCTCGGGATCGAGGAATTCTCCGCTCTCCGGATCGCGCCCGCGCACCTCGCGCGGGCGCCCGGTGGTGTCCGCCAATTTCCAGGCTGCCGTACAAGCCGGTGTCGGCACCATCGATCACAAAGCCGAGTGTGCCGACCACGCCAAGCGGCTCGATCACAGGCAGGTCCAGGATGGCATTGGCACCGATTTCGAACGTGATGGCGCCATCGACCTCGGCGACAATCGCAGCAAAATCGCCGACCATCTCGAGCGAGCCGTCAAACAGATTCAGCTTGCCCTTGCCCGCCAGCGCGGCGTAAGGACCGGCCCAGCTCGGATCCTTGCCTGGCGGGTAGGCCGGCACGACGACCTCATCGAGACCGACCGTCGAGCGAAATGCCTCCGGCACCTCGTAAACGATCTCTTCGCCGAAGCTGTTGAGCGTGAGCACCAGTTCGGCATCGAGCTGGACAAATTCACCCAGATCGAGCTTGAGCGCCTCGACATCCATCAGCAATGCAACGCCGCCGTCGTTCAGGACCAGCAGCCCGGTTGCGCGTCGACTGATCTTCAGGTCGCCTGGTCCGATCGAGGCGGTCACATCCGCGAAGACTGTGAGGCCCTCTTCCTCGTCGAGGCGAAAATCGACCACACCGGTGAGCCGCACCAGATCGTAGAGATTCAACTCGGCCTGACCGGCAATGCGCAGCCACTGCCGCTCGTAGTTCAGGACGATTGGCCGCGCAGGGTCGCCCGTCTCGATGGCATACCCCGGACTAAACTGGTCGTCGGCATCGCTTGCATTGCGATTGGCCTCGAGCGTGGGGTTGAGCCAGCTGCTGCGCGAGAAATCGATCGAGGCCGGAGCCAGGTCGATGTTTGCCAGGTCGACGGACACAATGCCCGATAGCGGGTCCAGATTGAAATCACCAGGTAGCGTCGCCCGGGCGCCCGTGTTGAGCTCAAGGCGCAGATCGCGCGCCTTGACGGTAATGCCATCGGGGAGGCCTACCACGGCAATTTCGCGGACGTCCGCATAGGCCGCCAGATACACGCCAAAATCCAGACTCGACGGCCCGATCACCATTTCGCGAGCGAGCACAACACCCAGATCAAGCTGCTCGATCGCGATGCCGAACGCCGAGTCATTGGTGCCGACCACCCGGGTGCCACGGGAGGGGTCTTCTTCGCCGCGCACCAGCACGCCGCCCTCATAGACCGAGCGCCCTTCGATCCGTCCGTCACCGTCAGCATCCACGAAATAGCCGCGCGGCACGCCGTTTTCAAACGAGGGGATGCCCACAAATCCGTTGGCGTTCGAGATGCCCAGCGCGATCGTGCTGACGCTCGCCTGATCGCCATTGCTGAGCGTGACGGTCTCGGTTCCGCGCTTGGTGAGCGCCATTGACGCCGACACCTGGAGGAAGCCCGCCAGATTCAGTTCGGCGTAGCCCACCTTGGCCTGGATGATCTCTTCGTCGTGGTCGATGAGGACCGAGCGCCCGCCGCCAGCCGGCACGGCAAAGCCCGCTGGATCAAGCGTTCCATTGCGATTGCGGTCTTCGCCAGGGTCGATCGCGCCGTCCTGGTCCTGGTCTTCTTCCTGGAATGATTTGCTCGCAGGAAAATTGATTGAAGGCGGACCAAACAGCTGCAACCCGGCGTTCACGGCCTTGCTGGTGGCCGGATCAGGAAGCGACCAGTAGAACGTATTGATATTGACTTCGACGTCTTCTGCCTTGGCGGACAGGATGCTTTCGTCGATCCCCACCAGCGCGGCCTCACCGATCGTCGCTTTTGCGCTGACAAACTGCGGGAGGTACTGCTTGAGACTGGGAATGAGGTCGAACGCGACAGGCTTGAGCAGTGCAATGCCGAAGTCAACGTTGTCCACCGCCAGACCCACTGCGCCACCGTTGATCTGATCGCGGAGCCCGTCGCCATCGTTGTCCGGTCCGTACCGGTAAGGTCCGCCCACGCCCGCAAAGCCGCTGAGCGCAGCACCACCCAGAGTGACCGCTGAAACGCGGAGCGGAATCGGATCGGCCCCCAAATCGAGGTCGACACCGAGGCGGGATGCGACCGGCGCAATGCCTCCTGGATTGACCGCTACGTCGTACACCTCGCCCTTGCGGAATGCGAGCGCGCCGCTCAGGTGAAGGAAATCGGCCACCGCAATATCGGCGCGCCCGATGTCGAGCCCAATGATTTCGTGCCCGGCGAAATCCAGGGTGACCGGCTCGCCCCCGGTGTCGATTGCCACCCCGGCCACCGTTGCGCCCTGAGGGTTGCGGCTCTGGACGCTGGAATAGACCGGCATGGCTCTCATGAAGCCGCCCAGCGCCTTGCCGCCTGTGTTGACCTCCAGGGTGATTGCCTCGCCCAGAATCTTCAGGGCATCGCCAAATCCGTAGGCCCCCATCTCGTCGGCCGAGGCCGAGAAGGAAAAGACACTGCCCGCCTTCAGCCACTTGGGCAGATCGGCCTTGAAGCTGCCGATCCCGATCGACAGCCCCTGCAAGCCGAAGCCCAGCAAGCCCGACTGCTCCGAAAGCGATCGATCGAAGTTGGGTGTGCCCTGGCCGATGAAGAGATCGATATCGTTGCCGCCCAGGGAGATTCCCTTGAAGTCGATGTCGTGCGCGATCGAATAGTCGTCGCTCAGATCGAAGACGGAACGAAGAATGTCCGAGGCAGGAAGGTTGGGCGGCAACAGCTGAGATTCGATTTCCCTGATCACGGCATCGGCGGACGCGGCCAGCATCGGGTCGAGCCCGGTCGCCATGTCGGCCGTGAAGGATTGCCCCAGGTTGATCTTGAAGTCGCCATTCAGATGGACGAATTCGGAGACCGAGAGCGACAGGTCGGGCAGCTCGATTGAGCCTGTGACGCCGGTCAAGCCAATCCGGATATCGATGTCGCGCAGCAGCTCGATTCCGCTCACAAGCCAGTCGGGTGCCGAGGCAGAAATTTCCGGGGCGATCGCCCCCAGATCGCCCAGGCGGATACTCGGCAACAGCATGGCCGGATCGATGTCGGGCAGCTGTGGCATCTGGAAGCCCGGCAGGCCGACACCGGACAGGTCGAGGTCGACACCCAGATCAAAATCCGGCAACTCGAGTCTGAAGTCGAGCCGCGGCGGGCTGATCGTGAAGAGATCAAAAACACCCAGCGTGCCCGAGATGCCGACGCCAATCAGATTGTTGTCGAAGTCGATGTTCAGAGCGGGGCCATCAAGTCCGAACGGGATCTCGAGGCCGCCCGCATCGATACTCGAGAAATCGGCGTACACCGTTGGCAGCGGCTTGCCGCGCGACATGGCGCCGTTCAGTTCGAAGACCAGATCGTCCGCCTGCAGCGTCAGGTAGGGGTCGGTGCCCACGATGCCGCCCGAGGCAGCGCTCGCCTTGATGCCATAGAAGCTGATCGGCAGCACCTGGCCACCGCCGAGCGCGGGCTGCAGCATCGCAAAGGCGAGGTCGACATCATTGAGCGCAAAGCCGATCGCATCAGCGCTCGGCACCTCATCGTCGAACGAGCCGTCGCGATCGCTGTCCGTGAGATACGGACCGTTGATGCCGGTGAACGCCTGCAGGTCGCGGCCCGCCACGATGAGCGCCTCGGCCGGAAGATCAACCGCCATGCCCAGACCACGCAGCGACACCGCATCGATGATCTTGCGCTCGAAGCTGAGTCCACCCTCGAAGTGAAACAGCCCCATCAGATCGGCCGTGACATGGCCCGCCGAGACGCGTGTGAGTGCCGAGTCGAAATCGATCAGGACATCATTCTGGCCATTGTTGATGCGCAGTCCGCCGCCATCAAGCGCGCTGAAATCGGCTGTCCGGGCGGGGTTGCTGGAGTAGTTGATTGCAACATCGAGATCACTGACCGACAGATCGAGTTGTTCGCCAAACCCGATGAAGCCGGCCTGTCCTGCCGAAGCAGTCAGGGCAACAAAGCGGTCACGATTCGCAGAATCGCGGAAGAGGCCGAGCGCAAAGCTGAGATCGTCGATCAGCAGACCCATTGCATCAGGGTTTGCGATGGCATCGCTGGCGGTGACGGCGCCGTCACCATCCGTGTCGGTTCGGTAAGGCCCACCCACACCGACGAACGCACTCACCCCGGTTGCTCCGATGGTGAACGAATCGGCTTTGACGGACACCGGGTTGCCCAGCGGCGACCTGGCTGGCAGCGTCCGGCGCCCGCCGAAGTCAACGCCGAAAGAGCCGCTGAGATGCGCAAAGCCTGCAATCCCGAGCGTTGCCCCGCGCATCCCGATGGTGCGGGTGTCGCCCGCGAAATCGATGAGCACGGGGGCGCCACCCGTTGCAATCGAATAACCGGCCTGCGTGCGACCTTGACCCGCATCGACCGGAAAACTGCGCTTGAAATCGATGGGCCGGGCAAGGCCTGATGAGGTGTTAAGCGCGAAATTCACCCCGGTCGCAGAGACCTGGAAGTCGGCTGGGTCGATGCCATAGAGCCGCACCGCCCCAGAACTGGCACTGACCGCAGTGTGTTTCCCGCCCAGCAGATTGCGCGCGCTAAGGAATCCCACCCGGACGTCTTCAGCACCGAAGCCGTAGAGCGCATCTGCCTGTTCGCTGAAGGGCCGCGCCGGATCAAAACTCTCGGAGGCATAGCCCATGAACAGGTCGACGTCGTCGGCACCGACCGTGAATCCCTCGACATCAAACGGCAGCGGTGTTCCAGCGGCCGAGACCGAATCAAGCTCAATACGGCTGAAACTGAAGGCGCCCTGCACGAAGATCGAATCGGCGATCCGAAAGCTCGCCCAGCCAAGGTGGATGGCTTCCACCGGCGCACTGAAGTCAAGCCCCGCTACCGGCGCGCCCGACAGATCGAGTACGCCGGCATTGGGGGCAGACGCGCGGTTGAGTTCCAGCGTCACCTCTCGCGCCACAGCGACGATCTGATCGGTCCCCACCACGGCAGCTTCGGCCGCCTGCGCGCGCAACGCGAGCCAGGTTTTCGGGGTCGACAGGCTCAGCCCTGTCTGAGCCGGTTCGGCTGCGAGCCTGAGCGCCAGATCAACGTCTGCCAGTTGCAGTCCGATCCGCTCGTCGCCCGTGCCAACACCAGCGAATGCGGCCACGCCCTGTGCGTGCAGGTCGAAAACGCGCGCCCCGAGCACCCTGCTTGCGCCCACCAGATCCAGATCCTGGATACTGGTCGCCACCGTGAGATCGCCGGACAATGCGACGAACCCAGCAACATCGAGGACGGCCTCCTGCAGGGAAACGAGCAGGCTCGCATCTGCCGCCATCTCGAAAAATTGATAGCGGAGTCCAGCAGCCTCGACCTCGTCGGAAGCGCCCCAGGACCGCCCCGACGAATTGAGCGCAAGGCGTGCCGAGGCAGCCGAGAGCCCGAACGCGGGCCCCAACTGGGCATGCAAAACCCCCTGCGCCTGAAGCGCCCAGCCGCCTTCGGCATCGAGCACCAGGGCAGCCTCGCCTTTATCGAGCCCCAGTGCAAACGATGCATCACCCAGACGGGCGGACAGATTTTCAGCAACCAGCGTGACGCCATCCAGCGATGCGGCCACACCGAAGTCGGATTGCGCGCTCACGAGGCCTTCGGCATTCAGCGACAGGCCCCGTATGCTCATCGCACCCGACAAAAATTCGAGCCCATCCAGCGAATCAATGGCCAGCCCGGCGATCGGCTGGTCGGCCTCATCGAACAATCCGGCCCGAGTCGCACTCAGGCTCCCCGTAAAACCCTTGGCATCGAGTTGCACCGATCCGCTGATGCCAGAGACCTCGATTCGCGCCGCATCGACACCGAGCGCCAAACGTCCGTTGGCGACCGTCAGCGTCGTGGCCGAGACGGGGCCGATGGTGTGAGTGATGTTGAAGTTGCCCGAGAACCGCTGCCCGGCGACCGAG
The DNA here is from genome assembly GCA_009921765.1 of Betaproteobacteria bacterium. Next base: position 429 of record RFXC01000212.1, on the reverse strand, counting down.
CTTTCGAGCCCTGTGGCCGACAGGGACACCGACTGGCTACTCGGAGAAGCCACCAGCTCGAACGCGCCCGACAGGTCGAACCCGGGCACGCTGAAGTCGGCATCGATCGAGACACGGAAATCGCGGCGGAAATAATCTGCGTTCAGCGCAGCGCCTATCTGGTCGAGGTCGGTGCCGGTGATCGCGCCAGCGATCAGCCCGACCGCTTCCCCGCCAACCACCTCTCGGGCCACCAGCTTGAGTTCGCCTGGCGTTTGCGCGTCCCCGGTCTGGACCAGGTCAAACCAGATGTCGTCGTGCAGCCCAAAGAGGCCGCGCCCGCTGTCAAATCGGCCCTGCACGCTGCCATAGCGCAGGATCACAAACTCGTCACCTGCCTTCGGCCGAAAGTTGTCCCAGAGGCTCAGCTGCAGTTCACCGCCCAGCGTT
>RFXC01000211.1 GCA_009921765.1 Betaproteobacteria bacterium | reverse complement strand
GGGTCCTCGACCGCCGTGCCAAGCAGCGTGCCCGCCCGATAGATGCGAACAGTGCTGCCGGGTTCAGCAGTCAGGGATAGCGTCGGGCTTGCGTCGTTGGTTGACGAGCCGCTCGTGAGCGAACCGGTAAGCGGGCTCACATCATCGGCTGCGGACACCATCACAGGCGAAGAAGGCGCTGCCGTATCAATGGTGATGGGCAGCGCGGTCGATGCGCCACTCGTATTGCCCGAGATATCGGTTGCGGTTGCGGTGAAACTGTGTGGGCCGTCGCCAAGCGGAGTGCTTGGCGTGAAGGTGAACCGTCCCGCCGGGCCTTCGGTTGCGGTGCCGAGCAGCGTTGCGCCGTCGTAGACCTTGACCGTCGAACCTGCCTCGGCCGTGAACACCAGGGCTGGCTGAGCGTCGTTGGTTGAACCGCCGCTCGTAATGGCCCCGGTGACCGGGCCAACATCGTCGGTGCCGCTCACCAGCGCAGGCGCGGCAGGCGCGGTGGTATCGATTGTCACGGCAAACGCGGTGGACGCGCCGCTGGTGTTGCCGGAGGCGTCGCTGGCGGTTGCGCTGAAGCTGTGCAATCCCTCAGACAAGGCGAGCGCCGGCATAAAAGTGAATGTTCCCGCAGGGCCCTCGTTCGCAACGCCCAGCAGCGTCGAGCCGTCGTAGACACTGACCGTTGACCCCGGCTCGGCGGTGAACACCAATGTGGGTTGCGTGTCGTTCGTGCGCCCCCCGCTCGCAAGCGGGCCAGTCGCAGGGCTGATATCGTCCGTCACACTCGCCAGGACTGGGTTACCGGGTGCGGTGGTGTCGATCACGATAGGAAACGCACTGGATGCGGGGCCCGTGTTTCCCGCTGCATCGGTCGCAACCGCTGTAAAGCTGTGCGCCCCGTCGGCAAGCGCAGAGCCCGGCGTGAACGTGAAGGTTCCGGCTGGCCCTTCGGTGGCTGATCCGAGAAGCGTCGACCCGTCGTAGATTTGCACCGTGCTGCCGGCTTCGGCAGTCAATACCAGTGTGGGCATCGCGTCGTCTGTACTCGCGCCGCTCGCGAGGGAACCCGTTGCCGAGCCCTGATCGTCCGAGATTGAGGTGAGAACCGGCGCAACAGGAGCTGCGGTGTCAACGGTGATCACCCAGGCGCTCGATGCCGCGCTTGCGTTGCCGGCGGTATCCGAGGCGGTGGCGGTCACGCTGTGCGCGCCCTGCGCAAGCGGCGACGCGGGTGTCAGCGTGTAGGTTCCTGCGGGCCCTTCAACTGCGGTGCCAAGCAGCGTTGCACCGTCATATACCTTCACGAGCGATCCAGCCTCGGCTGTGAATACCAGCGTGGGCCGCGTGTCGTTGGTGCTGCCGCCGTTTGCAACGGATCCCGTGACTGGCCCAACATCATCGGTCGCACTCACCAGTGAAGGCGAGGCCGGCGCACTCGCATCAACCGTCAGCGCAAACGCAGTCGAGGCGCCACTTGCATTGCCCGCCGCATCCGTTGCTGTTGCTGTGAGGCTGTGGGCGCCTTCGACGAGCGGAGCGGTTGGTGTGAATGTGAAGGTGCCCGCGGGCCCCTCCGTGGCTGCCCCCAGCAGTGTGGTGCCGTCATAGATACGCACCAAAGCCCCTGGTTCGGCGGTAAAGACCAGCGTGGGTTGGCTGTCGTCGGTGACAGCGCCGCCCGACAGCGTGCCCGTATTGGTTCCGACATCATCGGTGACCAGGGTCAGCACCGGCGCACTGCCCACGCTCGCGTCAATCACGATCGCAAACGCAGCAGATGGACTGCTGGTGTTGCCAGCGGCATCCGTCGCAGTCGCGGTAAAGCTGTGCGATCCCTCGGCAAGCGCAGTCGCCGGAACAAAACTGAATGATCCCGCCGGGCCTTCCGTGGCCACGCCAAGGAGTGTTGACCCGTCGAACACCTTGACCACCGCACCCGCCTCGGCAGTAAACACAAGCGTGGGCGTCGTGTCATCCGTGATTGCGCCGGCAGCCAGATTGCCTGTCAGCGATCCGGCGTTGTCGGTTGCGCTCGCCAGCACCGGGGCGTTCGGGGCGCTGGTGTCGATCGTCAGGGGAAATGAGATGGACGGTCCGCTTGCGTTGCCTGATGCGTCGCTGGCTGCGGCCGACATCCGATGGAGGCCATCGGCAAGCGCAGCGCCGGGCGTAAACGTAAAGGTACCCGCCGGCCCCTCGGTCGCCGCACCGAGCAGTGTGGAGCCGTCGTAGATCCTCACGGTGGTTCCAGCCTCGGCCGTAAACACCAGGGTCGGGGTTGCATCATCGGTGCGCGAACCCGATACAAGCGTGCCCGTGATCGGGCCCAGATTGTCGCTGGCGCTCGACAACACGGGGGCGGCTGGTGCGGTCGAATCGATCACAAGCGGAACCCGGACGGGATCGCTGATATTGCCCGCGGCATCGGTCGCAGTCAGCTCAAGAGTGGCTGAGCCATCTGGCAGGGCCGACAGAGGGGTTGCACTCCAGTTGCCATTGGGTTGTACGGTAGCGCTGGCAACCACATTGCCGGCTGCATCCTTGACCGTGATCGTATCGCCCGGTGTACCGGTGCCGCTTAAAGTGGGCGTCGCGTCGCTGGTGCGGTTGTCACCGGCGGTACCCGTGTCGCTCGCCGGCGCAAGGGATGCGGTCGGCGTCACGATTGCGGTATCGAGCGTGAACGCTCCGATCGCCGGTGAGCCGGCATTGCCGGCGGTGTCGCTGATCGATGTGCTGGTCGACCATACGCCATCGGGTGAGAGTCGGCTGCTGGGGATCACCTGCGTCACCGTGAACGGCCCGCTCCCGGAAGCCTGTCCACCTTGCGCAGGGGGAAGATCCGAAGCCGAGAGGACTGTGGTGAGCGTCAAGGTTCCACCGCCGGGCTGGGTCACCGTCGTGGTGACCGTATCGCCCACCCTGGCATCCGCAGGCAGCGTGATCACCAGCGGGGTGCCGCTGTTGCTGTCTGCTTCTGCGCGATTAACCCCGCCTGGCGCCTCGGGCAGCGAGATGCCGGCAGCCGACGGGGCCTGCGTGTCGATCATCAAAGGGAGAGCGGTTGCAGGGCTGACATTGCCTGCTGCGTCGGTCGCTGTGATCGAGGCATTGCCTGCAGCGCCATTGGGCAAGGGTTGCGTCGGAGTGACGCTCCAGGCGCCATTGGCGCCGACCACCGCAGTAAGAATTTCTCCGGTGAGCGGCATCGTCACGGTGATTACATCACCGGGCGATGCGCCGGCTCCCGACAGTGTGGGTGTTGCGTCGTTGGTGATGCCGTCTCCGGTCACACCCGAATCGCTGGCCGGCGACAGAATGGCGGTTGGCGCTACCGGTGCCTGTGTGTCGATCGTCACTGACAGCGACGCTGCAGCGCCTGCGTTGCCAGCAGGATCGGTGGCGGTCACGAGAAGTGCGTTGACACCTTCGGACAACGATTGAGCAGGCGTTGCGCTCCAGGTGCCGTCAGACTGCACCAGTGCAGACGCAATGATGCGACCCGCTCCATCGCGAATCGTGATCGTGTCGCCCGCTGTTCCGGTGCCGGAGAAGGTCGGCGTGTCATCCTTGGTCTGTGAGTCACCCTGCTGTCCGCTGTCGCTTGCCGGATCGAGCACCGCGCCTGGCGCGACCGGAGCCACCGTGTCAACCAGCACGCTTTCGGTATCGACGTTGGTAAGTCCATAGCGGTTGGTAACGCTTGCCGCCAGCGTCTTGGTGCCCTCGGTGAACAGATCAACCTGCGCACCAGGAATCACCAGGCTGAAGGTGTTGGGTTGGCCTGAAGCACCAGCCAGGACGGTCGCGGTGCGAACGATTCCATCGAGCCCGGTCAGGGTGACCGTGGCGCCAACTTCAGCGTCGGTGGTGCCATGAATCGTAAGCGGCTGATCATCTTCCAGTCCGTTCACCACGCTACGGGCTGACGAATCAGGTGAAACCGGAGCCAGCGCGATGGCCGGCGGCACCCGATTGACGTGCAACTCTTGCGAACTGATGTCGGAGCGACTGCTTCCTGCTGCGGTCGCTGTCACCACCACGTTAAAGGAACCATCAGCAATCAGATTGCCGGGTGCAACGGCAAGCGTCCAGTTACCTGCCGAGTAGGCAAGCAGGCCACCGCTGACCGATGAATTGTCGGATAGCCGTGTTGCCGTATTCGCTCCGCCCAGTGTCAGGCTGTAGCGAACACCCTCCAGGGTGACCACCAGGGCATCGCCGCTCGAAAGAGGAATGGTGTTTGATGCATTCGCGGGATCGACCTTGAAGGCCCGGCCGCTCAGCGTTGGAGTGAGCGTGCTCGCATAACGCTCCAGAACAGTGGGTACGTCGGGCGCAGCGGTATTGGCCACCAGCTTGTTGTCGGCATCGGTTGCCGCATTGCCTGCACGGTCTGTGACCGACGCAGTGATGGAATAACTGTTGCCGTGGTTCAGCGCGAGCGCGTCGGCTTCGGGCAGACTGGTTGACCAGACGTTCGGCTGACCGCTTGATCCCGCCTGGACGGTGGCTTGCACCGTTCGCCCATTGAGCGTAATCGAGACGCTCTGGCCGATCTCTGCATCGGTCGTGCCGCTGATCACGGGCCTTGTGGTCACGCTGGAGGGGGAAACGCCTCGCTCGGCGGCGTCAAAGGTGCCGTCGGTCGGAGTCGGAGTGCTGCTGTTGTTGTCGACCGCGTCGCCCGCGACGCTGCTCACCACGACGGTGGGCGCGAGGGTATCGATCGTGATGGGAAGCGTTACCGGTGCACTGGTGTTGCCGGCCGTGTCGGTTGCAGTGGCTGCCAGCGGGTGCGTTCCGTCTGACAGCGAGGTGCTCGGCGTGATCGACCAACTGCCGTCCGCCGCCACCACGGCGGTACCCAGCGTCACCCCGCCGTCCTTGATCGTGATCGTGTCGCCAGGTGACCCCGTACCGCTGATGGTTGGCGTGCTGTCGCTCGTGATCCGATCACCCGACGTGCCAGTGTCGCTTGAGAGCGCAAGATCGGCAATGAGCCCGGAAGGACTGCTGATGTCGATCACCAGAGGGACCCGCCGCTCACCACTGGTATTGCCCGCGGTATCGCTTGCGACTACCCGTACGGTTCCGGCAGTGCCATCGGCGATGGCCTGCAGAGGGGTCGCGCTCCAGGATCCATCGGCAGCGACCGTGGTCGTCAGGACCTCGCCGGTGCCGGGCATGGTGACCGTGATCGTATCGCCGGGGTTGGCGCCTGTGCCCTGAATCGTCGGGGTGGCGTCGTTGGTTCGGCCATCACCCTGAATGCCGGAATCGCTTGATGACGCCAGCACCGCGGACGGGATGCCCGGCGCTTGCGTGTCAATGACGATCGGCACCAGCGTTGGCGTGCTGTCGTTGCCGAATGGATCGGTGGCGACCACCCGCAGCGTGTTCAATCCGTCAGGTAATGCTGTGGGGACGGTTGCCGACCAACTTCCATCTGGCTGAACGATCGCATACGCGATCGCTGTCCCGTTTGCATCACGAATGCTGATGCTGTCGCCAGGGGTGCCAGACCCCGACAGTGTGGGTGTGTTGTCTCGGGTCAGGCCGTCGCCCAAGACGCCCGTATCGCTCGCTGGCGCGAGGATCGCCGCGGGCGCCGCTGGAATCTGAACATCAAGGATGAAGCCTGCGCTGGCTGGTGCGCTGACGTTTCCGGCTGCATCGATGATCGTCGTTGAAGTGGACCAGGGGCCATCCAGATTGAGGCTGGTCGTCGGGATCACCAGGCTCACGCTTGCCTGCACCAGGTCGGAAGCCCCGAGCACCGTACTGAGGGTGATTTTGCCGCCGTCTGGCCGGGTGATTTCGGAGCGAACCGTGTCGCCTGCCTTGGCATCCGCGGGCAATGCCACACGAATCGGCGTACCGCTCTGACTGACCGCTTCGGCCTGTGACACCCCTAGCGGCGCCTCAGGCAGGCTCACAGACGGGGTGGACGGCGCAGTGATGTCGAGCGTGAAGCCGCCGGTCACTCCCGGGCTCGTGTTTCCTGCCACATCGATAAAGGTGGTGCTCGTCGTCCATGCGCCGTCGATGCTGAGCGCGCTGGTCGGTATGAGCTGATCGATGGTGAACGGGCCGCTTCCGGTAGCGGTGCCCCCCTGCAAAGGCGGCAGCTGGGCTGCGGTCAGGACGGTCGCAAGCGTGGTCGTGATGCCATTCGGGTGGGTGACCACGGTCTGCACCGTGTCGCCCACTCGCAGATCGGATGACAGGGTCACGACGATGGGTGTGCCGCCTGCACTCGCTCCCTCGGCTGCACTCACGCCGTTCGGCGACTCGGGCAGGTTCACCGAGGGTGCGGAGGGCGCACTGGTGTCAAGTGTAAAACTGCCGCTTGTTGCGGCGCTGGTGTTACCCGCCACATCGGTGATTGTCGTGTTGGTTGTCCATGCGCCATTCACCGTCAGCGCGCTGCTCGGAACAAGCTGGCTGATCGTAAATGGACCGCTCCCGCTGGCGGTCCCGCCCTGTGAAGGCGGGAGGTCGGCCGTACTCAACACCGTGGTGAGCGTGCTGACAACGCCATTCGGGTTGGTGACCACGGTGCTGACGGTGTCGCCCACCCGCAGATCGGGCGATAGCGTCACCACCACCGGTGTGCCCCCCGCACTGGCGGCTTCGGCTGCGCTCACGCCACTGGGCGACTCGGGCAGGCTGACCGATGGGGTGGAAGGCGCAGAGATATCGAGCGTGAAGCCGCCGCTTGTTGCGGCGCTCGGATTACCCGCCACGTCGGTGATCGTCGTGCTGGTGGTCCATGCGCCATTGACCGTCAGCGCGCTGCTCGGAATAAGCTGGCTGATCGTAAACGGACCGCTCCCGCTCGCAGTGCCTCCTTGTGAAGGCGGAAGGTCGGCCGTACTCAAAACCGTAATAAGCGTGCTCACCGCGCCATTCGGATCGGTGACCACGGTGCTGACGGTGTCGCCCACTCGCAAATCGGGCGACAGCATCACCACCACCGGTGTGCCGCCTGCACTGGCAGCTTCAGCGGCGCTCACGCCATTGGGCGACTCGGGCAGGCTCACCGAGGGTGCGGAGGGCGCACTGATGTCAAGCGTGAATGCCCCGCTTGTTGCGGCGCTGGTGTTGCCCGCGACATCGGTGATTGTCGTGCTGGTTGTCCACGCGCCATTCACCGTCAGCGCGCTGCTGGGAATGATCTGGCTGATCGTAAACGGACCACTCCCGCTGACGGTGCCACCTTGTGAAGGCGGAAGGTCCGCCGTGCTCAACACCGTGGTGAGCGTGCTGAC
>RFXC01000022.1 GCA_009921765.1 Betaproteobacteria bacterium | reverse complement strand
CGGCGGGTTCTCGAAGCGGGTGCAACGCTTGGGGTTCGGCTTGCCGAGCCGGGCGAATTCACCGCGCGCGCCTTCGACAACGACAAGCTCGATCTCGCGCAGGCCGAAGCCGTCGCCGACCTGATCGATGCGAGCACCGAACGGGCGGCGAGATCGGCTGCGCGCTCGCTGTCAGGCGAGTTCTCGCGGCGGATCGAATCACTGCTGGCAGCGCTTACCGAACTCAGAATGCTGGTCGAGGCCACACTCGACTTTCCCGAGGAGGAGCTCGATTTTCTCGAGTCCGCCGACGCGGCGGGGCGTCTGGACCAGTGCCGTTCAACGCTTGCCGGGGTGCTCGCGTCGGCGCGCCAGGGTGCGCTGCTGCGGGACGGTCTCACCGTGGTGCTCGTGGGCGAGCCCAATGTTGGAAAGAGTTCGCTTCTCAATGCACTGGCCGGGGCAGAGCTTGCGATTGTCACGCCGATTGCGGGCACCACGCGAGACCGGATCGCGCAGGCGATTCAAATCGAGGGCGTGGCGCTCCGGGTGGTCGATACCGCGGGACTCCGCGAGACCGAAGATCCGGTGGAGCGGCTGGGAATCGAGCGTACCTGGGAAGCGATTCGGGAGGCCGACTGCGTGCTCCAGCTGGTCGATGCCCGGGAGGCGCAGACCCTGGGCCCGGAACCTGTCAGCGGGGGCGGCGCCCCGTCCAGCGTTTCGCTCGCGCTCGCGGCGGAGCGCGAGGCGGGCCTGCCATGGCTCGTCGTCTGCAACAAGTGCGATCTGCTCACCGCGGGCATACCCGACGACACACCCGATACGCTCTGGTTGTCGGCTGCGACCGGCGAGGGCATCGATCGTTTGCGCGCGCGGCTGCTTGCCGTCGCCGGGGGGGAGCCAGGCGCGGAATCCACCTTCATTGCCCGTGAGCGGCACCTGCAGGCGTTGGGCCGTGGCGATTCGGCGCTGGCTGCGGCGCAAGCGTGTCTTGCGCAAGGTAACGCCGCGCTCGAGTTGCTGGCCGAAGAGTTGCGGCTCGCGCAGCAGGCGCTCGGAGAGATCACTGGCGAATTGACGGCCGACGCGCTGCTGGGCGAGATCTTCTCGCGCTTCTGTATCGGGAAATAGGGGGTCGCGTGAGCGCGGCGCCGCAACCCGGCGTAGCGTGACAGACACTTCACCGTGCGCTGCGCGCACATCATGGGAGGGTTCGATGCGACCAGGGACTTGGAGTCTGGAACGACTGATAGCGGGATCGATTCTGGCGCTTGCCGTGGTGGTGACTGCACCGGCGAATGCCCAGAGCTATCCGTCACGCCCCTTGAAACTGATTGTGCCGCTCGGTGCAGGGGGCGCCTCGGACCTGAATGCGCGGGTGCTGGCCGAGAAACTCTCGGAGCGCCTTGGACAGCCCGTGGTGGTGGAGAACCGACCCGGCGCCGAAGGCATCATCGGTGTGGATGCGGCCGCGAAATCGCCGCCCGACGGCTACACGCTGGTGCTGGGCTCGAGCACCACGCTGGCCGCCAACTACAGCCTGCGCGCGAAGCTGCCGTTTGATCCGGTGGCCGATTTTTCGCCCGTGTCCATGGCATTCAAGAACGCCTTCAACATTCTGGTGATCCATCCCTCGGTTCCCGCCCAGACGCTCACCGAGTTCATTGCCCATGCGCGGACGCGCCCCGGGCAACTGTTCTACGGCACGGCAACGAGCGGCTCCAAGATCTGCGCCGAGATGTTCAAGAGCCAGGCGGGTGTGAATCTGGCGATGGTCAATTACAAGAGCTCGCCCCAGGCGCTGGCCGATCTGATCGCCGGGCAGATCCAGTTCGTGTGCGAGCCGGTGGGAACGTCGCTTGCCCATATCCGGAGTGGGCGGTTGCGCTCGCTTGGCGTGACGAGCCCGGCGCGTCTTGCCGAGGCGCCCGAGCTCGCCACTGTCGCCGAGTCCGGGCTCGCAGGCTTTGAATACTCTGCGTGGGTGGCGGTATTTGCGCCCTCGGGCGTACCGCGCGAAATCATTGCCCGCCTTGATCGCGAGATTCAGGCGGTGCTCGCACAACCCGATACCGCCAGGCGAATACAAGCCAATGGCTTTGATCCGATGGTGGGCGGCCCGGAGGCGCTGGCACTTCTGCTGCGAGCCGAGATGACCCGCGCGGTAAAGGTGGTGAAAGACGCGGGTATCCGGCCCGAATGAGCGCACCGGCTGCAGCGGGCGATCGGCCCCGCATTGTGCTGGTGAGCGCAGGCCAGGTGTCGATGCCCCCGGCGGATCGTGCATTCCGGGCGGGGTGGCCCGAGGTCGAACCCATTCATGTGCTGGATGAATCGCTCTCCACCGATGGCGCGCGCCTGGGGCCTGTCCATCCCGACATCGTGGCGCGGTTTGAGCACCTGGGCCGGTATGCGGCGCTCCTGCGCGCCGACGCACTGCTCTTTACCTGCTCGGCGTTTGCCAGGGCGATCGGACAGGTCCGGCGTGAACAGCGTTTTCCGGTGCTGACCCCCAACGAAGCGTTGTTTGACCGCCTGCTCGCAACCCGCGGGCGAACCGCAGTGCTGGTTACGTTTCCCGCCTCGCTCGAGGCCTTGCGCGCTGAACTCGAGGCGCAGGCGCAGCAGGCGTCAGTCGTGCCGCAGGTCGACTTTGTCTGGGTGCCCGACGCGTTTGGTGCACCCGATCATGACCAGAAGGTGGTCGACCAGTGCCAGGCGCTCGCAGGCCGCTATCAGGCGCTTGCGCTCGGACAGTTTTCGATGGCGCGCGCGCTTGAGGCGGCGCGTGCTGCCTGCCCGATTCCGGTATGGGATACGCCCGGCACCGCAGTGGAGAAATTGCGTGCGGGCTGGGAAGCCCAACAGCGCGCAAGAATGACGGCGCGGTAAACCGCAGGCCCCCCGGGCGCACTGGATCTATCATGGCGGGTTGAGCGATGGCGGATAAGACGCTTGCGTTGCCCGCCTCGCACGGTGTTGACCCGCAACCAGGACGCCTTGAATGCAATCGACCTTTGCCCGCCGCGGGATCGCGGTCGCCCCCCACAGCCTCGCCGCTCAGTCGGCGCTGGCGGTTCTGCGAGAAGGCGGCAACGCGCTCGAGGCGATGATTGCCGCAGCGGGCACCATCGCGGTGGTCTATCCGCACATGAATGCCATCGGAGGCGATGGCTTCTGGGTGATCAGTGGGCCGGGCGGCGTGCCGGGCGGCATCGATGCAAGCGGTGCGAGCGCCCGCGTGGCAACCCGCGACTGGTATGCCCGGCGGGGTATTGGGCCGCAGGGTTCAGCGGGTTCGGGCAAGGGCGCCGAGGGCGCGCCCAGCGCCGCCATCCCCTTTCGTGGCGGCCTTGCTGCGCTCACGGTGGCCGGAACCGTGTCGGGTTGGGGCGCTGCGCAGAAACTCTCCCAACAGGCGCTGGGTGGCCGGTTGCCGCTTTCCCGGTTGCTGGAAGATGCGGTGTTTCTGGCCCGGGAGGGGGCGCCGGTCACCCAGAGTCAGCAGGCGCTCACTGACGCCAAGAAGGCTGAAATATCTGGAACCCCGGGTTTTGTCGAGACGTTTCTGGTGAATGGTGCGGCGCCTGCGCGCGGCGCGCTCTTTCGTCAGCCCCGGCTCGCCCATACGCTGTCCCGGATTGCCCGCGAGGGCACCGATACGTTTTATCGGGGTGCGCTCGCCCGACAGCTGGCGGCCGAGCTTGCTGCGGTGGGTAGCCCCCTCGCGCTCGCCGACTTGCAGGCGCATCACGCCCGGCTGGTCGATCCGCTGGCGCTTTCGGCGCACCAGTCGGCGCTCTTCAACATGGTGCCGCCCTCGCAGGGTGTGGTCTCGCTCATGATCCTGGGCCTCATGGAGCGGATGGGCGCGCGAAGTGGCTGGATGACCTCCGGGAGCGATGCCCTTGCCGGTCCGGAAGGGGCGGCCTTCATCCACGCGCAGGTCGAGGCCACCAAGCTGGCCTTCCGGGTTCGTGATGCGCACGTCACCGATCCCGCCTTCATGAAGGTTGATGCCCGCGACCTGCTGAGCGGTTCGCGGCTCGATGCCCTCGCCGATCAGTTCAATCCGGCTCGCGCTGCACCTTGGGGCCGGCGGACCGACCCGGGCGACACCATCTGGATGGGCGTGATCGATGCGCAGGGCATTGCCGTGTCGTTCATCCAGAGCATCTATCACGAGTTCGGAAGTGGCGTGGTGCTGCCCGAGTCGGGCGTCAATTGGCAAAACCGTGGGGCGAGCTTTTCGCTCGACCCCTCGCACATCAATACGCTTGAGCCCGGCAAGAAGCCCTTTCACACGCTCAACCCGGCGCTTGCCCGGCTCGATGATGGCAGGCTCGTGGCCTACGGCACGATGGGGGGCGATGGTCAGCCGCAGACCCAGGCCACGATTTTTTCCCGCATGCGCCATTTTGGCGATACGCCACAGCAGGCGATTTCGAGACCGCGCTGGCTGCTCGGTAGAACCTGGGGCAAGGCGAGCGACTCGCTCAAGCTTGAGTCGCGGTTTGACCCGGCGGTGGTGGCGCAGTTGCGTGCCTGGGGCCATGAGGTCGAGACGATCGGCGCCTGGGACGAGGCGGTGGGACATGCGGGCATGCTGATCCGGCACCCGAACGGCGTGCTCGAGGGGGGCTACGATCCGCGTTCGGATGGCGCGGTCGCGGGCTTTTGAAGGCGAGGCGCGCGCAGGCAGGCAGCGCCGCGTGCGGATGCGGCCGCGTTTTGTGTTCTACCGCAGCGCGCTGGCAGCAGCCTGGTGGGCTGCCGGCGGGTCCTGCGCGAGGCTTGAGAGCACCACCCGTCCGCCTGGTGTCTGAAGCGTGGCGATGAGTTGCGCCGGGCCTGATTCGATCGGCACACCTGTGAGCCCGGCCGCCTCCCAGGCCGCGTGCAGCAACGGTGGCTCGGGGTGCTGGATGCGAAGCTCGAGCAGCGAGATCCCCGCCTCAGGCAGGCTCGCGCCGGGATGGGGCGAGAGCCACTCGATCAGCGTGGGCAGGCAGCCCTCGAGAAGCCGGGCGCCGTCGTCGCGGACGGTGATTCGCCAGGAGAGCAGGCCCTGGGGCGACATCCGCTGGGTGGCGAGGGGCGGTCCGCGATCCAGGCCCAGTGCGAGCCAGCTCCGGCAGGCGGTGTCGACGTCGTCGGTGCGCGCCACCCAGGCAATGAGCCTGGGGCCCGTCTCGGCAATCTGTTGCGCGAGGCGTGGATCGTCCATGTCAAACCAGCGCCGCTTGCCGGCGGCCCGCGCAGGCACCACGCCAGGCTCGATCGCGATGATCTCCAGATAAGCGTCGGGATACGCGGGCGACATGATTCGCAGCAGCCGGTTGTGCGTGCCCATGAGCTCATGGCGGCCGCCTGTGCCGGGGCGAAGCCCCAGCATGCGCTCGCACCAGCGTTCCCCGTCTTCCAGCGAGGCCGCCAGCACCACCAGATGATCGAGGCGCGTGTTCATCCGGCCATTATGGCGTGCGTCGAGAGGATCGCAAGGCCGCAGTCGCGTTCGGCATTGGTATCCTCGCGGCTCGCGCGTTGACCGACGTGTGGCAAGCGGCAACCAGGGTGGCCTCTGATTGTGATGAATCAAGTGTTCGAGACGCTTTGCGTGGCGGGCGGCCGGTGAGTCCGCTTCGCCCCAATGCAACGCCCGGGGGCGTGACGGCCGAGGGCGTTCGCCCCCAACCGGGCGTCAGTCTGCTCGCGGCACTGGCAGTCTTTCTCGTGCTCGCGCTCTGGCTGGGAACGCTCCACCTGCGCGAACTCATGCCCTCCGATGAGGGTCGCTATGCGCAGATCGCCCGCGAAATGGCAGCCACCGGCGACTGGGTCACGGTCCGCTACAACGGCCTCAAGTACTTCGAAAAACCGCCTTTCCATCTCTGGATGAGTGCGCTTGCCTTTGAGGTGTTTGGCGTCGGTGCCTGGCAGGCGCGACTCTGGGGGGCGGTGAGCGGACTGCTCGCGATCGCGATCATGATGGCGGCGGCTGCGCGCTGGTGGGGGCGCGCGGTGGGGGTGGCGACCGGCTGGGTGCTGGTCGCCATGCCGCTCTGGAATCTCGGCTCGCACTTCAACTCGCTTGATATCGGCGTGTCGGCGGCACTCACCGTGGCGCTAGGCTGTTTCCTGATCGCTCAGCACCCGCAGGCGGGCGCCCGATCGCGCCGCGGCTGGATGCTTGCGGTGTGGGCGGCCATGGGGGTTGCCGTTCTCACGAAGGGGTTGATGGGCCTGGTGCTGCCAGGCCTGGTGCTGGTCGTCTACACGCTCTGGAGCCGGGACTGGGCGCTCTGGACGCGCATGCATATCGGCCAGGGGCTCGCGGTGTTTGCGGCGGTGACGGTGCCGTGGTTTGCGCTGGTGATGATGCGCAATCCCGAGTTCGCGCACTTCTTCTTCATCCATGAACATTTTCAGCGCTACACCTCGACGGTGCATCAGCGCCATGAGCCCTGGTGGTTCTTCATTCCGCTGATGGTGGCGGGATTTCTCCCGTGGTCTGGGCTCTGGCGGGGCCTCGTCGGTCGCGTGCGCGAGGCGCCGCGCGCGACCTCGGTCTTTCAGCCCGAGCGGCTGCTTGCCACCTGGGTGTTGGCGATCTTCGTGTTCTTCAGCGCCTCGGGCTCCAAGCTTCCCGGTTACATCCTGCCGGTGATGCCCGCACTTGCCGTGCTGGGGGCGCTCGCGCTCGAGCGACTGACCGACCGCGGCCTGGTGCGTCATCTGTGGGCGATGCTGGCGTGCGCCCGTTCGCCGTGGGCGTGTATGCGACCGGCTGGCTCATTGCCACGACGGTGGGCATCGTGGGTCACGACACCGTGGGGCGGAGCGCCTCGGGGGTGTCGCTGGTGCCTGCGGTGCGCGCGGTGCTCGCGCCCGACATGCCGCTTTACGGCGTGCGCAGGCTTGATCACACGCTGCCGTTTTACCTTGGGCATCGGCTCACGATGGTTGAATATGCCGATGAGCTTGCTTTCGGGGTGCGGCAGGAACCCGATCGGTGGCTGCCGTCACTGGCGCAGTTCATCGATCGCTGGCAGCATGGGCCCCGGGCGCTCGCCATCATGGCGCCTGTCACCTTCAATGAACTGCGCGCGCAGGGTCTGCCCATGACCGAGGTTGCGCGCGACACGCGACGCGTGGTCGTCGCCAACTTTGCTGTGCGCACCGCACCATGACCCTCAACACGTTTCTGCTGATCCTGACCGGTGTCATGCTGAACGCCGGTGCGCAGCTGCTCCTCAAGGCGGGCGTGACGCCGCTGGGGGTGCTGAGCCCGGGCCTCGCCGACCTGCCGGCCGTGTTCTGGCGCGTGATCTCGCAGTGGCCCATCCTTGCCGGGCTCACCTGCTACGTGGTGAGCGTAGGGGTCTGGATCATCGGCCTGTCGCGGGTGGATGTGTCGGTGGCCTATCCGCTCCTGTCACTCGGCTATGTTGTGAACGCTGTGCTCGCGTGGTGGCTGTTTGGCGAGGTGCTGAACGCCACGCGCTGGGGCGGTATCGTTCTGATCCTGGCGGGCGTCTGGCTCATTTCCCGAAGCTGATCCCATGACTGACTCCTCTTTTCTTCCGTTCACGCGCCCCGATATCGACGCGGCCACGATCGCCGCCGTCGGCGAGGTGCTGGCAAGCGGCTGGATCACCTCGGGCCCCAAGATGCAGGCCTTCGAGGCGCAGCTGTCGGCGCTTTTTGCGGGCCGGCCGGTGCGGGCCTTCGCAAACGGCACCTCCACCATGGAGGTGGCGCTACGAATCGCCAATCTCGGTGCGGGCGACGAAGTGATCACCACCGCGCTGACCTGGGTGGCGACCGCCAATGTGATTGTTGCGGTGGGTGCGCGGCCGGTGTTTGTCGATGTCGATCCGGCCACGCGCAATATCAGCCTTGATGCGGTCGAGGCGGCCATCACCCCGCGCACACGCGCCATCATCCCGGTCTATCTGGCCGGGCTGCCAGTGGACATGGACCGGTTGTATTCGATCGCACGCAAACACGGCCTGCGGGTGATCGAGGACGCGGCCCAGGCGATCGACTCGCGCTGGCGGGGCGAGCGAATCGGTGCGATCGGCGATCTGGTGAGCTTCAGCTTTCACGCGAACAAGAACATCAACTCGGTCGAGGGGGGGTGCCTGGTGATGAACTCGGAGGCGGAGGCGTTGCGCGCCGAGCGGCTGCGGCTGCAGGGCGTGATTCGCACCGGCCCCGACGGCATGGAGGTCGAAGAACCGGGCGGCAAGTTCAATCTGTCCGATGTTCATGCGGCCGTGGGTATCGGGCAGCTCGCTCGGCTCGAGTCCATTACCCGCAGGCGGGCGGAGCTTGCCGAGCGCTACTTCGATGCGGCCGCCCACGCCGGGCTCGCCGAGCTGGGGGTGGGGCTGCCGCCCCGCGCCGATCCGTCGGGTGCGCTCACCAACTGGCACATGTTTCAGGTTGAGCTGCCCGTCGACCGGATTCGCGGGGCACGCGCAGCGGTCATGCAGGCGTTGCGCACTCGCGGCATCGGCTCCGGGGTGCACTATCCGGCGCTCCATCTGTTCAAGTTCTATCGCGCTCAGGGCTGGCGCGAGGGGATGCTGCCGCACACCGAGCGGCTGGGCCGCTCGCTCCTCACGCTGCCGCTCTTTCCGACGATGACCGATGCCGATCCGGCGCGCGTGGTGTCCGCGCTGGCGGCGGTGATAGGTGAACTGTCATGAGCCGTGCGCCCGAGATCTCGGTCATCATCCCTGTCTACAACGAAGAGCGGGTGCTGCCGCGGCTCTTTGAGCGGCTCTATGCGGCGCTTGATGCCACCGGCGAATCCTATGAGGTGGTGTTCGTCAACGATGGCAGTCGCGATGCCTCGGCGCAGCTTCTGGCCGCGCAGTTCCGTGCCCGCCCCGATGTCACCCGAGTGGTGCTCTTCAACGGCAACTTCGGCCAGCACATGGCGATCATGGCGGGGTTCGAGCATGTGCGCGGGCAGATCGCGATCACGCTGGATGCCGACCTGCAGAATCCGCCCGAGGAGATTCCACGGCTGGTGGCGGAGATTCGCGCCGGTCATGATTATGTGGGCACCATTCGGCGCCAGCGCGAGGACAGCGCCTTTCGTCGAATCGCCTCGCGCGCGATGAACGGCCTGCGCGAGCGCATCACCCGCATCGAGATGACCGATCAGGGCTGCATGCTCCGGGCCTACGACCGCGCCCTGGTCGACACCTTGAATGCCTGCCAGGAGGTCAACACGTTCGTGCCGGCGCTTGCCTACACCTTTGCCGCGCGGCCAACCGAAATCGTGGTGAGTCATGAGGAGCGCTTTGCGGGCGAGTCGAAGTATTCGCTCTACAAGCTCGTGCGGCTCAACTTTGATCTGATGACCGGTTTTTCGATCGTGCCGCTGCAGTGGTTCTCCCTCGCGGGCATCGTGTTGTCACTGGGGGCGGGCGGGCTCTTTGCCCTCCTTCTGGTGCGTCGCTTCATGTTGGGTGCCGAGGTGGAGGGGGTGTTCACGCTGTTCGCGCTCCAGTTCTTCTTCATTGGAATCGTGCTGTTCGGAATCGGTCTCATGGGCGAATACGTGGGCCGCATTCAGCAGGAGGTGAGAAGGCGGCCACGGTATCGCGTGAGCGCGGTGCTTGAGGCGCCGCCCGCGGAGGTTGCCGCGGCAAGGCCCGAACATGGGGCGCGCGCGTGAGGGCGGTCGTGTTTGGCTATTCGAATGTGGGCGACCGTTGCTTGCGCGTGTTGCACGCGGGCGGTGTTCAGGTGGCGCTGGTGGTCACGCATCGCGATCATCCGGGCGAGACGCTCTGGTTTTCGCGTGTCGCCGACACGGCGGAGGACCTGGGGCTGCCGGTGGTGTATGCCGAGGATCTGGATACTCAGGCGCTTGCTGCGCAGGTGGCAAGCGCCGCACCCGAGGTGATCTTCTCCTTCTACTTCCGCTCGATGCTTCCTTCTTCGATTCTCGAGTGCGCGCGCCTGGGTGCCTTCAACATGCACGGGTCGCTCTTGCCCAGGTTTCGCGGACGTGCGCCCACCAACTGGGCGGTGCTGAAGGGCGCGACCGAAACCGGGGCCACACTGCATCGCATGGTGGCAAGGCCCGACGCCGGTACCATCGTGGATCAGTGCGCGGTACCGATCCTGCCCGATGACACTGCGCGCCAGGTGTTTGACAAGGTCTGCGTGGCGGCCGAAGTGGTGCTCTGGCGAAGCCTCCCCGCGATTGCCGCCGGTTGCGCGCCCGAGCACGCCAACGATCTGTCGCAGGGCAGCTATTTCGGTGGTCGCAAGCCCGAAGACGGTCGTATCGACTGGACCCGGTCTGCGGCCGAGGTCTACAACCTGATCCGCGCGGTGGCGCCGCCCTATCCGGGGGCGTTTACCGAGTGCGCTGGCCGCCGTCTGGTGGTGGCCGAGGCGCGGCGTCGCGCTGCCCCGCTGTCGCGTCCCGCGGCCGTGGCCGGTCTTGGCGTCGACGATGGCCGCATGGTGGGCGTGTGCGGCGACGGCGGCCTCATCGACATTCGAGTGTTGCTCGAGGGCGGGCGCAGCGTGGACGCTGCCACGCTTGCCGCCTGGCTCAACCTTTCCGGACCCCCTCCATGAAAAAAGTTCTGATCCTTGGCGTCAACGGCTTCATCGGCCATCACCTGACCGAGCGCATTCTGTCGGGCACCGACTGGCATGTGTACGGCATGGACATGTCGGACCATCGCCTGGGTGATCTGGTGGGCCATCCCCGCATGCATTTCTTCGAGGGCGACATCACGATCAACCGGGAGTGGATCGAGTATCACGTGAGGAAATGTGATGTGATCCTCCCGCTGGTGGCGATTGCCACGCCGGCCACCTATGTGCGTGAGCCGCTGCGCGTGTTCGAACTTGATTTCGAGGCCAACCTGCCCATCGTGCGCGCCGCGGTCAAGTATCGAAAGCATCTGGTGTTCCCATCCACCTCCGAGGTGTATGGCATGAGCACCGATACCGAATTTGATGCCGAGCGCTCAAACCTGGTCTACGGCCCGATCAACAAGCCGCGCTGGATTTATGCCTGCAGCAAACAGCTGATGGACCGGGTGATCCATGCCTACGGCCAGGAGCAGGGCCTCACCTACACGCTGTTTCGGCCTTTCAACTGGATCGGGCCGGGGCTGGATTCGCTCTTCGAGAGCAAGGAGGGGAGCTCGCGCGTGGTCACCCAGTTCCTGGGACAGATCGTGCGCGGTGAGCCGATCCAGCTGGTCGATGGCGGCGCGCAGCGGCGCGCCTTTGCCGATGTGTCGGACGGGGTGGATGCGCTCATGCGGATCATCGCCAACGAGGGGGGCGCGGCCAGCGGCCGAATCTTCAACGTGGGCAATCCCGACAACGACTATTCGGTGCGAGAACTCGCCGAGATGATGTTGCGAATCGCGGCCGACTATCCCGAATACGCCGAGTGGGCGCGGCGCACCACACTGGTGGATACGTCCTCGGGAAGCTTTTACGGCGCGGGTTACCAGGATGTGCAGACTCGCCGGCCACGAATCGATGACACCATGGCAGCGCTCGGCTGGGCGCCCAGGGTGGCCATGGAAGCCTCGCTTCGCCGCATCTTCGAGTACTACCGGGGGAAGGTGGTCGAGGCGCGCGCGCTTCTGGACAAGGCGGGTTGAGGCGGTTGCCCAGGACCTTGCAACATGGCCAGGATTGCGCTCAAGGTTGATGTCGATACCCTGCGCGGGACGCTGGAGGGGGTGCCGCGGCTGCTTGCCATGTTTGCCAGGCGCGGCGTGCAGGCCACCTTTCTTTTCAGCGTCGGCCCTGATCACACGGGTTGGGCGCTGCGGCGCGTGTTCCGGCGCGGCTTTCTCTCCAAGGTCTCGCGCACATCGGTGGTCCGTCACTACGGGCTCCGTACACTTGCGTATGGTGTGCTGATGCCGGGCCCGGATATCGGTCGGCATGGCGTGGCGCCAATGCGGCAATGTCTCGCTGAGGGCCATGAATGCGGCCTCCACGCCTGGGATCATGTTTACTGGCAGGACAATGTTCGCGTGCGCGATTCGGCCTGGACGCGAGCCCAGATGACCCGCGGCTACCACCGGTTCTGCGAGGTGTTTGGCGCGCCGCCCGCCATGCACGGCGCGGCCGGCTGGCAGGTCAACGCCCATGCGTTTTCGCAGATCGACGACTGGGGCATGGCCTGTGCCTCCGATGGCCGTGGGCAGGCGCCCTATCGGCTGGCGATCAACGGTCGGGCCTGTTCGCATGTGCAGATACCCACCACGCTTCCCACCTTTGACGAACTGATCGGACTCGACGGCGTCAGCGAAGAGAGTGTCTACCTGCCGCTCCTCGCGCGCACCGAGGGCGATACCGATCACGTATTCACGCTGCATGCCGAGCTCGAGGGCGCGCTTCTCGCACCGGCCTTTGAGCGGCTGATCGATGGCTGGCTCGCCCAGGGCCATAGGCTGGTGCCGGTGTCGGCGCTCGCCCGGACGCTAGCTGTTGCCCGCCTGCCCGTGAAGGCGCTGGCCTGGGGAGAGGTGCCTGGTCGGAGCGGCGAGCTGATGATTGAGCCGAGCGACGTTTAGCGCTCGCCCCTGGATTACCGCCCCTCGTCACGGAGCACTGCCCATCATGGCCAAGGATTTCACGGAGCTCGAAGACAGCAACCGGTCGGGCAACCCCGACCTTCATCAGGTGTCCGATCCGGCGCGACGGCGAGTGCTGAGCGCGGGCGGCGCGAGTCTGCTCTTCGCACAGCTTGCTGGCGGTTGCGCGAATGTTCCGGCGGCGGGCGGGAGTGCGTCGGCCGTGCGCGGACGACCCGGTTTTGCGCCGATCGCACCGGGTGCGGGTGACCGGCTGGTGGTGCCCGACGGGTATGTGGCGCAGGTGATCGCGCCCTGGGGCGAGCCGGTGGGAATGGCAGGCCAGATGCCGGCGTTCCGGCCGGATGCGACCAATCCGTCGGGCGATCAGGCGGTGCAGCTCGGCATGCATCATGACGGGCTGCATTTTTTCCCGCTCAATGGTCGAGGCGACCGCGGCGTGCTCGCGATGAATCACGAGTACACCGATGATGGACTGCTGCACACCGACGGCATGGCCCACTGGTCGGCCGAGAAGGTGCGAAAGAGCCAGGCGGCCCATGGGCTCTCGGTCATTGAGGTTGAGCGCACGACCGATGGCAGCTGGCGGATGGTGCGGCCGTCACGTTATGCCCGGCGCGTGACGATGGCGACCCCGCATGCGGTGGGCGGCCCGGCCGCAGGCCACCCCATGATGCGAACGGCTGCCGATCCGGCGGGGATGCACGTGCTCGGCACGCTCAACAACTGCGCGGCCGGCATGACGCCCTGGGGCACCTATCTGTCGGGCGAGGAAAACTTCGCCACATATTTCGATGCCGGCCGCTCGCTCTCGGCGCATCACCGGCGCTGGGGCCTGCGCGAGAAAAGCGGCTACCGCTGGGCGGAATTCGATGAGCGGTTCAACGCCCAGAAGCACCCCAATGAGCCGAACCGCTTCGGCTGGGTGGTGGAGCTGGACCCGCTGGACCCCGCTTCAATGCCTGTCAAGCGCACGGCGCTCGGGCGGGCAGCGCACGAGGGTGCGTGGGTGGCCGTGACGCGCGAGGGCCGGGCGGTGGTCTACTCAGGCGAGGATGCACGCTTCGAATATCTCTACCGGTTCGTAAGCCGCGATGCGATCCGGCCCGCTTCCCCAGGGGTATCGGCGGCGCGCGCCAATCGTGACCTGCTCGATCACGGCACGCTTTATGTTGCGCGTTTCGACGCCGACGGCACCGGCCGCTGGATTGCGCTCGTGCACGGCTCGGGTCCGCTGGTGGCCGAAAACGGTTTTGCCGACCAGGCCGAGGTGCTGATCAAGGCGCGACAGGCCTCGGATGCGGTAGGTGCGACCCGCATGGATCGCCCCGAATGGATCGCGATCGACCCGATCGATCGCTGGGTCTGCTGCACGCTCACCAACAATAGCGCCCGCGGCGCGGCGGGGCAGCCTGGGGTGGATGCCGCCAACCCGCGGGAGCGAAACATCATGGGTCAGATCATCCGCTGGCGCGAGCGGCATGATTTCGACGGCGAGCATTTTGAGTGGGAGCACCTGGTGCTTGCCGGGGATCCGGCGAACGAAAGGCCCGCCTCGCGCGGCAACATCGCCGGCGATCTGTTCGCTTGCCCGGACGGGATCGCCTTTGGTCCGATGGGCATTCTGTGGGTGCAGACCGATGTCTCGGCCACCGAGATGTACAAGGGCGAATTCGCGCGAATCGGTTCGAACCAGATGCTGGCCTTTGACGCACCGACCGGCCGGTTCCTGCGCTTTCTCACCGGGCCGGTCAACTGCGAGGTGACGGGCGCGGCATTCACGCCCGACGGCCGCACGCTGTTTGTGAACATCCAGCATCCGGGCGAGTCGCCGGGTGAGCGCAGTGATCCGGCTGCGCCCAGGCGGTTTTCAAACTGGCCGGATTTTGCGCCTGACGGTCGGCCGCGGTCGGCCACCGTGGTGATCCGCAAGCGCGATGGCGGTGTGATCGGCACGTGAGCCGCACGTGAGCTGGCGCGGCGGATCCGCGCGCGGGTGGGGCATGCTGAGACGCCACCCGGCCGCGCACTGGGGCGCGCTCAGAGTCGCGTTCGCAGCGACCAGATTTCCGGAAACAGCACGGTATCGAGCATGCGGCGCAGATAGCCCACCCCCGCAGTGCCGCCGGTGCCGCGTTTGAAGCCGATCACCCGCTCGACCGTGGTGAGATGCCGGAAACGCCACAGCCGAAAGGCATCCTCGAGGTCGGCGAGCTCTTCGCCGAGCTGGTAGAGATCCCAGTGTGCTTCGGGGTCACGGTAGACCACCAGCCAGGCCGCCTCCACCTCGGGGCTTGCGCGATAGGGCTCGCGCCAGTCGCGCTCGCAGCAGGCCGCGGGCACCGCGATGCCGCGCCGCGCGAGGAGCCGCAGGCTTTCGTCATAGAGCGAGGGCGAGCGATGTGCATCGGAGACGATCGCAAGCAGATCGGGGCGATGCGCGTGCACGCGCACCATGCCCGCGTTCTTGTTGCCCATTGCAAACTCGATGCAGCGATATTGCCAGCTCTGAAAGCCGCTCGATTGCGCAAGGTGCGGGCGTACTGCCGAGTACTCGGGCGGGGTCATGGTGGCCAGCACATCCCAGGCATGCACCATCTGCTCCATGATCTTCGAGATGCGGGCCAGCATCTTGAAGGCGGGCGGCAGGCGATCGCGCCGGAGGTTGTCGATCGCGGCGGTGAGTTCATGCAGCATCAGCTTCATCCAGAGCTCGCTTGTCTGGTGCTGGATGATGAACAGCATCTCGTTGTGATCGGGAGAGAGCGGCGCCTGGGCGGTGAGGAGCGCGTCGAGCTGCAGATAATCGGTGTAGGTCATGCCCGGCGGTGCACCAGGCAAAGGCTCCATCACGCCCGGCGGGTCGCTTGTAGCCGGCTCGGCGTGAGCGGCCGGATCGGCGGCTGGCGAGGGCTCGGCGCCGTGACCGAAGGGACAACCGCTCATGGGCAAGCTCCTGGTTCGAGGGTCAGCAGACAATGCCGGCGCGCACCCCGATCACGCGAGAGGGGGCGTTCGCCGTGCCTGCCCGGGATGCTCGATCGATGATACCGCTTGCGAGAGCCGCCCGGTTTTTCCGCTGGAACCTGACTGTGACAGCGCCCGCCCCGAGGCGTAGAGTGCTCGCCGTCTTCAACGAAGGCCGCTCATGAAACCGGATTCCCGACCCTTGTCCCGCCTGTCGATCGTGATGCTCTTTGGCCTCACCATCTTCGTCAGCGCGTTTCTGCTGTTCCAGGTTCAGCCGATGGTGAGCAAGGCGATCCTGCCCTGGTTTGGTGGCGGGCCTGCGGTGTGGACCGCGGCAATGCTGTTTTTTCAGTGCGTGCTGTTTGGCGGTTACCTGTATGCGCATGCGCTCGGTGCGATCTCCTCGCCCAAGCGCCAGGCGATCGTTCACCTGTTGCTTCTCGCTGTGGCAGCGGTGTTTGCCCGGTTTGTGGTGCCCGATGCGGCGCTTCGCCCGAGCGGTGACGAGGCGCCGGTCGGAAGAATCGTCTGGATCCTGGCGGCAACGGTGGGGTTGCCGTATTTCTGTCTTGCCAGCACCGGACCGCTCCTTCAGCACTGGTTTGCCCGCGGCGGGGCCGGTGGCTCGGTGTACCGGTTGTATGCGCTGTCGAACGTGGGGTCGCTGCTTGCGCTCCTGTCGTTTCCGTATCTCTTCGAACCGTGGTTTGATCTGCCCACGATCGGTGCCGGCTGGACCTGGGGGTTCTGGCTGTTTGCCGCGGCCTGCGCGCTGATTGCGGTGATGCAGGTGAAGGCCATGCCCGCCCCGGTCGGTGCTGGCGAGCCGAGTGCGGCCCCCGCATCGAATCTTCCCGGGCAGGGGCCGGCGCGGCGCGTGGGTTGGGGCGAGCGGGCCGGCTGGGTGCTGTTGCCCGCGCTCGCCTCGATGCTCTTCATTGCAACCACGGATCATGCGAGTCATGACATTGCGCCCGAGCCGCGGCTGTGGATTCTCACGCTGTCGCTCTACCTGCTGTCGTTCATTGTGAGCTTCGATCATCCGCGCTGGTATCGGGCGGGCTGGGTGGCGGCGGCGGCGCTCGTGTCGGTACTGTTCATCGCGGGACGGCATGCGATTCCTGAACTCTTTGGCGGCTATTGGGGGTACGGGCTGTCGGAGCTGCGCTGGATCCATGGCGTGATGCTGTTTCTGGTCTGTTTCATGTGCCACGGCGAGCTCTATCGGAGACGACCGGCGGACACGGCGCAGCTGACCGGTTACTACCTTTGGATGTCGTTTGGAGGCGCCTGCGGAGGGCTCTTTGTGGCGCTTGTTGCGACCCATCTGTTCAATGATTTCTACGAGTGGTCGATCGGGCTTGGGGCGGCGGCGGCGCTCTGCGTTCTGGTGATCGACCGCGAGATCCGCGCGCGGTCAGGCGGCTCGGCGGTTGGCGGCACGGGCGAGGAGCGACTCCTCGCGATAACCGACATACCCGGGCGGCGTCACCCACGGGCTGCAATTTCTCGCGCCCGAGCGGCTGCGCGCGCCGTTGAGTTACTACGGACCAGACAGCGGTGTGGGCGAAACCTATCGTTACCTGTTGGGGCGCAGCCCCGCGGTCGATGTGGCGATCGTCGGACTGGGGGCGGGCGCGCTGGCGAGCTATGCGAGAGCAGCTGACCGCTATGATTTTTTCGAGATCAACCCCGAAGTCGAGCGGGTGGCGCGCGCTTGGTTCACCTATCTTCCGCAGGCGCCGGCGGCCGAGCTGCGGGTGATCACGGGCGATGCGCGGCTCAAGATGGAGCAACTCCCTGCCGAGCGTCGCTACGACATGATCGTGCTCGATGCCTTCAGTGGCGGCTCGGTGCCGGTGCATCTGCTCACCCGCGAGGCGTTTGCGGTCTATGCGCGGCATCTGAAGCCAGACGGGTTTCTGGTGGTGCACATCACCAACGCCTATCTGAATCTTTACCCGGTGGTGATGCGTCAGGCCGAAGCCCTCGGCATGCGGGTTCGAAGCCGTTTCCAGGACAAGGACCCCGACCGGTTCATTCGCGAGAACCACTACATGATCCTCACGCGTGACGAGCAGTATCTGCGCGCCTATCCGTCGGTGGACCGTCCGTTGCTCGATGCCCAGGGCCGCGTGATCGGCTCGCGCAATTACGACATCCCCGGTGTGGGGCTCTGGACCGATCATTTCAGCAGCATCACGCCGCTTGAGTGGCGCGACTGAGGAAGCGGCGCGCAGTGAAATCGTGGCCCCGGTGTTGCAAAGGGGCTGCGCTACACTGCCCGGTGCTGGTCGGGTTGGTCTGCGCTGGTGGGGCAGTCTGCGCTGATTCGCGCCTGCCCGGATGCGCTTTCTCCTTGACCTCCTCTCCCGGACTACGCTCATGACAGATCGCACTGGCGCCGCGCGGGCGCTACGGATTGCCGCCGACGTGGGCGGCACCTTCACCGACGTTGCTGTATTCGATGAATCGGGCCGTCGATTGCTGCTTGGGAAAGCGCTTACCACGCCCTCGCACATCATCGAGGGCATCGGTACCGGCCTTCACAGGGCGGGCGCGCGCTTTGATCAGGCGAACCTGTTTCTGCACGGGGCCACGATTGCGATCAACACGCTGCTTGAGCGAAGCGGCGCGCGGACGGCACTCGTCACCACGCGCGGCTTTCGCGACATTTATGAAATCGGCCGGGTGAACCGCCCCGAGGCCTACAACCTGTTTTTCAGAAAGCATGTGCCGCTGGTGGAGCGGGCGCTGCGCTTTGAGGTGGATGAGCGGATCAATGCATCGGGCGAGGTGCTGGCCCCGCTGCCCGAGGAGCAGCTTGAGCGGATTGCCAAGGCACTCGAGGCAGAGTCGATCGAGGCAGTGGCGATTCTCTTTCTACACAGTTACCGCAACCCTGCGCACGAGCTCGCAGCCAGACGCTTTTTCGAGTCGCGCCTGCCCGGTTGCTATGTGAGCGCCTCGCACGAGCTGTCCCAGGAGTATCGCGAGTTCGAGCGCACCTCCACCGTGGCGGCCAACGCCTACATCGGTCCGCGGGTCAGCCAGTATCTGAAGGGCATTGAAACGCACCTGGCGGCCGAGCGTTTCCCCGGCACCTTCCTGGTGGTGCAGTCCACCGGCGGGTTGTATGACGTGTCGCAGGCGCAGCAGGAGTGCATCCGGATGCTGGAGTCCGGTCCGGCGGCTGGCGTGATCGGCACCCGCATGTTGTGTGCGGCCGTGGGCATTGATCGTGCCATCGCCTTCGACATGGGCGGCACCACCGCCAAGTCGGGCGTGATCCTCGATGGCGAGGTGCTGATGACCTCCAACTCGATGATAGGTGGCTACACCGAGGGGCTGCCTGTGCAGATCCCGATGATCGACATCCAGGAGGTGGGTACCGGCGGTGGCAGCATCGCGCGGCTGGGGCCTGCGGGGTCGCTGCGCGTGGGGCCGCAGAGTGCGGGGTCGGTGCCGGGGCCGGTGTGTTATGCGCTGGGCGGCACCGAACCCACGGTGACCGATGCCAACCTGGTGCTGGGGCGCCTGTCGGCCGAGCGCTTTCTGGGCGGCGACATGCGGCTTGATCCGGCGGCTGCACGCGCGGCAATCGACAGCGCGATCGCCCAGCCGCTGTCGATCCCGATCGAACAGGCGGCCGAAGGCATCGTGCGGATTGCGGCGGCGACCATGTCGTCCGTGGTCAAGCGGGTGACCACCGAGCGCGGGCTCGATGCGCGAGATTTCCCCATGGTGGCGTTTGGCGGCGCGGGCCCGCTGCACGCCACACTCGTGGCGCGTGAGCTTCACATCGGCAAGGTGATCATTCCGCCTGCGCCCGGCCACTTCTCGGCGTTTGGCATGCTGGTGGCCGATCTCCGGCGCGACTTTGTCCGCACACTGTTTGTGCCTCTGGCGAGCATTGATTTCGAAGCGCTCGAGCGCGTGTTCCGCGAGATGGAGTCCGAGGGCGAGCGCGACGTGGCCGGCGTGGCCGGCGAGCACGGCCAGCCGGTTGCCAGCCGGGCGCTCGACATGCGCTATGTGGGCCAGGAGCATGCGGTGACCGTGGAGGTGCCGCTTGCAGCGTTCGCAAGTCGCGATGCCGGGGCGATCAAGGCGGCTTTTGACCGCGTGCATACCCAGCGTTATGGCTACTGCTCGGAGACCGAGCAGGCCGAGATCGTGAGCGTGCGCGCCTCGGTCACGGGCGCGCTTGCAAAGCCCGAGCTGCCGCTGCTTGCCGCGGGGAGCGAGGTGCCGCCGCCCGAGGCTTCGTCAGGCGCGCGGCCGGTGTATTTCTCCTCGCGCGGCGGCTGGGTGGATGCGCCCACCTGGCGGCGTGACCGTCTGCTCTCGGGCAACCGCGTGATCGGCCCCGCACTCATCGAAGAATATGCCTCCACCACCGTGCTCGCACCGGGCGACCGCATGACCGTCGACCGTTTCGGCAACCTTGTGATCGAGATCGACCATGACTGACTCACGCACGCACCGGGCTGATCCGGTCACCACCGAGATCCTGCGCAATGGCCTGGTGGCGACCACCGAGGAAATGAAGGCCAACCTGATGCGCACGGCCTACAACATGATCATCTACGAAGCGCTCGACTTCACGGTTGGGCTCTTTGATCGCGAAGGCAACACGATTTCGGTCGGTATCGGATTGCCGACCTTCATTCGCGGCATGTCGAATACCGTGAAGGGCATGATCGCGCACTTCGGCGCAGAAGGCATGGACGAGGGCGATGTGCTCCTCACCAACGATGCCTACACCACCGGCAGTCACCTCAATCACATGACCTTTGTCGTGCCGGTGTTCTGGCAGGGCGAGATCGTGGCCTTCTCGGCCTGTATGGCGCACTGGATCGATGTGGGCGGCCCACTTGACGGCATGACGCTGGACATCTACTCCGAGGGCCTGCAGATGCCCATGGTCAAGGCCTGGCGAAAGGGCGAAGAAAATCGCGATGTGTTCGACATCATCCGTCTGAATGTGCGTGTGCCCGAGCGCGCCATGGGCGACCTGCGCGCGCAGATTGCAGCAGTGCGTACCGGCGAGCGCCGGGTGATCGAGATGCTCGACAAGTACGGCCGCGCAGAGTTCGAGGGCGCGATCGAGGCGATCTATCGCCAGAGCGAGGCGGTGAGTCGCGAGCAGATCCGCGAGATTCCCGATGGCGTCTACACCGCCGAGTCGTTCATGGACGATGACGGGGTGGAGCTGGGCAAGCCGATACCGGTTCGCGTCACCGTCACCGTGAAGGGTGACGAGATGACGGTGGATCTCTCGAACGTGGGCGAGCAGGTGCGCGGGTTCTTCAACTCCGGTCGGCCTGCAGGGCTGTCGGCCGCGCAGGTTGCGCTGAAATGCATCGTGGCGCCGCTCGAGATGCCGATCAATGACGGCTGCTTCGTGCCACTGACGGTGATCCTGCCCGAGGGCAAGTTCGTCAATGCCACGCGGCCCGCGCCGATGCGCATGTGGATGACCTATCCGATGACGGTGATCGACACCATCTTCAAGGCGCTGGCGCCCGCGATCCCCACGCGCGTTGCAGCAGCCCACCATGCCGACCTGGTGGTGGCCAACATCAACGGCCGGCATCCGGCCAACCGGAAGCTCTTCCTGTATCTGGGCGGCCTGATCGGTGGCGGCTGGGGCGCCAAGCACAACGAAGACGGCATGTGCGCGACGATTGCCATCAACGATGGCGATACGCACAACGGGCCGTCGGAACAGGTCGAGGCCAAGTATCCGTTCATCATCGAGCGTTATGGTCTGCGGCAAGACTCGGGCGGCGCGGGCAAGCAACGTGGCGGGCTGGGCGCCGAGCAGGTGGTGCGGGTGCTCTCCGACACCATGTTCAACTCGCAGATCGAGCGCGTCGAGAACCGGCCCTGGGGTCTGTTTGGCGGGCTGTCGGCGCATGGCAATCAGGTTGCCATCCATCGGGGTGGACAACCTGAAACCGTCTATGCCACCGGCAAGGTGTTCTCGCAGCTCTTGAAACCGGGCGACGCCTATGTGCTCCGCTCAGGCGGCGGCGGTGGCTTTGGCAAGCCCACCGACCGGCGGCGCGAGCAGGTGGAAGATGACGTGCGCCAGGGCTATGTGTCGGTCGAGGCGGCGCGCGACCAGTACGGGGTGGTGATCGATCCCGTGTCGATGAAGGTCGATGCGGCGGCCACCGATGCATTGCGTGCGCGGATGCGGGCGATGGGGTTGCCCAAGGATCAGCCGCTCACTTCGAAGGCCTCGCCACCGAACGGTGCGCGGGTGCTGCCGCTCAAGGCGCGGCGTGCGATGGGGTTGCGCGAGCGGGCCTTTCAGAGCGAGGTGCAGGCGGCCGGCCTCATGCGCGACCGCTGCTGCAGTTGACGCGCATGTTGGGCCCCGGGGTCGCCGCGGGCTGCCTCAGGGAGGATCCCGCGAGATTGGCTAGACCCGACCCTCGGCCTTGATTCGTTCGATGAAATCGGGGCTCGTGTCGACCGTGAACTGATCGCGGGTGCGGATGTAGCGGTCGGCAAACATTCGGCCGATCGGAAAGTAGTTCGCCATGTTCACGCGCAGGGTGTCGGGATCGATCACGCCATCCCGCACATGAAGCCAGTGGATCTCGCCGATGGCGAGCAGTCGGCGCGTGCCGATCTCGATCTGCTGATAGAGCGTGCACTCGAGCGCCACCGGTGCATCGGCGAGTCGGGGCGGCTTCACGGCGGTGCTCGGCACAACGCCAAGCCCCAGCACCTCGGGCTCACTTACCTCGGGGGGATAGGCGGTGCTGCAGGCGTGCATGCGGTCGGCAAGCGCCTCGTCGACCAGATTCACCACGAACTCGCCGGTATCGAGGATGTTCCGGGTGCTGTCCTTCAGGGTGCCGTCGGAGCGCCGCTCCAGACTCACGATCAGGATCGGCGGATCATCGCCCATCAGATTGAAGAAGCTGTAGGGCGCGGCGTTCACCACGCCGGCGGGGCCAACGGTGGAGAGCAGCGCGATCGGCCGCGGCAGCACGAGGCTGGAGAGGAGTTTGTAGCGCAGGCCCGTGTCCAGGGCCGAGAGGTCGAAGTTCATGGGATAGATGGGTCCGAGAGGTGAGAGATTCCGCTGCCGGCGGGTCAGGGCACGGGCGGGGTGAGGGGTTCGAAGCGTCCGAGCGCGCGGTTCTTGCGCACGTCGCGCCAGTTGAAGACGCGGGCATTCATGGCGACCCACACGCCGTGGGCGAGCGTCGCCGCGCAGGCCGCCGCAAAGCCGAGGTTGAACAGGGCGTCCGATCCCTCGATTTCGACGGGCACCATGGCGCCGGTGAGCACGATGGTGGCCTCGAGCCGGGCGCTGCCCAGCACCGCAGCCGTTTCAACCAGCGTGTCGGTGCCGTGAATGATGACGATCTGACGCTCGGGGCTTTCGCGACAGGCGGCGAGGATCTGCTGTCGATGGAGATCGGTCATGTCCAGGCTGTCGATCGCCATCAGCGCCTGAACGACGGGCGGCGAATCGAAGCGGGCCTGCGCAAGGCACTGCTGCACATGAGAATCGGCAAACACCAGCTGGCCGGTGAGCGGATCATAGTGCTTGTCGAAGGTGCCGCCAGTGGTGAGCAATCGAAGAGGCATGGTCGAGGGTTCAGGCTGACAAGGGCGCTATGGGTCGGGGCGCTGATGGGTCGGGGCGCTGATGGGTCGGGGCACGGATAGGCGAAGGCGTGGGCGGCAGGCGAGGCAACCGGTCAACCGGTCTGGGCGGCGCTCGCGCGCTCGATCAGCTGCTGCCAGCTCTCATCGTCCTGCGGCCACGCGCGCTCGGGCAGCTGGTCGAGATGGCGGACCAGGGTGGCGGCGAGCCAGGCCGGTGGCTGTCCCAGCGCGCGTGGCGGTTCCCGCCACAGTCGACGCACCAGGTTGGCGGTGACGCCCAGCCGTGCGGCCAGGGCCTCGATGATCTGACGGTCCTGGCCCGCGTCGATGGCGCGACGCAGCCAGCCGGTGAATTCGCTGCCGGTGAGGCACGCCTGCCGCTCGATGAGCGGGCGAAGGTCGTATCCAGCAGGCGTGGGACCGGGCGTGGATGCAAGGGCGCGGTCATCGGTGTCGACCGCGAGCGAGCCCTGCGCGACCCGGGCGCGAGCCTCGATTGGCATCAGCGTTTCGGACAGGAAGCTGGCGAGCGTGGGCAGACGCGACAGCAGATGCGCGCGCGCGGCCGCATGGCGCGGTGCAAGGACCAGCCAGTTGTAGCAGCCCAGATGCCGACCCACGGCGGTGCGCGCAAGGAGCGCAAGCGCTGCCGGGTCGAGCGCGTCTTCAATGAGGGCAGCGATCCGGGCGTCGACCAGCGCCTCCCGCTGATCGACCGAGCGCAGGACGCGACCGTAGAAGGCCGGGTCGATGGTTTCGTTACGGAGCGCCTCGCGCAGTCGTGCGAGAAAGTCGGGATAGCGATCGTCATGGCCGAACAAGCGCGCGGGGGGTACGACATCGAGCCGGTGCTCGCGATCGAGATGCCGCACCCAATCGGCGCGCCTTCGCTCGAGCGTGGTGAGCATCTCGCCTGCCAGCGCCTCGAAGAGCAGATCAAGAAGTGGTGCCGACGCATCAGGCTGCGCGGGCTCGCTCGCGGTGCATTCGGCGCGCGCAGCCGGGGGGGTGAGCGGGTGCGGTGCCGACGCACTGATCGCGCGCTCGTGACGGGCAAGCAGGTCTACCACCAGTTCGAGCGTGCGGTTGCTGAGCAGCGCCCGGAAGTCGTACACCAGGCGGTCGCGGTCAACGCCAATGAAACGGATGCCCATGCCCCAGGTGCGGGTGAGCTGTGCGAACACCGGGTGCGTCATGAGCGACAGCCGCGAGCCGAGCGGCAGCAGCAGCATGAGCAGCCGCCAGTCGGAAGACGGCGATGGAAAGATCAGCGCGCGCGGGCTTGCCGAGTACGTGGCAGCAAGGTGTGCGAGTTCGGGTCCGCTGTGGCTTGCGTCGCGCAACGCCTCATCGACCGGATGCGGGTCGATGAACAGTGCGGTGGCGTGTTTCAACTCGTGCGCTTGGCAAACACGAGCAGGCTCGCGCCTGCAAACAGGACGGCGCCCGAGACCAGCACGCGACCGACCGAATCACGCCAGAGCGCCTCGAGAGCGAAGGCAAGGCCGGCAAGAAGCAGCAGGCGCGCGGTGCCCGCGGTGCGTTGCGCGGGACTGGGTTGTCGTTGAACCATGATCATCAGACACAATCTACCCGAACATCGGCCGGCTGAAAACCCGAGGGTTGTCGGCCAGCGACGGTCGTTCAGAACGGAAGCTGTCGCGGGCTTCGATGATCCAGCCGGTGGCGATCGAGCACCGAGATCGTTCGATCGCCGGCGAGAAGTTCGACCGGCTCGCCGGCTGCGAGCGTGCCCGGCTGCACCACCGCGCAGTAGAAGCCCGTGTAGCCGGACTGCACCATCATTTTCGCGGCCATCGGCAGGCCGAGGCGGGCATTGAGCTTGAAGCAGGGGTCGCGCGGACGGGTGACCCGCAGCCGCACGCTGCCGATCGCGAGCAGGTCGCCAATCCAGACCTGCGATTCGGTGAGGCCTGCCACCGTCAGGTTTTCGCCGAGCGCGCCTGCCTCCGGGAGCGGCGGTCGGTTGTGCTGACGGGCGAGCGACTGCCAGAACACGTAGTGCTCGGCCGGGTAGACATAGACCGCCTGCAGCGGCGGGCCGTGGATGCGACGCTCGACCGACTCGTCGCCCGCAAGTCCGGTGTCGCTCACCGTCCAGGGGGCTGGGTCGGCGAGCGTGCTGACCGGGCGCTTGTTGATCGCGCTTTCGGTGGCAAACCGTGTGCCCCCGTCCTGGGCAAGGAGCGGGGCGGCACGGCCGACGCTGGCGGCGATCAGCTGCGCCATTGGCTGCGCAGGGTCAGACCGGGCAGCGCGATGCCCTGAAGCTCGGTCTGCCACAGGCCGGGTTCGCCGAGCGGCTGTGCGTCAGTGAGCGTGCCGGTGGTGATGACATCGCCTGTTCCGAGCTGTTCGCCGCGCGCTGCGAGTTCGCGCACCAGCCGGCCAAGCGAGGCAAGCGGGCTTCCCATCACCACGGCACCATGACCGGACCAGCGCTCGCCGCCCGCGCGGTTCATGGTGAGCGTGAAGGTCTCGAGGGCACGGATGAGCGCCGCGGGGCTGTCCGCCAGTTGGTCGGGCCGCAGACGCGGGCCCACGATCAGCGCGGCGTGCATGGCCTGAGCGGCGTGGCTTTCCATGGGAACGGATCGCCAGTCGGGATAGGGCGTGTGGACGATCTCAAAGCCGTGGGCGATCCAGGCGCAGGCCTCGATGAGCGCAAGCGGCGTATCGGCGGCCGGCGTACGCGCGAGCCCCACCACGATTTCGGGCTCGATCCGCGGCGTGGACAGGCCGTCGAGAAACAGCTCGGCGCGCGTGCTGTCTAGAAGCGTCACGGTGCGGTCATAGATCCGGCCCCAGATCGGCCGGTCGATACCGAGCCGCGGCCAGGCCGAGAGATTGGTGAGGCCCACCTTCCAGCCGATCGGCCGGTCACCGCGCGCCCTGCGCAGTGCCACGATCGCCTGTGCGACCCGTTCGCCGTCGGCCCAGTCGGTGATGGGCAGGGTCTGGTCACGCTGCACGGTCTGGCCCGCATCCATCGCGGCGAGCAGCAGCTCGGGAGTGAGAGGTTTCATGGCGGAGTCCGGAATTGAGGGCTTGGAGATGAGCCCGAGTGTAAGATTGAAGGTTTTTCCGAGCCGAATTCTGCCGGGAAGTCCGGCGGTTCGCACGGGTTGTGAGGAGATTTCGTGGCGTGATCGAATGGGTGGCTTCCATTGCCGCGCTCGCCCAGCCCGAGCGGATCGTCTGGTGTGATGGGTCGGATGAGGAATACCGGCGGCTGTGCGACCAGATGGTGGCCGCGGGCACGCTGCGTCCGCTCAATCCCGAGAAGCGCCCGGGCTCCTACCTTGCCTGGTCGGATCCGTCAGACGTCGCCCGGGTGGAAGACCGCACCTTCGTGTGCCCGGCGCGGCGCGAAGACGCAGGCCCCACCAACAACTGGGTCGACCCGACGGAAATGCGCGCCACCATGAGCGGGCTATTCCAGGGTGCCATGCGTGGCCGCACGCTTTACGTGGTGCCGTTTTCCATGGGCCCGCTCGGCAGCCCCATCGCGCATCTGGGCATCGAGCTCACCGACAGCCCCTATGTGGTGGTCAGCATGCGCACCATGACCCGCATGGGCCGGCGCGTCTATGACCTGTTGGGCGAGTCGGGTGCCTATGTGCCGTGTGTGCATACGGTGGGCGCGCCGCTTCAGCCTGGCGCGGCCGACGTCGCCTGGCCGTGCAACCCCACCAAGTACATCGTTCACTATCCCGAAACCCGGGAAATCTGGTCGTTCGGGTCAGGGTATGGCGGCAACGCCCTGCTCGGCAAGAAGTGCTTTGCGCTCCGAATTGCCTCCACCATGGGTCGGCAGGACGTCGCGGCCGACGGCGAGGGCTGGCTTGCCGAACACATGCTTATCCTGGGCGTCACCAGCCCGGAAGGCCGCAAGTACCACGTCGCGGCGGCGTTCCCGTCGGCGTGCGGCAAGACCAACTTCGCCATGCTGATTCCGCCGCAGGGGTTCGAGGGCTGGCGCGTAACCACCATTGGCGATGACATCGCCTGGATCAAGCCCTCGCCGGACGGCCGCCTGCGCGCGATCAATCCCGAGGCCGGCTATTTTGGTGTGGCGCCCGGCACCAATACGCGCACCAACCCCAACTGCATGGCGTCGCTGCGCGAAAACACCATCTTCACCAATGTGGCCCTCACCGACGACGGCGATGTCTGGTGGGAGGGCATGACCGAAACGCCCCCCGAGCATCTGATCGACTGGCAGGGTCGCGACTGGACCCCCGCCGACGGCAAGGCCGGCCGCAAGGCTGCGCATCCCAATGCCCGGTTCACGGTGGCGGCCACCCAGAACCCGGCCATCGACCCGGCCTGGGACAGCGTCGAGGGCGTGGCGATTGATGCCTTCATCTTCGGTGGCCGGCGCTCCAGCACGGTGCCGCTCGTGACCGAGGCGCGTAATTGGGTCGAGGGCGTCTACATGGCGGCCACCATGGGTTCGGAAACTACGGCCGCTGCCATGGGCCAGCAGGGTGTGGTGCGCAGGGACCCCTTCGCCATGCTGCCCTTCTGCGGCTACAACATGGCCGACTATTTCCGCCACTGGCTGGAGCTGGGCGGCAAGCTTGCCGCGCGCGGGTCGGTGCTGCCGCGCATTTACTGCGTCAACTGGTTCCGCACCGATGAGAACGGCCGCTTCGTCTGGCCGGGTTTTGGCGAGAACATGCGGGTGCTGCGCTGGATCGTCGAGCGTGTCGAGGGTCGGGCACAGGGCGGTGAGCATGTCTTTGGCATCAGCCCGCGCTACCGCGATCTGCACTGGAGCGGGCTTGCCTTTCCGGAAGAGCGGTTTGCGCGCATCACCTCGATCGATCTCGCCGCCTGGCGCGAAGAGTTCCGGCTGCACGGCGAGCTGTTCGAGTCGCTTGCGCAGCGAATGCCCGCCGAGCTGCTTGCGGTCAAGCGCGAACTCGAGCACAAGCTCGCTGCCTGACCGCCCGGGCCAAAATGGCTTCGGATCGGCGCGCTCGCGCTGATCCGGGTCAAGTGCGCTGCGTGTCTTGAGGCGCGCAGCGCGCCCCCTTTCACTACAGTGACAGCGATTCCGGTTTCGGGCGGCTCGCGGTTTCATGGTGAACAGGTTTTCATATCGGGGCGTGGCGCCTCACGCGGCGGTGGCGCTGTGTCAGCGGTGCGGGATGTGTGCATGGGAAGCGCCTGCGGTCGGGGGTGGCCTGGCCGTGCCCGGGCCGGGTGATGCGCGTGAACGCTTGCCAGCGCCTGCGGGGTCGGCAGAGCGGTCCGTCGTCCTCGCGGTGCGGCTTCGCGCCGGGCAGGCGCTCTATGGTGCGGGTCAGACGGGTGACGCGGTGTTTGTGCTCCACCGTGGCCTGGTCAAAGAGACACTCGAGGCCGACGAGGGCGAGCGGGTGGTCCGGTTGATTGGTGCGGCCGGGGTGACGGGGTTGGCTGCGTTCCTGGGCGAACCGCATCGCCATTCGGCGCGGGTAGTGGGTGATGGCGAAGCGTGTCGGGTGCCGGTGACGCGCCTGCGCGAACGAATTCGGTCGGACCCGCTGGGCGCGTTTTCACTGCTTGCTCATTGGCAGGGTGCGCTCGATGACACGGACCACATCATCGCGGCGTTCGCTACGGGGCCGGCTCGCGCGCGGCTCGCGCGCTACATCCTGTTTCTGATCGATACGCTGGGCGCTCAGGCGCGACTGCGTCGGCAGGAGGCGGCCGAGCTGATCGGCGTCACGCCAGTGAGCGTGACCCGGCTGATCGGG
>RFXC01000210.1 GCA_009921765.1 Betaproteobacteria bacterium | reverse complement strand
AACCGGTGCCACATCGGGCGATCTGGTGATCAGCGCGGTCAACGACGCCACCATCGATGCAACGGTATCGAGCTCGGTCTCGGCGGGGGTCTCGGTGGGCGTAACGCTCGCCTTCAACACGATTGGCTATGAGCCGGTGAATGTGTTGAAGAACATTGCCGACTCGATTGCGGGCTCGTCCTATGCCGGGCAGCAGCCGTTGCTCACGCAGGCGTGGGCCGACGGCAGCCTCATCAAGGTGGGCGGCAACCTCTCGGTTCTGGCCGCGAGCACCGGCAAGATCGACGCGATGATCGAGAACTCGGCACTGTCGGTGAATGCCGAGCTCGGTAGCGAGGGCGCGAAGTCGATCACCGTTGCGCCGGTTGTCGCGATGAACAAGGTGGCGGCCGACACCCGAGCCTACCTGTCGAACATCAAGGACCTGACTGCGGGCGGCAATGCCTCGATCGTATCGAATGCGCTCACGCTCATCGTCTCCGAGGTCAAGGCGAGTTCGGTGGCCATCTCGGCCTCCACCGGCGGCGATGCGATGTCGGTGTCGGTGGGTGTGGCCTTCAGCCGCAATGATGTGTTGAATGATGTTCAGGCCTATCTCGCAGGCAGCGCCGACGGCGCGGGCAAGGCGCGCATCGGCGGCGACCTGAAAATTGCGATCGATCGCAGCGCTTCGATCGACGCAACCGGCGGCGCCTCCGCGGTGGCGGTGGCCGCAAGCCCGAAGGGTGGCGCGCCAGCAGTGGGCGGCGGCGGTACGCTGGTGTTCAACCGCGTCAACGGGATGGCCGATGCCTACCTGTCGTCGATCGATGTGGTGACCACGGGCGCTGGCGGCAAGGCCGGCGATGTGCGGATCGAGGCGAACGACGATGCCGTGATCAGCGCGATGGTGCAAACACTTGCGCTCGCGGTATCGCTGAGCGGCGGCAAATCGGCCACGGGTGTGGCATTGGGACTTTCATTCGCCCGCAACATCATCGGCGCGCGGCCGGTGGCGGTCGACTATGCGTTCAAGGCATCAACCTACAACGCCACCAACAAGCTCACCACGCTCACCAAGGGCACCAAGGTCCTGAACGACAACGGGTTGCTCAATGACGAGGTCTATGAGTTCGTTGGCGACACGTACAGCGACAGC
Organism: Betaproteobacteria bacterium; assembly: GCA_009921765.1. The sequence goes on along the minus strand of RFXC01000210.1, from coordinate 6,158 downwards.
AAAGGGATCGATTTTCCGGCACAGAACTGGTCCGACGAGAGCCGCTGGAAACTGCTGAGCTACACACCAACCACCTCGCGGGCGCGGGCCCGCATTGCTGACGCCGGCGTCGACGCGGCGGGTGATCTGGTGCTCAGTGCCGATGGCGAGGGCGAAATCACCGCGCGCGTGCTGACCGCCACGGCTGCCGTTGGCGCAAGCGGCAAATCTGCCATTTCGGCGAGCGCGGCCGGCGTCTATGCAGAGAACCGCATCTATTCCAGCCTCGAGGCAACGATAGATGGCGAGGCGGCCTCACCGCGAACGCTTGCGGCCGATTCGATCAGTCTCACCGCCGACAGCGGTACGTCGATCAACGCAGTGGCCGGGGCCGCATCGCTCGCCGCGTCTGTCTCGGGCAACACATCGGTTGCGGTGTCCATCGGCCTGTCGCTCGCATTCAACAGCATCGACACCGACGTGCTCGCTCAGGCAGACCATGCGAGGCTCACCGCGCGCACGGGCGAATTGAACATCGGCGCGAGTGCGGGCGGCGTGCTACTTGCCACACCGACGCTCGCCGAGGCCGCTGCGCGTGGCCTCACGCCGGCAACGATTGACGCGCTTGCCAACGCCGGCAAGAAGACCTCGTTCCGAAGCACCGAGGGCCAGTCCTGGGACTTCGTCGCCCGTGACGGTTTGGTATCCGTTCGATCGGGCGACATGGTTCGCGCCACGAGCGGTCGAGTCTATGAATACGATGGCGACGACAAGCTCGTCGGGCTGGATGGCATCGATTTCGCCAGCCATTCGGATTGGGACGAAGTCGAGACCGATTCGAGCAAGGTCAAGGCGGGGTATACCGTTGCGGTTGACGCGGTGCATACCGCGGGTGGGCTACCCGGCCGGGTGTACCGGTTTATCGGCCAGCCCGAAAGCTACACCACCGAGGTGGGCCGGCGGCAGGTGGCCACGGGCGATGTGGTGCGGGTGGCCAGCAACCATGACGACGGCGATCTGGTGGGCAAGCTCTTCAAGTTTGTCGGCTCCTCCACGTCCATCGACCTGACCGATGCCGACTTCGAGGACGAGGACCTCTGGGAAGCCGTCGAGGTTGAAACCAGCATCGAGCTCTGGAAAGAGAACTTTGCCAACACCTCGCGCTGGCAGCTGGCAACCGACTATGCCGATCCGGCCGTTGTCAGGGCGCTTCCCCAGCTGATGGTGGACAAGGGCATCGACCTGCCAGATACCGATTTTCTGCGGCCGTCTGCGCTCTATCGCAGTTCCGACAGCCTGCAGTGGGACTACGCCACCACCGATGGCACCAAGGAATTGGAGAAGGGCGACACGGTGGGCGTGACCTCCGGCGCGCTTGCGGGTGGCGTGTATGAATACATCGCCAAGAGCAAGTGGAAAACCGATCTGGCAAAGCTTGATTTCACCGATACCAAACGCTGGAAACCGGTCAAGCCCGACGCCAAGTCGATGAACCGTGGCGACACGGTCAAGCTGGTCGACGACTACCGCTATGGCGGTGACGGCGGCGCCATCTACCGCTATATCGGCAAGAACCGGATCGAATATGACCTGGGTCGAACCGACTATTCCGATGCGACCCGGTGGGAGCGCGTGCGACCCGACCTCGATGTGTCGGTACTCGAGGCAGGAAACCGCTGGATGGTGAGCGATGCGCGTGGCAACAGCTATGCGCTCGAGGTGGTGGGCAATACCATCGAAATCACGCGCAGCAACCTCAACGCGATCTCGGTCGCGGCGTCGATGGCGGTGGGCATCGGCAAGACCGGCATTGCGGTGTCGGGTGCCGGTGCGGTCGCGGTCAATACGCTCGCGGGCGGGGTCGATGCAATTCTGAGTGACAGCACCGTTGTCGCCAAGACCGATGTGAACCTCAGCGCCGAGAGCCACTCTGTGATCGCCGCGCGGGTGGCAGCGATCTCGGTGGCGATCGCGGCCGGCCAGACCGGCGTGGGCGCTTCGATCGGCATTTCGGTCGCGCGCAACCTCATCGGGCAGGACGGCTTCGGCAAGGTGGGCGACGCATCGATCGCCACCGTGCGCTCGTTGGTGATCGACAGCGACATTACAGCCGAAGGCGATCTGAACATCGCATCGTCCACCAGCCAGCTGATCGATGCGCTGGTGGTGGCGGGGTCGGCTGCGATCGCAGCCGGTCAGACTGGCGTTGCAGTCAGTGGCTCAGGCGTCTGGGCCGAGAACCAGATCGGACTGCGCGTGCAGTCGGGGATTGACACCGCATCCACGACTGCTGGCGCGCGGCCCAGCCGCATCATCGTGGCCGATGTCGACATCGCAGCCAATGATGTATCGCTCATCAATTCATTCGCAGGTGCGGCCACCATTGCGGCGGCGTTTGGCCAGACCGGAGTTGCGATTTCGGTGGGCGTGTCGCTCGCGCGAAACGTGATCGACGGCGTGGTCGAGGCGAGTATTCATGGTGCCGAGATCGATGCCAAGGGCATCGTGAAGGTGCTCGGCACATCGGACTCGACCATTCGCGTCACGGCGGCGGCGGCCTCGATAGCGCTCGCTGCGGGCCAGACCGGGCTGGGCGTGGCGGGTGCGGGCGCGTCGGCGGTAAACGTGATTTTGGGCGACGCGTTTGCCAAGGTCGATGACAGCCTGATCCGCGCGGGGTCGGACGTCACCATCAAGGCCAACGCCACCAACCTGATCGACGCCTGGATCATTTCGGCAGCGCTCGGCGTGGGCGTGGGTCAGGTGGGTATCGGCGCGTCGGTGGGCGTATCGATTGCGCGCAACTACATCGGCTACGATCCGCAGGGTTACACCGGCGCGGTCACCTACACCTCGGGTGTCGACAAGCCCAAGCGCATCAAGAAGGGCGAGATCATCCGGCTCGGACCGGCCTCCGGGGGCCGCGCCAACGAAACCTATGAATACATCGGCGACAAGGAACTTGAGGCGGTTGATGCCAACAAGGACGGTACCGATGAAGACCTGATCCTCACGCAGGACTACTCCGACACCAAGAAGTGGAAGCAGCTGGTGAACACCGCTGCCAACCGGATCGTGGCATCGGTCGAGCGCTCGTCCATCCTCGCGCTTCCCAACACCACCGACACGCTGGATCTGTCGGTGCAGGCGATCACTGATCAGGAAATCAATTCCACGGTATTCGCCGGATCGGTGGCCGCCGCGGGCGGCCAGGTGGCTGCTGCGCTCTCGGGGGCGGGGGCGAGCGCGGTCAATCGCGTGGGCTCGCAGACTCAGGCCTTCATCGCCAGCTCCACCGGCGCCGGTATCGATGTCGATGGCGGCATCACGGTGGATGCTTCCGATACCTCATCGATCGATTCCACCGTGTTCGCGGTGTCGGTGGCGGCATCGTTCGGCATGTTCGGCGGCTCGGTTGCTGTCGGCGTGTCCACAGCCACCAATGAAATCGCGAGCAACACCTCGGCGATCATTGACCGCTCGCTCGTGAAAGCCGCGGGCGACATCACGGTGCGTGCCACCGATGATGCACGCATCGATTCCGAATCCACGGCCATCGCGTTTTCGCTTTCAATCAGCATCGGTGTGGCCTTCGCAGGGGGCGGCGCGAACGCGTTCAACACCATCCGCGGCAGCACTTATGCAGCGGTGGATCGCAGCACGCCCGACAAAGTGCCGGGCAGCGACACTGGGCTGTCGGTGGTGACCACCGGCAAGAACCTCACGGTGCTGGCCGACAGCAAGTCGGAAACCAATGCCGAGGTGAAGGCTGCTGCGCTCAGCTTCGGCCTGATTGCGGCCGCGGCAGCGGGAACCGTCACCGAGAATACGCTCGCGCCTACGGTCAAGGCCTTGTTGCGTGCCACCGAGGTTCCCGGATCGCGCGACACCACGCAGGTGGTGGTTGAGGCGCGCGGCCTCCAGAAGGCCATGGCGAAATCCAACTCGCTCGCGGTGAGCACCGGCATCTCGGTGGGCACTTCGTTCGCGTCAACGATTGACGCAGGCTCGATCACTGCCGAAATTGGCGACGATGCGCAGGTCACCGCCGCTGTGCTCCGCGCGCGCGCGCTGGGCCAGGACGAAACCTATCAGCGGGCGAGCGCGTCGAGCGGTGGCCTCATCTCGGCCGTGGGCGCCGATTCGCAGCTCGCCATTCTCGCGACTACGCTGGTCCGCATGGGCGATCGCGGTATTCACAACGTGGGTCTTCTCGATCTGTCTTCATCGCGCGTGCAGAACTTCGATGCCACATCGAAGAACCTGTCGGTCGGCATCTTTGCCGGCAGTGGTGCGGCCATGAGCACCATGCTCACCGGTGCCGCCGATATTCTGATCGGCGCGAGCAAGGTCAACGCGGGATCCATCACCATCAAGGCCGACAACGTCGCCGACAAGAGCAAATTTTCGGCCACCGAAGAGTCGCTACGGTCGGGCTCGGCGGGGCTTGGGAGCATCACCGCGCTCTCTGCCGACACCGATATCGGCACAAGTGCCCGCCGGTTCGGCGCCAACGTGGCATTTGGCCAAGGTGCGGAACTGGTCGTTGAGGCTGCCCCGGGCAAGACCGGCGTGTTCCAGGTGGATACCTATGCCAACGCCAACATCATCGACAAGGTGAGGGTGGACGGTGTAGGCGGCTACTCGGTGACGGTTGCGCAGGCCGATCAGCAGGCGAAGATGCGCTCCACCATCAGCGCGAGTGGCGCGAAGATCCGCAACTTGAGCGGCAACATTGACTTTGCCACCCGCAGCGACTCCGACCTCGAGTCGGCGGCCAATGTGCTGTCGGTGGCCTTCATCGCGGGGGCCTACGCCAGCGCCGATGCCGTGGTGGACGCCGACAATTCCATTCGCCTCACCAACACCGACGTGCTGGGCAATGATGTGCGGCTGATGGCCGGGCAGGACCGCTTGCGTGTCCCCAACATCCTGCTCACCAAGGCGCAGGTCGATGCCACGCTGGTGGGTCTGGGCGGCGCGATTCCGCTTGGCACGTCCAAAATCACTGAACGCAATGTCATCGACATTGCCGGCACCAGTTCGGTCAAGGCGATCGGCAATGTGTCGCTGCTGGCGCAACCCGGCTTGGGCAAGGGCGAGCGCGCAACGGTTGATGGTCTGGTGGTGGCGCCTGCGCCCATCGTGTTCGATCCGCGTGAAGACACGGCCGACGACAGCATCAATACCGTCACAGTGGGCAATCAGGCCAAGGTCGAGGCGGGTATCAATTACCGCACACTCGTGCAGCTTTTGCCCTATGTGGTCAATGGCGATGAAAAGCTGAGCGCAAGCCGCATCGGCACCGATCTGACCGATGCCGAGAAGACAACGCTCGGGCTTGATCCCGCTCAGCAATATCACTACGCGGCGCTTGATCTGGAGGATGTGTCGCTGTCGGTGGCAACCGGCTCTCTGGTGGAGCTTGTTCCCGGCAACTTCAAGGCGGGTACCGCCGGACAAGCCTATATGTTCTCGCCCGGCGCCGGCATCACCGAACAAAGCTTTGTGCTCGAGGCCGAGGACTACACCAACGCGAGCCGTTGGAAGCCGCTTTCGCCCACGCATACGCCGGCGATGACGGTGACCTCGCTTGCCGTGAAGACAGGCGATACGGTGCGCACTACCGATGGGCGCTGGTATCTCAGAACGGGTGGCGCTGCCACCATCAATCCGTCCACCGAAACCTATGCCGATGCGCAGAGCTGGAAGGCGATGGCGATTACGCGCAGCGACAAGGGCGCGATCTTTGCCAAGGAACTGAGTGACGATTTTTATCTGGTCAAGCCCAAAGATCTGTCGCTCCCCACGCTGAAATACGCCAACCTCGCCAACAATCTGTTCGAAGACCGGGCCAAGGTGCTCGGCTGGATGGAAAGCCATGCCGGCAATTCAGAGGCCATTGCGCGGTATCAGGCGCTGCTGGGCAAGATCGATGAGCAGCTCAAAAAACTGGGGCTGACCGACACCAGCGCGCCGGCCGGCACGGTGGTGGCGCGCGACAAGCTTGATCTGCTTTTCCTGCGCATGCCCACCATTCAGGCGGCGCCGGGCCTGATCCACATTCTGGCCGACAGCAGTTCGCGCTCGGCCATTGCCACGGGCTTTGCCGACAAGCGGCTGGTCGCGCACGGCGATGCCAGCATCAAGGTGGTGAACAACACGCCGTTTGGCATGGA
>RFXC01000209.1 GCA_009921765.1 Betaproteobacteria bacterium | reverse complement strand
CCGCGCCTGCGGCCGCTCCCGCAAAAGGTCAGACGAAGTAGCTCACTGGCCAGCGTGACCCTGGGGTCTACCCAGGCGGTCTGTAAGCCCTAACGCTCGCCGTTGCCCGAACGCGTCTCCGGCATCCCGCTGCCTTGTGCTGCGTCCAGCGAGGCATTCCCTGCGAGCGCCACGGAGTCATCGTCCGGATCATCAGCGCGGATCGGCGAACGCGTGTCAGCCTCGCGCTCCCGCAGCATCTGCCAGGCGCGATCGCTCCCGGCGCGGAACACAAGCGCGAGGAGCAGCAGCAGAAAGAGGCTCACCCACTCCTCTGCACCTGCTTGCCACAGCACAATGCCCAGCCCTGCGAACGCCAGGGCAAGCCCCGTTTCAGCTGCAGTAATCGCTGTGGCGCCCAGCCCCCAGGCGCGCAGCAGGTGATGGAGATGATCGGCGCCTGGTTGCGTGACGCTCACCCCGCGGGCTGATCTCCGCTGGATCACTGTCAGGCCGTCGAGCAGTGGCAACGCCACCGCCCACACGGTGGTGATAGCCGGGACCGATGTGTTCTGGCAGATCACGATCGCATAAACGCCCAGCAGAAAACCTACTGACAGGCTTCCGGCGTCACCCAGGAACACGCGCGCAGCCGGCCGCCCGGGAAAGCGCAGGTTGTAGCCCAGGAACCCTGCAACGGCCGCGCAGGGAACAAGCGCCATCTGCATCAGTGCGGCATCCCCTGACAGACCCGCCGCAGCGGCGAGTGCGGCAAATCCTGCAAACGAAATGCCCCCCGAGAGTCCGTCAACGCCATCAATCATGTTGAGCGCGTTCAGGACGCTCGCTACGCCAAACACCGCAATCGGCCAACCAAGCCAGAGGGGATGCACCTCGATACCGGGCAGGAGCGTCCCGAGATGGCCCAACGTGACGCCCGCGGCCGCCAGTGCGACCGCCACCACGACCAGTTCTATCCCAAGCTTCTGGAGCGCGGGCAGTTCGCGGTGATCATCGATCGCACCAAGCGCAAGCAGCGCGACAAACCCCGCAATGAGCCAGGGGTCGGGGCGAAGCGCAGGCACCAGCAGCCAGATCACAATCAGGCCGAAGCCGATGCCCAAGCCCCCCACCAGAGGGGTAGGCTGGGCATGATGCTTTCGGCCACCCGGGCGGTCGAGCAGACCCAGCCCCGGCGCGCGATCGATGAGCCATCCGATTGCAAGCACCGTCCCGAGCAGCGTCGCAAGGAGACTGGGTAGCAGCAGGCTGTCGAATAGCGTCAGAATTTCCAGCATGGTGTGTGCGCTAGAAGCTGGCCATCACGCCCGCCGACAGAATGCCGTAGCGTTCATTGAAGCGCCGCGCGGTGAGCGAGTTGTAAAGAAGCGGCATTTCGGAAAGCATCTGATTGCTCATTGCCTGTCCGCGCACGAACACGCGCATCCCCGGCGCCATGCGATAGGCGACCTCGCCCAGCAGGGTATGGTTGATGCGATAGGGCGTGTTGTCGGTCGACCGCGAATTGATGAACGCATCCACACCATCGCGATGAATCGAAAAATACTGGTAGCCACCGCGGATCGCCCAGTTTCCAAGCGGCACCCGCACCCCCGCGCCACCATGGACGAACCGGGTCTGATAGTTGATGGTTGCAAGCGCATCGCTGATACCCAAAGTCGGCGCTAGCGACTGAATGAGATCGCTGTCGAAGCGGCCCCCTCGCCAGGTGGTCGAAAAGGGCCCAACCGAGGCAGTGATGGAATCAACCGAGACCCGGCCCACTCCCGTACCGGCAAACAGCGACCACACCGAGCCACCGTTCCACCATGTGCTGACCAGGTCGGTCTGAAGCTGGCGATCGCTTGCTCCATTGACCGAGAGCGAATCCAGCAGATCAAAGCTCCGGTACCTTTCGAGCGTGCCGCGGGGAACCGAGATGGTTCCAGATTCATTGCCCCATGCGTTCAGCCGAAGCGAAACATCCGGGCCCGACCATCGGCCCAATGATTCGCGCAGGCGCCACTGACCGCCAAGTTGCCAGCCATTGAAAAACGGGCCCAGTCCGCCATAAAAAATCTGTCGCCGAAAAAACCCTCCGTCAATCCACAGACGGGAATTGACGCCGTACCCCGCCCGCAACCGAAATCCACGCAGCACGCCCGCAGCGTCGTCCGTCAGGCCTTCCGGACGAAGGCGCAGCAAGTCCAGCTGCTTGCTCATGCCATCGCTCGACAGCTCGAGGAACCCGGTCCCAGCCTTGGTGTGCGGCCCCGCTTCCAGCAACGCATCAAGCGGCGCCGAGAGCGCAGGCCCCGTGGAATGCAGCAGAGCCGCTGCCGCCAAAACAGCGGCACATCGCGTTACAACCCATCGCTCAGGCAAGGCGACTGTCACCCACCGCGGGATAGATGCCATCGGCATGTCGTGAGGTGCGTGAATCGAAGCCATTTGCCGGCGATTCCGCCGTTACGCGTGATACGCGTCACGGCGGTGTCGCCATGGCGGCTCTGGTCAGATGACCGTGTAGTTGTAAGTTGTGGGCAGACTCAATGCACCGCGGCTGTCTTCAACGATGTAGGACATTGGAATTGAAGTACCTGTCGCCGCAGTGCCCGAGTTGAAGACCAGATCCTCAAGATCCTGGACCGTGCTCGTGCCGCTGGAGCCAAGGGGAACGAACGCCCGCTCACCTGCAAGCAAGGTCTTGCCGTTGAACGTGAACGAACCCGTGGCGGGATTGGTCACCCAGATGCCCTTCACAGAGTCGCCGGCGTCGCCACCTGAAGCGGTGCCACCAAGCAGGAATTTGCCGAAGTTGAAGGTGGGGCCCTGCGGGTCGATGGTCGACGAGGGAGTCCCAGTGGGGGCCACCAGACTGGGCGCAGAGTTGGGCGCCGCCGCCAACGCCGCCTTGAAGGAAAGCGAATGGATCACCGTGTCCTCGGCACTGAGCAGGCCCATTGCGTCGGGCAGATCAACGCGCACGGACAGCTCCCCATTGTCACTGAACACCGCGCGACTCGCTAGGTGAACCATGGTGTCGAGGTCGACCATGTCGTTACGCAGATCATTCACCAACTCGGTCAGCGAGTTGCCTGTACCCAACGCCTCGCTCACCTTGAAGGTGCTGTCCATCAGCTCAAGCAGATTGCCGAGCGAGCGACCCGAGATCTTGCCGTCGACGGTGACTGCGCTCTGGACCAGGTTGACCAACGCCGCCACGGTGGTGGAGCCACCAGTGAGCGCAGCCAGCTCGGTTGAGCCGCCCTGCAGCATGTCGCCGAGCACGACCAACGCCTGGGCGATGTCGAGCAGCTGGCTGAGCGTTTGTCCGCCAAGGGACGACGACGACGCGGGCAGCGTGATCGCCGAATTGGCCTTGGTAAGCATGGTGCTGAGCGTCATCGGACCGTAGAGGTTCTCCGCGATGTCCGACGCGAGTGAAAGCACCTGGGGAACCTTGTAGCCGCCAAACGCCTGCTCGACTTTGGAACTGATGTCGGAGAGCTTCATCGACCCCAGCCCGCTGGCTACGATCATGTCAAGCAACTGCGGGATGGTCTTGTCGGCAAGCGAGAGCGAGTAAGGCGTGGTGCTGGTTCCGAGCACAGCGCGCGTGAGCGTCTCGATATTGTCAAGAAGCTGAAGCTCGGAAGCGTTGGTTGCCAGCCGCCCCTTTAGGGTTCCCAGCGTGCCTTCCAGGCTGGCCGGAAGATCGATGGCATCACGCATCACCTTGAGCAGCGAGCCCGCTGTAGACAAGGTCGGAGGCAAATCAAGCACCTTGAAACCAAGCCCGACCGCTTCGCGCAACGTTGCGCCGCCTAGATTGTCGGGCAGCACAAGTTTCGCCCCCAGGCGCAGGGCCTCGGAGAATTTCATCGTGCTGAGACTGGTCGGTACCGTGACGGTGTCTTTCAGGATCTCGACGATACGGCCCAGCGGCGTATCGGCCACATCGGGCGAGAGCGTGGTGACATCACGTGCGAGCGCCACCAGATCAGACAGCTTTTTATCGCCGAGCGCCGCAGCAGCGACCACCCCCGCAAACCCGACTGCGCCACCCTGCCCGAGCGAGGCGAGCGACACCTTGTCGGCCTCGGCTTTGGAGAACAGGCTATCAAGCTTGATGGAGAGCGAACTGGGCGTGGTTGACGAGCCAGTATTTGAGACCTTGAAGAAGTCCGAATCGAGATTGCCCAGCTTGAGCGACCCCAGCGACATGCTGCCCACCGCGAGCGCCATGGTCGTGGTCTGGGTAGGCAACCCGAAGGAGATCACCCCGTTCTGGTTGACCAGATTCATGGTGACCGGGAAGGTGACGGTCATCGGCAGCGCATTGCCGAGCGCGCCAGAGCGCGCCTCGAGTGCAACATTGAGCTGCAAACTCCCCGCCTGGATGAGCGCAGGATTTTGCAGGTCGAGCTCGAAGCTGACCGTTGGCGCTTTGCCGTTGCCAGGCGTGGTGTCGAAAAGCTTGACCAGGTTGGCGCGGGTAAAACCCACCCCGGCAGCAGCGGCATCGAAACCCAGGGTGGTACGCCCCGCAGAGGTTGAGATCGTACCCAGAACCGTCGCGGGCCTTGCAACGCCATTGGCATCGTAATCGGTGAGCGTGACCGAATTGCGGCGGAGTTCCAGGGTGTCGGGCGCGTTGGTGACAGACACCGTGAAGTCTTGAGAGGCTTCCACCGAGCCGGCAATTCCAACGTTGGGGTTGTCTGCGTTTACGCGCACGGCGTAAGACTTCTTGGTCTCGAAGTCGGGCGTGGTCACGCCTCCCACCATTACCAGCTTGGTGCCGCTCGTATCGCTGGTGAGCTTGAACAGCCCCGCGTCCGCACCGGTCAGGGTGTAGTTGACGGTGCTGCTGCCACCAACAGATACGGTGGCCACAACCAGATCTTGAGCGATCAACGTGCCCTCGGCCACCGATGCGGCCGACGGCGTCAGGGTGAGTGCCGTGGGGATCGCGTCGGGCGCAGCAACGGCAAGCGAGAAGTCGATACGGCGGAAGCTGACGCCGTTCGAGTCGTGCTGGCGAAGAATCAGGTCATCGCGCACCGGGGTTGTCGCGCCCAGCGCGTTGACCGGATCGAACCTGATGATGTCGGTGTGGGCGACGGTGTCGCCCACCTTGAGTTCCGTGAGCGTTGTGCCCGACGCCTTGTAAAGAACGCCGTTGGTGGGTACGGCCATCACTCTGGCAGTAGCGCCTGACGGCAGAACGGCACCGGCGACCAACCCGGGGACCTGCGTTGAGAGGTCGACCAGCCTCGCGTCATCGCCGACCAATCCCAGCACCGACGGTACAGGCGAACCCGAGACCGTGATGGCAACCTGAGACGGTGCGGACATGGCGCCCGCCTGATCCACCACGGCCACCATCAGACCCGCCGCTTCCTCCTGCGAAACCGCTGTGGCTGCCGCGATGGAAGGGTTGGCCCGGTACTCCAGGCGCCCTACCTCGGAGGCCGCCACCACCAGCCAGACTCTGCCCTCGTTCCCTTTGAAACCCACCGGGAGCGTTTCACCGGCCGAGGGGAACACCACCACGTCGCCCTTCCAGACCAGATTGCCCGACGTGGGCTTGCCCACCAGGAAATAGAGGGTGTCTCCGGCGTTCGGGTCGGAAACGGTATCGTTGAAGAGGTCACCCGCGGCGGAAAGATCTGAATTGATATCCCCGAGCAGGGCGCCCAACCCAACCGTTGAGCCTGCCGGCAAGCTGATGGCGAGCTTGCTCCCCGTATGCGGCATTGTGATGGAAGGCGCACGGTTCGGTGTGTCATCGATGGCAACCGAGACGTCCAGCCCGGAAAGCGGAGCGCCGTTCACGTCATAGATCGGCAATCCCGAGAAGGTGAGCGAGAACCTGGCGTCGAGATCATCGGAGATGACCTGAGCGAGCAGCCCCTTCGCCGACGTGCTCAAGCCCTGGTCAAGCAATCGCAGCAGATCGAAATTCAGCGCTGGTCGGGATGCATCCCCGCCAGTCCTTCCAAGCACAACACCGTCGAGGAAAGACACCAGACTGTTGGGCGCCTGATTCCCGTCAACATAGATGACGGAGGCACCGTCCGTCGTTACCAACCGGACCGCCAGATCAACGCTGACCTCGGGAAGACCTTCCATCGCCAGCGTCAGGGCCATGCGCCCGCGGAGGGTTCCGTTGGTCAGGGTCGAGGCGATCGGCAGCGAAACAAACGGCACCGTTCCAGTCAGAGGATCGGAATCGAGCAGTTGCAGCAAATTGGCGCGGCTGACATCAGCGCCCGTCCCCACCCCGTCGGTTGTAGACGAAAACAGCGCAGAGATCCGACCCGAGGCAAGCTGGGTGCCTACCGCGCTGCGATAGGCCGTGGCAGTCGCGGTGCCCGATTTGGCATCGTAGTCGGTCATTTGCGCTGACAGGCTTCGCACATAGAGGCCATTGGCGGCCGCCGTGACCGTGACCGTGACAGTCTCGGTCGCCGAGGCGCCCGACATGTCCGTTGCCGTCACCAGAATGGTTCGGGTTGCGCCCAGCCAGTCTGCGGTGGGGGAGCCCGCGATCACGCCCTCAGCGCTGATCGTGAGGCCGGCAGCCAGTGGCACCCCGGTGCTGTCGCGGAGACTGTAGGAGAGTTTGTCCCCGATATCGGTATCAGAGAACCGCGTCGCAACTGGAATGGAAATCGCCTGCCCGCCAAGCTGGTAGGAAATCGGGCTCAGAGAGGAGGTGGCGACCAGTTTGGGCGCGGTGTTTGCCGGGAGCACGGGGAGCGTCGGATCGGAGGTGACCGAGTCAGGCTGCCCACCGTCGAATGACCCGAAATCGTCGTAAGTCACCTTGAATGAAATCTTCCGGCCGATCAGCGATTCAGTCAGCACCAGCTGTGAGGTTTGAGCCCCGGAAATCTTGACGCCATCGGCGAACCACTCCCAGCCAGAGATTGCCCCTTCGTCATCGGGCTCATCGAGTGCAGCCACCAGCGTGTCCCCCTGACGGGGCGCAGCGGTGAGTGCGTTCTCCCCTCGCCGGATGATCCCCATTCCCGGTTCATCTTCGTTGGTGACCACGACTTCGAGGTAAAGGAAATTCTCGGTGTTGCTTGCCTCGTGATAGACCCGAACGATCACGAGGTACACACCATCACTGTTCGCGTCGCGCGGCGACTCAAAACTCACCGCATACTCATTGGTACCGTTGTTATCGAGATCGAGGTCGAAAAACAACTCACCCGTGTTGGCATCGATGTTGAAGTCACCGCCGTCCACGCCCAGCGCGGCATTCACGCCTGGAGGCGCATTGGCCGGGTCAACGATGGCATATTTGAACGTGTCGTTCTCTACGT
>RFXC01000208.1 GCA_009921765.1 Betaproteobacteria bacterium | reverse complement strand
GGTCGACATGCTGGAGAGCAAGCTCGAACTCGCCCGGTCGCTCGGTGCGAGCGCCTGTGTGAATGCCTCTGATCCCGATGCCATCGCCAAGGTCCGCGATCTGACGGCCGGCGGGGTCGACTATGCGTTCGAAATGGCGGGCAACGTTGCTGCGCTCGAACTTGCCTACCGCATTACCGCGCGCGGTGGCACCACGGTCACGGCCGGGCTGCCTAATCCGGCGGCACGCTGGTCGCTGCAGGCGGTATCGCTGATTGCGGAGGAGCGCACGCTCAAAGGGAGCTACGTCGGCTCATGCGTGCCGGCGCGCGATGTGCCACGGTTCATTGCGATGTATCGGCAGGGGGTGTTGCCGGTCGATCGGCTGCTGTCGGAGAGAATTCGGCTCGAGGAGATCAATCCGGCGCTCGATCGCCTGGCGCGGGGCGAATCGATCCGCCAGGTCATCATGATGAGTTGATTGCCGATGAGCACCACACCCGAAACATTCGACTATGTGATCGTGGGGGCCGGCACGGCGGGGTGCCTCCTCGCGAACCGGTTGTCGGCCGATCCGTCGGTATCCGTGCTGCTGCTCGAGGCGGGCGGGCCGGATGACTACCTGTGGATCCATATCCCGGTGGGCTATCTGTACTGCATCGGCAACCCCCGAACCGACTGGATGTTCAACACCGAGGCCGATCCCGGGCTGGGTGGCCGGGTCATTCGCTATCCGCGCGGGCGCGTGCTGGGCGGCTGCTCCTCGATCAACGGCATGATCTACATGCGCGGTCAGCGCGCCGACTACGACGGCTGGGCTGCCCTGGGCAATCCCGGCTGGTCGTGGGACGAGGTGCTGCCGTGGTTCCGTGCGCACGAGGACCACTACCGGCTTGACGGTGGCGCGACCGATGCCTTGCATGGGCATGGCGGCGAGTGGCGCGTCGAAGCGCAGCGTCTCAGCTGGACGATTCTCGATGCGTTTCGCCAGGCGGCCGAGGAGGCAGGTATCCCACCGACTGACGACTTCAATCGCGGGGACAACTTCGGCTGCGGCTATTTCGAGGTCAACCAGCGGCGTGGCGTGCGCTGGAATGCGTCCAAGGCGTTTTTGCGTCCGATCGAGGAGCGGCGAAATCTACGGGTGGTTTGCCACGCCCGCGTCGACCGGTTGCTTCGCGCCGACGATGGAAGTGGTCGAGTGATTGGTGTTGAATGTAGGCTGGGCAAGGGTTCTGGCGTAAGCAAGCGCTTCCTTTCTAGGGCTGAGATGGTCCTGGCTGCAGGGGCGGTCGGGTCGGTTCAGATCCTGCAGCGCTCGGGCATCGGCCCGGCGCCGGTCCTTGCGCGCGCAGGCGTCCAGGTGGGGACTGCGCTGGCCGGTGTGGGGGAAAATCTGCAGGACCATCTGCAGTTGCGCATGATCTACAAGGTGAGCGGCGTGCCAACGCTCAACGAGCAGGCGAACAGCGCCTGGGGTCGGGTTCGGATGGGGCTCCAGTATCTGGTGAGTCGGTCCGGTCCGATGGCAATGTCGCCCAGTCAGCTTGGCGCGTTTGCGCCCTCTGATCCGCGCCACCACCGTGCCAATGTCGAGTACCACGTCCAGCCGCTGTCGCTCGATCGCTTTGGCGAGCCGCTGCATCAGTTTTCTGCTTTCACCGCATCGGTGTGCAACCTTCGGCCTACTTCCCGCGGGACGGTGGGGATTGTGTCGGCGGACCCCGATGCGGCGCCACGGATTGCGCCGCAATACCTTTCGACGGACGAGGACAGACGGGTGGCAGTGGAGTCGATCCGACTTACCCGACGGATTGTGGGCGGCGCGTCGCTTGCGGCCTACTCGCCGACCGAGTTTTTGCCGGGAGAGGCCTGTCAGAACGATGAGGAATTGGCCGATGCGGCGACGCGTATCGGGACAACAATTTTTCACCCCGTCGGGACTTGCCGAATGGGGCCAGCCTCTGACCCGATGGCGGTGGTTGATCATCGCCTGCGAGTCCACGGGGTGCCTGGGCTGCGGATTGCCGATGCGTCGGTCATGCCCACCATCACGTCGGGCAATACCAATGCTCCCACGCTAATGATCGCGGAAAAGGCCGCAGCGATGATGAGGGAAGACGCGGCACGTCGATGAAGGCGCTGTCCGGGGCTGACTTGCTCGCGCCGGTCGCTGAGCGCAGTCGCCTGGGAACGGTCACGAGGGCAGGGTAATGGAGCAGGTGCAGTCGCTGGTGGTGGGCGCGGGGGTCGTGGGCTTGGCGATCGCGCGCGAGCTTGCGCTGTCGGGTCGTGAGGTCGTGATCCTTGATCGTGCGGACGGCTTTGGCACAGAGACCAGCTCTCGCAACAGCGAAGTGATCCATGCGGGCATCTACTACGCGCCCGGGTCGCTCAAGGCGCAGCTTTGTGTAGAGGGTCGCGAGGCGCTCTATCAGTTTTGCGCTACGCGTGGTGTGGCGCACCGGCGGTGCGGGAAGCTGATCGTCGCGCCCTCGATGGCCAGACGTGCGCAGCTTGAGCGGGTGGCCGAGCGGGCCGAGCGTGCGGGGGTGGCGACGCTTGAGTGGCTGACCGGCGAGTCAGCCCGCGCCTTGGAGCCCGCCGTGTCGGCGGCGGTGGCGCTGCTTTCGCCGCAGACCGGCATTATCGACAGCCACGGCTTGATGCTCGCGCTGTTGGGGGAGGGCGAGGACCACGGCGTGATGCTGGCGCTTCGCAGTGAATTCGTTGGTGCGCAGGTGACTGGCGAGGGGTTCACGGTTCGGGTCCGAAGCGGCTCCGAGGTGACCTCGCTTGCCTGCCGGGAGCTGATCAATACGGCCGGATTGTCGGCGAGTCGGGTCGCCAGCGCGATCGATGGGCTGGGGTCGGTTCATGTGCCGGTCACCCGCTATGCGAAGGGACACTATTTTTCCTTGGCGGGGCGCTCGCCGTTCAGCAGGTTGATCTATCCCACGCCGGACGAGGCCAGCCTGGGCGTGCACCTGACGCTGGACCTTGCCGGGCAGGCGCGTTTTGGCCCGGATGTTGAATGGGTTGAGTCGGCTGATGAATACGATGTGCCGGCGGCGCGCGCCCAGGTGTTTTATGCGGCCATTCGGGAATACTGGCCAGGCTTGCCTGACGGGGCACTGTTGCCAGCTTATGCGGGTATTCGCCCCAAGTTGGTCGGGCCGGGGGAGGCCGCAGCGGATTTTCGAATCGATGGCCCCGGTGTGCACGGGGTGGAGGGGCTTGTGAACCTGTTTGGGGTGGAGTCGCCAGGGTTGACCGCGTGCCTGGCGATTGCGAAGCGGGTACGGTCACAGCTGGCGGCGTTGCGCTGATTGCGGCAGGGCCGGAGTGGTTGGCGAGGCGGGCTTGGTGGGGTGGGGCGGTGGCGTCGTCGGTTGTCAGCGAGGCTGGCCGCGTTAGTGCAGAGGGGTAGGGCGTGTGCGCGCCCTTCAAGGGGTCGCGTTTCACGTGAAACACGCGCGCGGGTTTTGGTGAGGCGGCATGTGCCCGCTGACAACGACAGCGGGGGCGCGGCGTGAAACGATGACCTGTTTCACGTGAAACAACGGGGTCGTGGAGCTGCGCAGGAGGCTATGGTGTGTGGCCGCAGGTCGGGGGCTTCCGGTGACCTGCTCTGACGACGGCTTCTGACGAATCGGCCCTGACGAGCGCGCCCGGACCCCGCACCCGCCGCATCGCCTAGCCATCCGGATATCCGCTTGCTCGCCGTCCGCTCCAATTTCCGCTAGGATTCGCGCCTTTCGGTCAACGCTCAGGCGCCCACGCCATGCAGTTCCCCGACTCCTTTGATGTGATTGTTGTCGGCGGCGGACACGCCGGCACCGAGGCTGCGCTTGCGTCGGCCCGAATTGGCGCGCGCACGCTTCTGCTCACCCATAGCATCGAAACGCTGGGTCAGATGTCATGCAACCCGTCGATCGGCGGCATCGGCAAGGGTCATCTGGTGAAGGAGGTCGATGCCCTGGGCGGTGCCATGGCTGCGGCAACCGACGAGGCGGGCATCCAGTTCCGGATCCTGAACTCCAGCAAAGGCCCCGCGGTCCGGGCCGCGGTCCGGGCCACCCGCGCCCAGGCGGACCGTGTGCTCTACCGGCGCGCGATCCGATCGCGAATCGAAAACCAACCCAATCTGTGGCTGTTCCAGTCTGCCGTTGACGATCTCATTGTCGAGGGGGATCGGGTTGCGGGCGCCATCACGCAGCTTGGGGTCCGCTTCAAGGCGCGTGCGGTTGTGCTCACCACCGGCACGTTTCTGAACGGACTGATCCACGTGGGGCTCGCCCGCCATTCAGCCGGCCGGGCCGGTGATCCGCCCGCCATCACGCTGGGCGAGCGCCTGAAGGAACTGAAGCTGCCGCAGGGCCGGTTGAAGACAGGCACACCACCCCGAATCGACGGCCGCAGCATCGATTTCTCAAAGTGCGAGGAACAACCCGGAGACCTTGACCCCGTGCCGGTGTTCTCCTTCCTGGGGAGCGCCGCGCAACATCCGAAGCAGCTTCCCTGCTGGATCACCCATACCAATCGACACACGCACGACATTATTCGGGGTGGCCTGGACCGTAGCCCGCTCTACACCGGCCTGATCGAAGGGGTGGGCCCGCGTTACTGTCCCTCCATCGAAGACAAGGTCCATCGGTTTGCCCGGAAGGACTCACACCAGATTTTCCTCGAGCCCGAAGGCCTGGACACCCACGAGTACTACCCCAACGGAATCTCTACCAGCCTGCCCTTTGACGTGCAGCTCGACCTCGTACATTCCATACCCGGCCTTGAAAACGCACATCTGCTGCGGCCGGGATACGCCATCGAGTACGACTACTTCGACCCGCGCGGGCTCTATCGTTCACTGGAGTCGCGCGCGATCGGGTCGCTTTATTTCGCGGGGCAGATCAACGGGACGACCGGCTATGAGGAAGCGGCCGCCCAGGGCCTGCTCGCAGGCATCAATGCCGCCCGCCGGGCGCTCGACCAGGAGCCATGGGTGCCGCGCCGCGATCAGGCCTATCTGGGTGTGCTGGTCGATGACCTGGTGTCGCAGGGCGTGAGCGAACCTTATCGAATGTTCACCAGCCGCGCCGAATACCGCCTGAGCCTGCGCGAAGACAACGCAGATCTGCGTCTGACCGAGCTGGGCCGCGAGCTTGGTTGTGTCGACAACCATCGCTGGGATGCCTTTCGTCGCAAGCGCGATGCGGTGGCGTCCGAGCTGCAACGGCTTCACGACACCTGGGTCAATCCGCGCATGCTGTCGCCCGAGCGGGCCACCGAGCTGTTCGGTCAGGCGATCGAGCGTGAGTATTGCCTCGCCGATCTCCTGCGCCGCCCGGAGGTCTCCTACCCGGCCATCGCATCGGTCGCCGACGGTGGACTCACCGATCCCGTGGTCATCGAGCAGGTCGAGACCCAGCTCAAATACGCGGGCTACATCACCCGGCAGCAGGTGGAAATCGAGCGCCAGTCGCGCAACGAAGCGCTGCCGCTACCGGCCGATCTCGACTACGCGAGCGTTCGCGGCCTGTCGATCGAGGTTCAGCAAAAGCTCAACCGCGCGCGCCCGGAAACACTCGGCCAGGCGGGCCGCATTTCGGGGGTGACCCCGGCTGCGTTGTCGCTGCTGCTGGTCCATCTGAAAAAACGGCGTGCAGCGACGAGTGATGAACAGGCTGCCTGAGCGTGACGCGGTGCGGCGACCCGCCGGTGCGGCGCGACACGCTCCCCGCCCCGCGAACCGCGCGCCCGCACGCACCGAACTCGCCGAGCGCCTGGCGGAAGGCTGCGAAGAACTCAAGCTGAACCTGGGTTTCGACGAGCGTGAGCGCTTGCTCTCATATCTCGATCTGCTGCAGCGCTGGAACCGCGTCTACAACCTCACAGCCATCCGCGACCCGGCAAACATGCTCGTCCAGCATCTGCTCGACAGCCTGGCGGTGTTGCGTCCGCTCGACGAGGCGGCGCAGCGCGTCGTCGCCAGCCGGGCGGGGTCCGGACCGTGTCTGCTCGATGTGGGAAGCGGAGCGGGTTTGCCCGGGTTGGCGCTCGCGCTTGCCTGGCCTGCGCTTGAAGCCGATCTGGTCGAACCGGTGGGCAAGAAGGCCGCGTTTTTGCGTCAGAGCGTGGCCGAACTGGGCCTCGCCCAGCGGGTCCGGGTGCACGAGGGCCGAATCCAGGAAGTCAGGCTTTTCCGGCCGCCCGATCTGGCCATCTGTCGCGCGTTTGCGAGCCTTAACGAGTTTGCCACCCTGATCGAGCCGTTTATCACGCCCGAGACGGTGGTGTTCGCGATGAAGGGACAGCGCCAGGAAATCGAGGCTGAGGCGGCGGCGCTTGCCCCGGGCTGGCGGGTGACCGACATCGCGGCGCTGGTCGTACCCGGTTTGGGCGCTGCCCGTCATCTGGTTGAGCTTGCGCAGCCCACGAGGACGGGCAGATGAGTGGTCCGAGTGTTGGCGCCTGTGCCGTCCGCACGGTGCGCGGCCTTTTCGTATTGCATCTGGAGTAACGATGGCGCAAGTTCTCGCAATTGCCAACCAGAAGGGTGGCGTTGGCAAGACCACCACGTCGGTCAATGTGGCCTGCGCGCTCGCTCGGTTGAATCAGCGCGTCCTTCTGGTCGATCTCGACCCTCAGGGCAATGCCACCATGGGAAGCGGTGTGGACAAGCGCACGCTTGCCGCCAGTGTCTATCAGGTGCTGATTGGTGAGGTTGGGGCGCGTGAGGCGATCGTCGCCCAGACTGCAGCCGGTTATGCGCTGCTGCCGGCCAACCGCGAACTGGCGGGCGCCGAGCTCGATCTGGTCGAGCTCGAGGCCCGGGAGACCCGGCTTCGCGACGCGCTCGCCGAGGTCGACACCGACTTCGACCTGGTGATCATCGATTGCCCGCCCTCGTTGTCGCTCCTCACGCTCAATGGGTTCTGTGCTGCGAGCGGGGTGATCATCCCGATGCAGTGCGAGTACTACGCACTGGAAGGCCTGTCGGATCTGGTGAACACAGTGCGCAAGGTCCACGCCAATTTCAACCGCCAGCTGGGCGTTCTGGGGCTGCTGCGCGTGATGTTCGACCCGCGTATCGCGTTGTCGCAGCAGGTGTCGCGGCAGCTCGAGGCGCACTTCGGCGACAAGGTCTTCGCAACGCTGGTGCCGCGCAACGTGCGGCTTGCCGAGGCACCCAGCCATGGCCTGCCAGGCGTCCTATACGACCCCCAGTCAAAGGGGGCGCAGGCCTATCTCGAGTTCGCGCGCGAGCTGCTCGCGAGGCTCGCGAGCCAGTCCTCTGCCAAACCCCGTGCGCAAGCCGCCGCCTCGGCGGCCGCCGCCCCCGACACCCCGGAGCACTGACCATGAGCAAACCGAAGAGCAAGGG
>RFXC01000207.1 GCA_009921765.1 Betaproteobacteria bacterium | reverse complement strand
CGATCGATTTCAATTTCGATCACATCACCGTCCTTCATCCAGACCGGCGGCGTGGGCGCGCGCCGCACGCCGCCGGTCTGGATGAAGGACGGTGATGTGATCGAAATTGAAATCGATCGGGTCGGAATCCTGCGCAACACCATCGCGGTCGACTGACCGTTTTCGCCTGGGCAACTGGCTGGTTGCCCAGGCGTCCCATCGCCCCCGCTGCCCTGGACCCAGGCACTGCCAGGCTGTCCCGGGGCGGCTCACCACTCTGCCCACCATCATGGCCATTTACGCTGCGACGATTTTCGTCAGCGCTTTCATCCTGTTTCTGGTTCAACCCCTGATGGCCAAACAGATCCTGCCGTGGTTCGGCGGATCGGCTGCGGTCTGGACCACCTGCATGGTGTTTTTTCAGGTCGCGCTGCTGGTGGGCTATGCCTATGCCGACGCGAGCATTCGCTGGTTAAAGCCCCGCACGCAGGTGATCGTGCACGGCGCGCTGGTGGCGCTCAGCCTCGCGGCGCTGCCCATCATTCCCGATGCGGCGTGGAAACCGTTGGGCGACGAAGACCCCACCTGGCAGATTCTCGGCTTGCTGATTGCGACCATCGGCATGCCTTATCTGCTGCTCTCGACCACCGGCCCGCTGGTTCAGGCCTGGTTTGCGCGAAGCTTCCCCGACGGCACGGTCTACCGGCTGTTTGCGCTGTCCAACTTCGCCTCGCTCCTTGCGCTGGTGGGCTACCCCTTCCTGTTCGAGCCCTGGATTCCTACCCGTACCCAGACCTGGATCTGGAGCGGCGCCTATGGGCTCTTTGCCATCCTGGTGATAGCGGCCGCGTTTCAGTCGCTGCGACCGTCCGCGCGCCCCGGCGCGCGCACCGACTCCAGCACCCCGGCCGCCGCGCCCGGGCCGATACCGGTCGATGCTGGCTCGCCGCCAAGCGCCGCTCACCAGCTGTCGTGGCTCATCTTCTCGGCACTGGGTTCCTACCTGCTGCTGGGCATCTCGAACCACATCACGATCAACGTCGCCTCGATTCCGTTCCTCTGGCTGCTGCCACTCACGCTTTATCTGATCACCTTCATCCTCTGCTTCGAAGGCCGGGGTTGGTACAGCCGTCGCCTGTT
Source organism: Betaproteobacteria bacterium (assembly GCA_009921765.1). Next base: position 6,277 of record RFXC01000207.1, on the reverse strand, counting down.
CGTTTTGCCGCTGTTCGCGCTGCTCGCTGCCATGGCCTGGGGGTTGCACGCAGAGGGCGAGGTGCTGCCCATCCTCATCGAAATTCCGCTCTACTCGGCGGGGCTGTTCGTCTGCTGCATGTTTGCCCACGGCGAACTCGCCGCGATGCGGCCGTCACCGCGCTGGCTCACGCGCTTCTATCTCATGCTGTCGCTCGGCGGCGCGCTGGGGGGGCTCCTGGTCGGCATCGTGGCGCCCAAACTCTTCAGCGGCTACTGGGAAGTGGGTATCGGCCTCATCGCGACAGCACTCGCCGCGCTCTGGATCGTGCGGCAGGCGGCGTTGGCGCTGCGCCTCACTGCGGTCGCAGTAGTGTGCGTTTGCAGCGTGTATGTATGGCTGTACGTGGATTCGATGGTCTCGGATGCGCGACTCATGTCGCGCAACTTTTATGGGTCGTTGCGCGTCAAAGATGAAGGCTCGACCAACGACCGCGATGCCACACGCAATCTGCTGCACGGCGTGATCCTGCATGGGAAACAGTTCCTGGCACCCGCGCGCCAGAATGAACTCACCACCTATTACGGGCCCACATCAGGCGTGGGCCGCGCCATTGCCCTGCGCCAGCGGGAGGGCCCGGTCAAGGTGGGCGTGATCGGCCTGGGTACCGGCACGCTGGCTGCCTGGGGACGACCGGGGGATACCTTCCGCTTCTATGAACTCGACCCTGAGGTGATCGACGTCGCGAAAACCCACTACAGCTTTCTTCGCGATTCGAAAGCCCGTATCGAAACAGTGACTGGCGATGCGCGACTGCAGCTTGAACGCGAACCCGTACAGGGCCTTGATGTGCTGGTGATTGATGCGTTCTCGAGCGATTCAATTCCCGTGCACCTGATCACCCGCGAGGCCTTGGCCGCCTACGTTCGGCAGTTGAAGCCCCAGGGAATCGTGGCTTTTCATGTCACCAACCGATTCCTGAAACTCGCGCCAGTGGTTGCCGGCCTTGCGGGTGAAGCTGGGCTCCATGCCGTGCGCGTATTCGACCGCCCGGAGGGCGATGCGCCGTTCAACAATACCGATTGGGTGCTGGTGTCTCGCAATCCGACGCTCGACCGTGAGCCGGCGCTTCACGGCGCCACGACAGCGTTTGAGACCATCCCCGGTTTGCGCCCCTGGACTGACGATTACTCGGCGTTGTTCAGGGTGCTGAAGTAAGGATCATGCGCCGCTCGACTCGCGCCTGGGCTGGAATTACCAGCCAGGCGCGAAGCCTCCTTGACGCAACGGGAACCGCGACTAGATCGTGACGACCCGGCGGCGGCGCGTGTTCCAGGCAAGGAGCGCCACCACCACGATCAGCGTGGGCACCAGAAGGAGATTGACCAGTCGGGTGTTTCGCTGGAGCGACTCGCTCTCGGCGCGAAGCTCGCGACGCACCTCCTTCAGTTCGCGACGCGCCTCGGCGCTTTTCTTGCGGAACTCATCCAGCTCGGTCTGCTGCTCTGCGGTGAGCGTGCTGGTGCTGGCGTTCGGACCGCGCGCCTTCTGCAGTTCCTGCAACTTCTGCTGGGTTTTCTGCAGATTTTCCTCGAGCTCGGCGATCCGGCCGATGTAGTCCTGGGCCGCACGCGCCTCCATCTCGTTGATGAGCGTAAACGGCCGCGACACCACCGCACGCGCACGCGCCCGGATGAGGTCGGTTGCGCCGGCCATCTGATCGATCACCGCCTGGGCGAAGGCAAGGTTGCCGTTGGCGGGCACCACGATCCGCCGGCCAAACACCTCGCCAATCTGCACCGCTGCGCCGTCCTGCACAAAGTCGCTGTCTCCGACCAGCACCACTGCGCCCTCGCCCGTGGCTTCCTTCAGCCGCTGCTCAGGACCCTCCTTGATGCCGTCGGGATAGGCGGTGGGGAACTTGCCCAGCAGCTTGATCGCGATCGACTGCTCCGTGCCACTCGGTTTGAAACCACGTACCGATTTCTCGCCTGGCTCGGCTGCAATGGCCGACTCGATCATCATCGAGACCTGGGACGAGCGCAGCAGCACGCTCTGCGTGAGCCCTGCGACGGGCTTGCCGCCAAACGCACCACTGAACGCAAAGAGCAGGCGCCCGACGCCCTGCGTGGCCACTTCATCGGCGTTCATCGCTTCGTCCTGCAGCGTGAGCACCGCAGGCATGGCACGAGGACCTGCGCCCGACAGGTAGCGCAGGTCGGCGAGCACCTTGTCCTCCTTGTACTCGATACCCCAGGCTTTCAACAGGGGATCGAGCGATGACGAGGTGCCGCCGGGCGAGCCCATCATCGGTCCGAGCGGATCGAAGTAAGCCTTGGGATCGAGGAAGGCGATCAGGCGGCCACCGCGCAGCACGAACTGATCGAGCGCAAACAGCGCCGGCTCGGTAATGCCACGCGGGTGGATCACCAGCAGCGTCTTGATCTCGGCATCAATCGCCTTGGCGTCGAACCCGATCTGCTTGATCTCGAAATCGCGCTCAAGCTCGTTGATGAACGCCCATTTCTCGGAGGGCGGCATGCCCATCTGCGGCATACCGCGCGAACCAAACGCAGGTAGCGGCGTCATGAGACCAATGACGGGCTTGGTCTTGGCCCCGGCACGCGCCACTGCGCGGACGATGTCGTATTCGAGAAGCCGTTCACGATCCAGGTTGAGTTCGGATAGCGTGATGCGCTTTTCGCCCTCGCCGATTGCAAGGCCCAGGTAGAACCGCTCGCCCGAGGGCAAGGTTTGGGGCTCGATTCCGTCGAGCTGGGCGGCATCTTCGGCGTCGGAGTCGGGCGCAGGATCAAGCTTCTCGACAATGAGCTTGCCGTCCGACTCGGCGCGCATGCGCCGAAGCAGATCTTCCACCCGACGCGAGAAGGCGCGAAGCGGCATGGGAACCGCAGCTTCGTCAGCCGACACATAGAGCTTCACCTTGACCGGGGTTTCGATGCGGTTCAGGACCGCTTTGCTGCCCTCGGAGAGCGTATTGAGACGCCCCTCGGTGAGGTCCATGCGGATGCTGACCGGCACGATCGCGAGATTGAGCCCGACCAGCGCAACGGCCACGATCAGCACCGCAGCCGGTGAGCTGACCGCCGCGCGCTGTCGGCTGATGACGGCTGCCGTGGAAAACAGGGCAAGCGCAGCCATCGAACCGAAATAGACCACGTCGCGCAGGTCGATCAGACCCTTCTGGAACCCGTCAAACCGGGTGATGACCGACATGGAGGCGATCACCTCCATGAGCTTCACCCCGCCCCAGCGCGCGAGCAGATCTACAACCGGCTGCGAGCCGGCCAGCGCAAGCAGCAGGCACAGGATGAGCGACAGCACAAAGGCCACCGCCTGATTGCGGGTGAGCGCCGAACAGAACGACGCAATCGCCAGATAAACACCCGCCACCAGGAAGGCGCCCACATAGCCCGATGCGATCACGCCGTTGTCGGGATCACCCAGCCAGTTGACGGTGACGATGAGCGGGAAGGTGCCCGCGATAGCGACGCCGATGAAGAGCCAGGCGGCCACGAACTTTCCGACAATCGCCTGCCAGGGGGCGATCGGCAGCGTCATGAGCAGTTCAAGGGTGCCAAGCCGCTGCTCGTCAGACCACAACCGCATACCGATCGCCGGGACGATGAACAGGAACAGCCAGGGCAGCCACGCAAAGAACGCCGTAAGCGAGGCCTCGCCGCGCTCAAAGAAGCCGCCAAATGAAAAGGTGAAGAAACTGGTAAGGAGCAGGAACACCACCAGGAACACATAGGCAACCGGCGTGGCCCAATAGGCCGAGAATTCGCGCCGGACAATGGCTGAGAACGGGGAACTCACGATGCGACCCTCTCGTCATGACTGGAAGCGGCTTGCGAAGCCGATGACGCCGCCTGTTGCGCGGCCAAGCCCGCGTCGGGCTCGAGATCGGACCGGGTGACCGAACGGAAGAAATCATCCAGACGGCCGCTCGGCACGCGGGCACGCAACTCTGCCGGTGTGCCGTCGGCCACAATGCGGCCGCGATCGATCACGATCGCCCGGGTGCAGACCTCATCCACCTCTTCCAGGATGTGGGTGGAGAACAGCACCGCCCGTGAGCGCGCCATATCGCGAATGAGCGCACGCATCTCATGCTTCTGATTGGGATCCAGCCCGTCGGTGGGCTCGTCGAGGATGAGCACTTCAGGATCGTGAATGAGCGCCTGGGCGAGACAGGTACGCTGACGAAAACCCTTGGAAAGGGTCTCGATGCCCTGACCCAGCACATTCTCGAGATGGCACTGGGCCACCACACGCCGGATCGCATCGCGTTCGGCCTTGCCCTGCAGGCCGCGTACGCGCGCGGCAAACTCCAGGAAGCCCAGGACAGTCATGTCGGGCCAGGAGGGCGCCGATTCAGGCAGGTAGCCGATCCGGCGCTTCACCTCGAGCGGCTGGTCGGCGATGCTGAAGCCGCATACCCGCACCCGGCCCGAGGTGGGCGCGAGAAAGCCGGTGATCATTCGCATGGTGGTCGACTTGCCCGCCCCGTTGGGGCCCAGAAAGCCGAGCACTTCGCCCTTGCTGACACTGAACGACACATCGTCAACGGCCTTTTTGGCGCCGAAGCGGCGTGTCAGATTTTCAACCTCGATCATGGATCCCCCGGTCAGGTGCCGGCGTATAAGCCGCCGGTCGAGGCGCGATATTGAGGCAAAAACAGAAATTTCAAGGGGAGACCCCGGTTGGCGCCCGGGAGAATCGGCATCCGACGGACGCCACCCACGCCAAGCCGCCTGGCAGCGCCCCCTCAGTTCCGGGCCAGCATGCGGGCCAGGTTCGCCACATCCGAACACTGCTCGAGCGAATCGACCTGACCGATCAGCGCCTCACCGCCCTCTGCCGCCATGCCGCCAATCGCCCAGCATTTTCTGAACTTGGCGAGGTGCCGCTCACGGCTGAGCGGATTGTCGGGATGACCGATAGGCGTCTCGATCCGCCGCTCCCAGCGCCGGCCGTCGCGCAGCTCGATCACAAAGTGCTGGGGCCAGAGCGCATTGACATCGGGGTTGCTGTCGAGGCTCACCGATATCCGGGCGGCCAGCGCATGGACCGCCGGATCACGCAGCCGACCCGCTGCAAACGCCTCGGGCCCGCAGGCGCCGTCGATCAGCGTAATGGCACTGACATAAGGAATGCACAGGCGCGCATAGTTGGGCGCCGGATCGGCGATGTCGGGGCGCCCCACCAGCCGGTGGGTGAGCGGCGGCACGCTCGCCGACATCGACTGCACATCGTCGGGGCCGAAGCCGAGCTCGGCACGCGCCTGTTGAATCGCATCGACGGCTGCGTGGGTCAGTCGCCCACTCGGAAACGGCTTGTGCGAGAGCCGCGTGATTTGCCACTCGCGACCGAGGCGGGGCCACCAGCCTGGAATGTCATGCTCGGTTTCAAAGAGCTTGTAGTAACCGTACATGCCGGTAAGCACCTGCTGCGGCCCGGTGAGCCCCGCCATGGCCAGATCCACTGACGTGAGCCCCGCCCGACCGTTGAAACCCACCTGTAAACCGAGCAGCAGCGACCCCTCTACATGCGCCTGCATCGTGCCGGAGGTTTGTCCGTATTGAATCCCGAAGGCATGCATCATGGTGTCGGCATTCAGGCCTTCCATCGACCCGAGCCCGGCCACCACACCAAAGCCCCCACAGGTGGCCGGCCGGAAAAATTTCATCACCGATTTCGATGCGGCGCCGATCATGGCGGCGATCTCCACACCCAGCGATAGCGCGAGCAGCAGGTCGGTTCCGCTTACGGGCCGACCCGCCGCCGAGCGCCGCTCGGCATGCGCGAGAAGCGCCGGAATAAGCGTGGCCATGGGGTGCACCACCGCAGGCTCGTGCACACAGTCCCATTCCAGCGCGTGAATCTGATAGCCGTTGGCAAGCGCGGCCTGCGGTGCAGGCAAGCGCCGGTCGCTTCCCCATACCGTGGCCTGCCCACCTTCGCCCCAACCGCCCGCCGCAAGCCGCGGTTGCGGCCGCTACAGCGAAATCTCACCCCGCATGACCGGCACGCAGGCGCCACCCACGGTGGTCATGATCCCCGCTTCCGTGCGGCGCGCGGTGGTGCGCAGCAGGCTTGGGCGGCCCATTTCTATACCCTGATGCATATCCCAATGGCCCGAAGCAGCGCCCGAAAGCTGCAGCAGCAGCCCAGCCAGCGGCGTGGCGGCGCTGCCGGTGGCCGGGTCCTCGCCCACGCCCAGGGAGGGCGCGAACATCCGGCTGCGCAACTGCCCGCCATCATGGGCGTAGA
>RFXC01000206.1 GCA_009921765.1 Betaproteobacteria bacterium | reverse complement strand
GCAGTTTCCAGCGCGGCAATATGCCGCCCCTCGAGCGCCGCAAACTGTGCAGCACTCAGCGCAGCAATTTGCGCAGTCGACAGCGCGACAACGTCCTCTGTCTCGAGCGCCCGAACCTGATCGGTCGACAGGGCGGACAGGTTCGACGACTTGATTGCAGCAATATCGACCGATTCAAGAGCAACGATCTGCGCGGTCGTGAACGCTGCAAGCTGCACCGTTCCCATTGCGGCCAGGTCCTGGGTACCGAGCGCCCTCAGGCGATCATCAGCGAGAGCCCGCAACTGCGCTGTGGTGAGTGAGGCCACCTGCGCCGTGGTGAACGCAACGATGTCGTCGGTGCCAAGCACCGCCACCTGCGCCGTGCTCAACGCTGCCACCTGCGTGGTCTTCAGTGCCGCGATCTGGCCCGTGCTCAAGGCATCAATCTGGCCCGTGCTGAGCGCACCAATCTGCTCAACCTTGAAGCCTGCGATGTCTTCCGTGGCAAGCGCGAGGATCTGATCACTGCGCAGTGCGAGTATCTGCGAGGTGGTAAAGCCCGTCACCTGCGTGCTGGACAACGCATTAATATCTTCTGACTGCAGCCAGCCAATCTGCGCGGAGGTAAGCGCCGCGAGCTGAGTAGTTTTGAGTGCCGCGACATCCTCGGTGGCGAGCGCTTCGATCTTTGCCCGATCCAGCACGGGCACCTGCGTTGCCGTGAGACTGGCGATCTGCGCAGTGCTGAAGGCCACGATATCGCCGGTTTCAAGCGCCGCCACCTGAGCGGTGCTGAGTCCGGCAATCTGCGTGCTCGTCATTGCCGCGAAATCGGCCGTTTCGAGAACAACGATCTGCGCGGTGGTCAGCCCCGCCAACTGGGTAGTTGAGAACGACGCAATATCGGCAGTATCAAACGCCAGCAGTTGGGCAGACGACAGCGCCCCGATCTGCGACGCGCCCAGGGCGGCAACCTGCGCGCTGGTGAGGGCCACGATATCGTCAGTACCAAGACCTGGCAGTTGTGCCGGCTGAATGGCCGCGACCGTCGTGCTGCGCAGTGCTGCAATGTCACTGGTGCTGAGCGCCTGCAACTGGTCACTGGACATCGCCTGGAACTGCAACACCTGCAAGATCGCGATATCACTGGTTTCGAACGCAGCAATCTGCTCGGTGCTGAGCGCCTGGATCTGGGCAATGCTGAGCGCCGCAGACTGAGCAGACGACAGGGCAACAATGTCGTCGGTACCGATTGACGACATCTGCCCTGTGGTGAAGCCGGTGATCTGCGTGGTCTTCAACGCGGCGAAATCGGCTGTCTCGAGCGCGAGAATCTGACCGCTCGAGAGTGCCGCAATCTGCGTGGTCGTAAGCGACGCCACCTGCGCTGTGGACAGCGCGCGAATGTCATCCGTACCAAGCCCGGGCAGCTGTCCGGTGCCAAAAGCCGCGATCTGGGCGGTACCGATCTGGCTCACATCTTCCGTGCTGAGCGCCTGGATCTGGCCCACGCTGAAGTACGGAATTTGGGCGCTACTAAATGACTTGAACCGGTCAGCTGTGAATGCCCCGACCTGCTCGGTGCTGAGCGCGACAATTTGCGCGCTGGACAAGGCCAGGATCTGACCCGACACCAGCGCCTGAATATCGTCGGTACCAAGACCCGGCAATTGACCGGTTCCCAGCGCAGCAATCTGCACCGAGCGCAGTGCGCCGAACTCCGGAGGCGTGATGGCCCCGAGTTGCGCAGTCGTGAGCGCCGCAACCTGGGTCGTGCCAAACGCGATCAAATCACCGGAATCCAGCGAGGTGACCTGATCGGTGGTGAGCGCCGTCACCTGAATGGTCGTTAGCGATGCAAGCTGCGCGGTGGTCAGCGCCTCAACACCAGCGATACCCAGTGCAACAACCTGCGCACTCGACAACGCCTGAATCTGCGTAGTCTTGAGCGCAGCGACATCACGCGTTTCGAGGAACGAAACCTGAACGGTCGTCAACGCCGCAATCTGGGAGGTGCCGAGCGAGGACGCCTGGGAGGTGGTGAGCGCAACAAGATCCGCCTGCGCCAGGCTGCGAATCTGCTCGGTGGTGAGGGCTGCCACCAGCGACGTGCCGAGCCCAGCAAGCTCGGACGTGGTGAGCGTATCGAGTTGGGCTGTCGAGAGCGTAGCAATCTGGGTTGTGGAAAACGCGTTCAGGTCCGTGCCGTCAAACGCCTCAACCTGCGCTGTGGACAATGCTGCGATCTGCGCGGTCGTCAGCGCGTCGATTTGCGTCGTTGTAAGCGCCGCGATGTCATCCGTGCCCAGCGCTCGCAATTGCGAAGAACCGAGCGCAACAATCTGCGAACTCTTGAGCAGGCTCACCTCTGTGGTGGTGAGCGATGCAATCTGGGCAGTAGTGAGCGCCGCCACCTGCGTCGACAACAGCGAGGTGAGATCGGCAGTTGAAAACTGATCGAGCTGAGCTGTGCTGAGTGCTGCGACCTGCGCGGCGCTGAGCAACGGTACCTGACCTGTAGTGAGCGCCTCGATCTGCGAATCGCGCAGCACCGAAATATCTGTGGTGCTGAGCGCAGCAATCTGCGACGGCTTGAGAACCGCGATATCAACGGTTTCGATCGCGCGCAGTTGAGCGGATGTCAGCGCATCGATCTGCGCGGTGGTGAGCGAGAAGATCTGCGCGGTTGTCAGCGCGGCAATCGATGCAGTCAGCAGCGCGGGAATCTGCGTTGACGTCAGCGCAGTAATCTGCGTGGTCTTCATGCCCGCGAATTCGGCGGTGCCGATGGCCAATAGTTGGGCCGTTCCAAACGAGGCGATCTGTGTGGATGACAGACTCGAAATATCGCCCGAGTCGAGAAGATCGACCTGCGCGGTGGTGAGCGCGGGAACCTGATCTGTGCTCAGCGCGAACAGCTGAGCGGTGCTAAGCGCAACGATATCTTCCGCGATCGCGACCAGCTGGGCTGTCGTGAGCGCCGGAATTTGCGACGTCTTGAACGCCGCGAGATCAACGGTCTGAAGTGCAGCAACCTGCTCGGTGGTGAACGCCCCGATCTGGGTGTCAGACAGCGCCTGGATCTGCGCGGTACCCAGGGCAACGACGTCATCGGTCCCAAGCGCAAGAATCTGCGCCGTACCGAGTGCGGCCACCTGAACTGTACGAAGCGCAGCCACGTCCTGGGTGGCGAGCGCGTTGATCTGGGCAGTTGAAAAGACCGCGATCTGTGCACTGGAGAACGAGGCGATCTGGGTCGTATCGAGCGCAACAACGTCAGAGATGTCGAGCGCGCCAATGTTGCCGACACTAATCGCCGGCAATTGTAAGGTCGTGAGCGCAGCGATCTGGTCGCTCGATAGCGCGGCAAGCTGCGCCGAGGTAATCGCCGCAACCTGCACCGTGCTTAGACTGCGAAGCTGGGACGTGCCAAGCGCTGCGAAGTCGGCGGTTTCGAACGACGGAATCTGCTGCACCGTGAGGGCAGCAACCTGCTCGGTAGTGAGCCCCGCGACATCTTCAGTCGCGAGGAAAGGTATCTGCCCGGTACTGAGCGCGGAAATATGCGCGGCAGATAGCGCCCGGACGTCTTCGCTCGCCAGGGCAGCGATCTGCGCTGTGGTCAGGCTCGCCACCTGGCCAGTCTTCATCCCTGCGAAATCGGCCGTTTCGAGCGCGACAATCTGGCCAGTGGTCAGTGACGGAATCTGGTCTGCGGTGAGGGAACTGATCTGTGCCGTGCTGAGAGCAAGGATGCCATCCGTGCCAAGCACCGGGATCTGCGCCGAGGTCAGCGCAACGAGCTGCGTCGTCTTGAAAGCCGCAATATCGGCGGTATCCAGCACCTCCACCTGCGCGGTGGTCATCGCCCCAACCTGCGCCGGCAAAAGCGATCCGATCTGCTCGGTGTTCAGGGTGGCGATATCGCCGCTGTCAAGGAGCGGAATCTGGGCAGGGAGCAACGCCTGGATCTGACGCGTATTGAAGAGCGCAAGGTCGCCGTCTTGCAGCGCGGACAACTGGCCCGCGGTCATCGCTGCAACCTGAGACGTGTTCAGTACCTTGATCTGATCGGAACTCAGCGCAACGATATCTGCCGTCTCGAATGCGCCGAACTGCGCGGCCGTTACCACACTCAACTGCGAAGTGAGCAGCGCCGCAATATCCGCAGTCTCCAGCGCGATGATCTGCGTCGTGGTCAGCGCCGGCACCTGCCGAGTGGTGAGCCCCGCCACATCATCGGTGCCCAGTGCCACGATTTGTGCGGTACTGAGCGCTGCCACCTGCGAGCTGCTGAGGAGCGCAATCTGCGCGCTGGTGAGCGCAACGATATCGCGTGTCTCGATAACGCCAATCTGCGCCGTGGTCAGCTGCGAAATCTGCGCGCTGCCGAGAACCGGCATATCGGCCGTATCCAGCGCAACAACCTGGGCAGTCGTGAGCGCAGCGATCCTGTTCGCGGGCAGTGCAACGATATGTTGCGTTTCGAGCGCAGCGATCTGGCCGGTGGTGAGCTCAGCGACCTGCGCGGTAGTGATGGCGGCCACCTGCTCCGTGCGCAACGCCGCCGTTGATGCGGTGGACAGCGCAGCCAGCTGCGATGCCGCCAAACGAGAAATCTGGGTGGTCGTGAACCCGACTACATCATCCGTCGCGATTGCACGCATCTGCGCCGTGCTGAAGGCCGCGAGCTGCGTGGTGTTCAGGACAGATAGGTCACCCGACTCGAGCGCAGGCATCTGCTCGGTGGTGAGAGCGCCGAGCTGCGTAGCCGACATGCCACCGATATCTTCCGTACCGAGGACAGTGATTTGCCCCGGCAGGAACGAGGCCACCTGTTCGGTCGACAGCTTCGCCACATCAAGCGGGTCAAGCGCCACGACATGGTCGGTGCGCAGCGCCTGAATTTGACCAGACGTCAACGCAGCGATCTGGGCGAAAGTCAGCGCGGCAATATCGTCAGTTTCAAGCGCTCTGACGTGCTGCGTCGTGAGCGCAACGATCTGCCCGGTTGTAAGCGCCGTGAAGTCATCGTCATCGAGCGCAACGATTTGATCGGTACGCAGCACCGCGATCTGGCTGGTGCGAAGCGCAACCAACTGCGAGGTGCTCAGCGCAACCAGGTCTTCGGTTTCCAACGCACGGACCTGTCCCGTCGTGAGCGCCTGGATCTGTGCCGTGGTGAGTGCAGCAATCTGGTGCGTCCCCATCGCAACCAGATCACGGGTCTCGATAACAGTAATCTGACCCGTCGTGAACGACGGAATTTGGGTGGCAGTCAGCGCCGAAATTTGTGCCGTGCTGAGCGCGACCACATCCTCGGTCTGAAGCGAAGGAATCTGCGACGTGAGCAGCGCGGCAATCTGATCGGTGGCAAGCGCGATGAAGTCATCGCGTTCCATCGCCACGACCTGAGTGGTCGTCAGTTGCTTGAGCTGGTCAACCGCCATCCCTGTGAAGTCGGCGCTGTCAAGCGCGATGATTTGATTCGTCGTCAGTGCCGACAGGCGCTGCGGCGTGATCGCTCTGACCTGATCGGTACGAAGCGCCGTAATTTGCTCTGGTCGCAGTGCAACAAGCTGCGCGGTGGAAAGCTGCGCAACATCTGCCGTTTCCAGCGCAGCAATCTGATCCGTACGAAGTGCCTGAACGCCGTCAAAGGTGAGCGCACCGACGTCAGTGGCTTCGAGCGCCACGATCTGGTCGGTACGCAAGGCAGCTACCGCAGCGGTGGTGAGCGCCGCGATGTCGGCGGTCTCCAGCGCAAGAATCTGATCCGTCCGCAGCGCTGCGATCTGGCCGGTGGTAAGCGCAACGGTTTGCGCGGTAGTGAGCGCTTCAATCTGTACGGTTCTCAACACCACGATGTCGCGCGTCTCGATCGCAGCGATCTGAGAGCCTGTCAGCGCGCGAACCTGCGATTCGAGCAGGCTGACTGCTTGCTCCGTTGACAGCGCAGAGATATCGGCCGTCTCTAGCGCGCGAAGCTGGTTGGTATTGAGAACAATCAGCTGGTCGGTGGAGAGCGCGCTGATGTCGGCGGGTTGCGCTGCAACCCACTGCGCGGTGGTCAGCGCCTTGATCTGCAGTTCCGTGAGCGCCCGGAAATCGGACGTTTCCAGTGCAACGATCTGCGATGTGGTGAGCGCAGTGACGCGGGCGTCGCTGATCTCTGCGATCTGATCAGTACGCAGCGCAGTAATCTGCGCATCGGTCAGCGAAACGAGCTGGGCGGTAGACAGCGCAGCAATATCGCTTTTGTCCAGCGCAGACACCACCTCGGTCACTAGGGCGCTGAGCTGCCCCGTCGACATGGCGGCAAAGTGCGCGGGCACCAGCGCAAGCATTTGGTCGCTGTCGAGCGACGCGAGCGCGGTGGCGGTCATCTGCTGGATGTCCGCTGTCTCAAGTCCTGCAATCTGGTCGCTGGTAAGCGTGTCAAGTTGGGCGACCCGCAACGCCGCCGCCTGCGCAGGGAGCAGGTTGGTGATGTCCGCTGCGTCGAGACCGTCCAGTTGCGAGCTGGTCAGGGCCGCCACTTGATCCGTACTCAGGGCGGAGAGATGCAACAGATCAAGAGAGCCGATCTGGGCGCTTGTGAGCGATACGAGCTGATTCGTCGAGATCGCGGCGATCTGCTCGGTAATCAGCGCATTCAGTTCATCCGCATCGAGGGTGGCAAGCTGGGCAGTCGTGAGCGCAACGATCCGGTCGGGCAAAATCGCTGCGAGGCGATCCTTCGCAAACATCGCGAAGTCTGCAGTTTGTAGCGCCGGAAGCTGATCAGAAGTGAGCGCTTGAACTTGGCCAACCGACAAACGTAGCGCCTGCGCCTGGGTGAAAGCAACGATTTGATCGGTTCGGAATGCCGCGATTTGCGACGAATCAAATTCCGAGAAGCGCGCATCGCGAATCGCCGCGACGGCTTGGGTTGACAGCGCTGAAATCTGCGCAGGCCGGATCGCCTGAGCGTCCGCAGCCTCGAAAGCATCGGCCTGCGCCGTCGTTAGGACTGCAATTTGATCGGTTCGGAACGCAGCGATATCGAAATTCTGCAGCCAACCGATTTGTGCGGCCCTGAGCGCAGCAACCTGATCCGTTCCCATTGCGGCAAGTTGGGCGGTTTCAAGGGCGATGATGTCCGCCTCTTCAAGGGCGGCAACCTGATCTGTACGCAGCGCTGCCAGGCCGGCTGTCCCGATTGCCCTGAAGTCATCGGGCTCAAGCGCAAGGATTTGCGCCGTATTCAAAGCGCGAAGCTGGTCTGCGCGTAGTTGGCCTACCTGAGAGGTCGACAGCCCTTTCAAATCGGCAGTTTCAAGGACAGCAACCTGATCGCTTAGAAGCGCTGCAACCTGGAACGGTTCAAGCCCCGCAAAATCACCCGACTCCATCGCCCGAACCTGATCTGTCGTGAGG
>RFXC01000205.1 GCA_009921765.1 Betaproteobacteria bacterium | reverse complement strand
CCTCTCGCGCGTCGGCGGCAACTGATCCTGTCACCACGCAGCACACCCACCCCCCAACTTCACGCATCATGGGAAAGCCAACCGGTTTCATCGAGTATCTGCGCGAACTGCCCGTCGCGCAGGTGCACGCGTATGCCGCAGCGGCAGGCACACATGTAGCACGTAGTCGTCTTGACCTCGGTGTCCGCGGTGCTGCTCGCGGTTGCATCGTGCACCGGCTCGCTGGAGAGGAACTTGAACATAAGCTTATGCTAGACAGCGCACAGATTCGCGTGCCGCATAATTCCGGTCGCAGTGAATCAGAAAATCGATCAGAGACTGAAGCTCACGCTGCGCCAGCTGGAGGTGTTCGCGGCGGTGGCGCGCGGCGGCACGACGCGGGCCGCGGCCGACGAGATCTCGCGCTCGCAGTCGGCCGCGAGTAACGCGCTCGGCGAGCTGGAGGCCGTGCTTGGTGCGCAGCTCTTCGACCGGGTGGGCAAGAAGCTGGTCATCAACGAGAATGGGCGGGCCCTGCTGCCGCGCGCGGCCGGAATCCTGGAGCAGGCGGTGGAGACGGAAGCCCTGTTCACCGCGGCCCATGCGGCGTCGCTGCGGCTGGCCGCCAGCTACACGATCGGCGAGTACCTGCTCCCGGTGCTGATCGCCAGGTGGAAGCAGGCGAACCCGCGCAGCCACGTGCTGCTGGATATCGCCAACACGCATGACGTGTTCGAGCGGGTCGCCTCGTTCCGCTCCGACATCGGTTTCATCGAGGGGACCCACAGCCACCCGGAGCTCTCGGTCAGCAAGTGGCGCAGCGATGAGATCGTCGTGGTCGCCGCCGCCGGCCACCCGTTGGCGGAACGCCGCGCCGGCGCACGCCAGCTGAACCATGCCACCTGGGTCCTGCGCGAACCCGGCTCTGGCACTCGGGAAGCCTCGGACCGCTGGCTGATCCCGCATCTGACACAGATGGAGGTGGAGCTCGAGCTGGGGAGCAACGAGGCGGTCAAGCGCGTCGTGGCCGCAGGACTGGGCCTGGGGTGCCTGTCGCGGCTGGCGGTGAAGGAGGCGATCGCCGAGGGGTGGCTGGTGGAGCTTGCCACAACCCTGCCGCCGATGCAGCGCACGCTCTCCATCGTGCTGCACCGGGCGAAGAAGCTGGGCGCCGCAGCCGAAGGGTTCCTGCGCCACTGCACGACGGACTGACACGGCCCGAGGACGATCGATTATTCAGGTCAATGCGACCTGAATATTGCGTTCTCGAACTCCAGGCGGGCGCTATGCTGGCCGTATGCGACCCGACGTGGGGCCCACCGCCTGCCTCTCCTTCGAACCCGACGAAGCTCGCTGCCTGCTGTGGCTGCCGCTCGCTGTGCGCCACAAACTGGACGGCTGCCGGCTGCGGCTGTCGCTGCTCGAGTGGCAAGCGCTGCCGCTGGAGACGCGTGCGGAACTGCTGCACTTGCCTGCCGGCGCGGACTTCGCGCTGTGCGCGCTCCAGGCCGGCGCCAGTCGCGACACGCGCCTGCGGCAACCGGCGCGCCTGGAGGCTTACGAGGTCGCCCAGGCGCTGGACTGCGATGCCGCCGCGGCCGGTGCTTGGCTCGCCGCTGCGACGCCTTTTGCGCACTATGTTCTCAGCAGGCGGAATCGGGCTAAAACTTGGGTGGCCGCCGGCGGAGTGGGGCTCGCTGCGCGGTGAAGGGGACGCGTACAAGCGCGAATCAGTGCGGCGGCCGATCCCAAGCAACGCGAACGCGAGCTGGAGGCGGAACTGAGCGAGCTCACCTCCTCGTTCCTCACTGCAGAAGCCTTCAGCGTGGAGGACAATCATCGACCCGCGTGACACGCGGCGGTAGTGTGCCGCCTCATCGATGCCGCGCAGTCGCGCCTGCACAGGTTCCTCATGCGTGCGGACTCAACGTCCCAGCAGGGCTGAGGCGGCGATGCTGACGCCGGTGGCGAGAAGCAACACGCACACGATCCTGAGCACCGTCTCGCGTCGCCAGCGGGGGGGATAGCGTCGCAGCAGCCAGGACGTCCCCAGCACCGCAGGGGCGGCGAGCAGGATCATCTTCAGCGCAAGCAGGCTGAACTGTCCCGTTGCCAGGACGACGACAATCCGCATCACGCTCATCGTGGTCAGCGCGGCGACCAAGGTGGCCCGCAGTGCTTCCATTGCCATGGGCTGTCGGTAGAAGTGGTACACAAGCGGGGGGCCGCCGGCCGAAAACAGGCCGCCCAGCACTCCCGAGAGCAGGCCGAAGCCGCCGAACCAGATGCCGCTGGACCGTACTGGCAGCACGTTTCCCGGCCGCAACATGGTGATCGCGCATGCGAAGATGGTCACGCCGAGCAGCACGCCCAACACGGTCATGACGTTTGCGCTCAGCCACTGTAGCAACAGCACACCGGCGAGAACCCCCGGCGCGGATCCAGCCACCGCCTCGCGATAGGCAGTACGGTCGACGTGTCTCAGCGAGGTGCGCAGCATTGCCGCCGCGCCCAGCACGGCCAGCGTGGTTGCCACGTTCGCCAGGTCGGTCACGGGCGCAAGCTGGAACAGGCCGGCGAGCCCAAGCAGTACCAGCACGAACGCGAAGCCTGTCAGCCCCTGCGCCAGGGTCGCGACCACCACGAAAGCGATGAACAGTGCGACCTGGGCGCCGCTCATGCGCCCCTCTCGCCAGGAAAGTGCAACCCTGGGCGACCGGAAATGATCTGGAGTGTCCTCAGCACCTGAATGGCTTGCCGAACCAGCGGGGTGTGCATTCGTTGCATGTCCAGCGTTCAAAGGTGTTCACCATTGGAAAGCATTCGATCTCGAGGCTTATCGCGTGCCGAACGCTCGCGGAAGGCATCTAGCCCTCGCTCAATGTTCAGTCGGCAGCCTGGCTCAAGCTTCGCTCTGCGACGATACCTGGGCATTCGTCACGTACGAACTCGCCGTTTGGCCAACACTCCGCGACATTGCAAGCCGCCCATCAGGAGCATTCGCGTTGTGAGCAACCGCTTGGCTGCGACATCTACAGCGGCAGATGCGTAAATGCATCGAGGACGCGTGTCTCCAGTTGCACCCGATGGACGCTGAAGCGCCAGCCGCTCCCGACCCGCACCAGCTCGTCAAGGTAGCGGCCCACCACGAAGAGGCTGGTCTCCCCTGTTGGCAGGGTGCGAAATACCGAGAAGGCCGTTTGCCCTCGCGCCGCGTCACCCGTCACGCTCACCAGCGGCGGTCCCAGCACGTGCAGACGCTTGGCCGGATCACGCACGTGTCTCGGCACCTCCGAGATGGTTTTTTGCAGCAGCGGCAATTCCTGCTTCCACCATGCCAGCTCCTTGCCAAGCTCAGTGCTGTACGCGGTGATCTCGTACAAGCCATCCGAATGGAACTGCTCCAGCCATTCGGAAAGCTTCTCGGCGTTCAACAGCGCGGCCGTGCGCTGGATGAACTGCTGCACCTCGAACGCGTCCAGAAGATTCTCGTAGCTCACAGCGTCACCTCTTGTGCGTGCGCCTCGAACGGTGCTGACGCGCTTCGCCCCATCAGCCGGTTCCACTCTTGATAATAGGCTCGCAGGTTCGCGTCGTCCGTCGGATTGAGGTCTTCCTCTCGCGCGAGAATGCTGTAGCGGACTGCGTCGGCACGCATGGCACGGTACTGCGATTCCACCGCAATCAGGTCCTCCGGCAGGTTGCGCCCCGCCGGGCCCCAGAACATGTTGTGATGGCGCAGCCTTAGCTCCCGCGTCTCGGCATCGTCGCCGGCGACACCAAGCCCCCGCCATTCGACCATCGTGTGCTGCTCGTCGATCGGAATCATGCGGTCGATCCGCACCACGTTCGAGCGAATATTCACCATCAGATCAGGAAACAAGTTGACCACCCGCATTTCATTGTCGCGCATGCCCGGCAACGTGCCCCCGGTCACATTGGTGTAGCCGCCGCGCTCGTACGCGACGGCGGCCTCGCCCTCGGACCAGTAGCCACTATGGCCATTGGGAAACAGGCGCAGCTTCATCGGGCTGGTCTTGCCCAACACCCAGGGTTGCGTCGCCCGGTTGATCGCGTGCAGCATGCTGTGATAGCGTTCGCTGTTGTTGTCCTGCCAGAGCTTCCAGTTCGTCTTGACCACTGCCTTGTGGAAGTGGATGACTTGCATCGGCACCGACCCGAGTGGGTCCTGCAATGGGCGGAGGATTTCTCCGAGGTACTCCCTCAACGCAGGCGCTTGCGGATCCAGACAGGTGAAGACCAGCCCGAGCACGGACTCGGTCCTCACCGGAACGAGGCCGAGCGCAGCCTTGTCTAGACATGCGCGCTCGTATCCTTCCGGCTTGGAGACCGCTCGCAGGCTTCCGTCCAACCCGTAGTTCCAGTGGTGGTAGAAGCAAGTGAACGAGCGCGCGTTGCCGGACTCGGAACGCACCACTTCCGCGGCACGATGCCGGCAGACGTTGAAGAAGGCTCGGATGCTGCCGCTTTCGTCGCGGACCACGATGAGTGGCTTTCCCGCGACCTGCGTGGTGCGGAAGTCACCGCTGTTCGGCAGCTCGCTCTCATGGCAGACAAACTGCCACACCTTGGAGAACAGACGTTCCTGTTCCTCCCGGAAGATGGATGGATCGGTGAAGATCCGGTTGTCCAGATAGTGGGTGGGCGGCAATGCCGGAGGCAAGTGGCCAGGGTTCTGCATGGGATGTACCTGCTTGGTTCGGCGCGGAGCGCGCGCCTTGGAAAAAATCGGTGGCCGGTAACGCTACTCGGCGACGAGGCCCGCCTGCTTGGCGACCCTGCCCCAGGTTTCAGCTTCCCGCTTCAGGAACTTTGCAAATTCCTCCGGTGAGTTCGCAACAACGTCGAACTCGTTGGCTTCCATGTTTTTCTGCACTCCGGGACTCATGAGCGCCCGCGCGAACTGCTGCTGCATGTCGCGCACCACCGGGTCCGGCGTGCTGGCCGGAGCAAGGAAACCGATCCAGATGGTGGCACTGAAATTCGGGAAGCCTGCCTCCGCCATGGAGGGGACATTGGGAAGCGCCTTCAGCCGCTTGCTGCCGGTGACCGCGAGCGCTTTGAGCCGGCCGTCCTTGACGTAGGGAATGACGTTTGCCGCCGCAAATACCCCTGCGTGGGTCACCTTGCCGAGGAGATCGGTCATGGCGGGGGCAGCCCCCTTGTAGGGGATGTGCTTGATCTCGACGCCCGCACGGGACTTGAACAGCTCCATCGTGAGGTGCGACGCACTGCCGGTGCCGATGGATCCGAAGTTCATGTTCCCATCGGACTTCTTCGCGAGCGCCACGAACTCAGCCAAGGTGGACACTGGGACTTCAGAGTTGACCACCAGGACCTGCTCGGAGGTAACACCCAGCGTGATCGGCTTCAGATCCTTCTGCAGATCGTATTGCAGGTTCTTTGAGAGGAACGTACTGATGACGAGCGGATTGAAACCGGTGAGGATGGTGTGACCGTCACCCGGCGACTTCGCAACCAGGGTAGCGGCAATGTTGCCCGACGCGCCTGGTTTCGCATCGGCGATCACCGGCTGACCGAGAGCCTGCTGCAACGCCGGGATCACGGCACGCGCGACGAGATCAACCGTTCCGCCCGATGCCGGCACGACGATGCGCACGGGCTTGCTCGGTGTCCAGGATTGCCCGAACGCAAGGGGTGAGGCCAGAGCGGCCGAAGCAACGCAAATCAGCGTGAATATTTGGCGCATGGGAAGCCTAGAGGAGGATGATGGCGCGTCTGTCGACGCGGCTGCGATCGTTGATTGCCGGCCTACTCTAGTCGTTCCCGCGGGCCGGGGTCTTGCGGGTTACCCTCAAAATGTCCGGAGCGTGGACAGATCAGAGTCGCGTCGAGATGTCGCGCGCCGCCTTGGCGGTCTGGCTGCGACAGGAGCGCAGTGCGGCGCCGCGCAGCCGCATCTCCGTCCCGAACACGCAGACTGCCGCCACCGGCTGGCCGCTTTTTGTCAGCACCGGCGAGGCGACGGCCACCGTCCCCGCCATCACTTCAGCGTGCGTCACGAGCACACCGTCCTGGAGCGCGGTCTGGATGTCACGGGCGATCTGGTCGCGTGCACGGCGGCTGAGATTGCTGAGCGACTGCCGCCGCTGGTCCGGCGTCAAGTGCGCCAGTATGACCTTGCCGCTGGCACCGTTGTGCAGCGGCTCGGTGTAACCCACTCCGCGGCTGAACGAGAGGGCCTGAGGGCTCTTCCGCTCGAAGACGCACATGCGATGGGAAGCGGAGACGGGCATCATGAGCGCGACGGTTTCCTGGGTGCTGCGCCAAAGCTGCTCCAGTGGGCCGGCAGCCAGCGTGACCAGCGGAGGCGCAGGCGTCCACGTGCTCGCGAGCAAGCCGATGCGGGCGCCCAGTTGGAAACGTAGCGGGTTGCCGAACGAGTAGATCAGCCCCCTGCTTTCCAGTGTTCGCAACAGTCGGTAGAGAGTGGGTCGGGACAGCCCGGTGCGCTGCTGCAGCGCAGGAATGTCGAGAACCGGCTCCTGTTGTGTGAAACTGAAGAGCACATCGATGGCGCGTTCCACGGAACGCACCGAGCTGTCACTCGACATCGGGCTTGTGGGGGGGTGCGACTTCGGATGCAGCTCTGCCATAGGATGCTTGCTGAGACTTACCGATCAATGACACGCACCCAGTGAAAAGGGCGAGCGCCTGCCTGTCAAAGTGATCATCTTCGTCGAGGTGCTTCTCGGTGTGGAGTAAGGTGCAGAACCGGCCCTGCCCTGCTTGTGTGAGCCAGAGCAGCAGCAGCGACGGAGTTGCAAATCGCCGGCTGCCGCTCGCCGTACGCCCACAAGCTGGAGGAATGCGGTCTGCGGCTGTCGCGGGAACAGTGGCAAGCGCTTCCGATGGCGATGCGACTCGAACTCCTGCAAGTGCCTGCTGGCCCGGAGTTCGCGCGCCGTGCGCAGGCGTCAGGAGCCCGCCGCGATGGCCGGGCGGGTGAACCGGCATCCCTGCAGGTCAGCGATGTAGCCAGTGCGCTGGACTGCGATGATGCGGCTGCCCCTGCTTGGTTGGCGGCCGCTGGTCTTTTTGCGCTGTACGCGATGGCCAAGATCCGCAATAGCCCACCGGCCCAAGCAAGCGCTCCCAGGAGCGCGTGCGGTCCGCTTGCGGGGGGCGGCATCGAGCGGACGTCCTGAAAAAGCCAGGCTTGCAGCAGGGGCGGGCTGGCGTGCGCGCTTGGCGCAAGGATCTCGCTAGCGGCCTTGGGCATCCGGTCGACTCCTCGCGCTCGGGCTTCCGGCCCACGCGGCGCAGCCGCGTCGTCGGCCTCAAAGGTCCAGAACAAGGCAAGCTGACTTGGAGCGGGAACAGCAAGGCAGGAACTGGTCGTTCGCGGACTGCTCCTGCGGCGTCAGGTACATGTCCCGATGGTCGGGCTCGCCTTCGAGCACGCGTGTGAGGCAGGT
>RFXC01000204.1 GCA_009921765.1 Betaproteobacteria bacterium | reverse complement strand
TACCCGATCAGGCAGTGACACTGCGGTGCCGCTGATACCGCTCTTCCAGTCGGCCACCAGCTGATCGGTAAGCGCGGGGAAACTCTGCGTACCTGCCGGCACCGACGGATTGGTGCTGCGCAGGTTGTCAAGGTTATAGAGGCGGGACACGCCCCGAGCGATCTTTTCAACAGGCACTGGCGGCACCGAACTCTCGGATCGGATCTCGCCGTACTTGTTCACATACTGAGCCTTGCCCTTGCTGTCGGTGGCCTGGATCAGGTTCTCACGCAGCTTGTTGTCACCAATGTAGACATGCGTTTGCCATTTGTTGTTCGGATCGTCGGGTGAAGCCACCTGCGTCTTCACGTAGTACACCGTTGCCAGGTAATCGTTGCCACCCGAATCGAAAACCGTGACCGCAGTGGTGAGGTTGTATGTGGTGGGATCTGCCGGATCGAACGCCTTGGTCACCACCGGACTGTCAGCAGGCAGATTGAGCGCCAGCTGGACATTCTCGGTCTGCCGCGCCTCGCCAGCGGTCGCACGCGGAATGTAAAGCTTCCGAAGATTTTCAAGATCTGCCTTGCCGCTCGAATCAACCGTCGCTGCCATCAGCGCCTGGCCGGCAGAGTTCACGACCGCAAACGAGTCATTCAGCGTGAACGTGCCGTTGCGCGTGTAAATGTCCTGCAAGCCATCAGCGGACTTGAGTGGGAAAAAGCCGTCACCGGTAATGGCGATGTCGAGCGAACTGGCCGAGAACTGGACGTTGCCCTGGCTGAACTCCTGCGTCACCGCTTTCAGCGCAACCCCCTGGCCAACCACAGAAGAGGCCTTCTGCAGGGGCGAGGTAGCGAAGATGTCGCCGAAATCGGCGCGTGAACGCTTGAACCCGGTCGTGCCCACGTTGGCGATGTTGTTGCTGGTCACGGCGAGCTGAGCAGTCGCTGCGTTCAGACCGGTCAGGGAGGTATAGAAGGACATGTTTCAGACTCCTGCAGATGCGGTTTCGCCTACGTGAGCGGCGAGGGGATTCCTGATGAGAGGTCGTTCGGTTGGCCGCCGATTGATCAGCCGTCAACGCGCTTGATCTGAGAGAGCGGAACGCTTCCACCGCCTTCCACTTCAACCATCATTTCGTTGGTCGTACCGTTGAACGTGACGCTGCGCACCGTCGCTGGGGTGCTGATCGGCACCTGCGTGACCTTGCCAAAGCTGCTGACCGTTGCCTGGACCTTGTAGCGGCCCGGGGGCATGCGTTCACCCTTGTCGTTGTAGCCTTCCCACTTGACCTGAATGTCCCCGGGCGCTTGCCGTCCGAGCGTCTGTGTGAACACCTTCCGGCCCAACGAGTCGTACACTTCGAGCGCAACCTTGTCTGCGCCGTTCGGCGCGGAGACGACACCCGCGATATTCGAGCCTTCCAGCAGTTCGGCCGATCCATTCGGCGTTGCCACCTTCTTGCCGATGAGGCTGGTGCCGGCAAGCAGACGATCCGACTGCATCGAGCTGGCCATGGAGGACATCGAGTCCGCCATCTTGGTCGTAGCTTCGAGCTGCGAAAACTGAGCCAGCTGCGCGACGAAGGCCTCGTTTTTCACCGGATCGAGCGGGTCCTGGTTCTGAAGTTGCGTGGTAAACAATGTCAGGAAAGCCTGCTGCCCCATCTCTTCTTTCTGAGCGGGGTTCGCGGCAGCTTTCTTGAGCTCCTCGTATTTCGGAAGCGTCGATACGAAACTGCCGGCGCCTGTCACTGGGGATGCCATGGTTTATTCGTCCTCAGGCTTTGATGATGTCGAGGGTGCGCATCATCAGCTCGCGCGCGGTATTCACCACCTCGACGTTGTTCTGGTAGGAGCGCGCGGCGGCCATCATTTCGACCATCTCGGTAACCTCGCTCACGTTTGAAGAAAAGACGAAACCATCTTTGTCAGCGAGCGGATTGCCCGGCGAAAACACCTTCCGGACCGGGGTCTGGTCATCGACAATCTTGTCGACCTTGACACCGCCCACGTGCTGGAAACCGGAGTTGGTCGACTCCTTGTCTACCAGTGCTTTGAAAACCGGCCTTTTGGCTCGGAATGCGTCCTGTTCGTTGCCCGCCACCGTGCCCGCGTTGGCAAGGTTGGAGGCGGTCGCATTCATGCGGATGAGCTGCGAGTTGAGCGCAGTTCCCGCAATGCCAAAAATTCGTTCGATGGACATGACCGATTACTCCCCGCGCAGCGCTTTGCGGATGCCGCTGATTCGGTTTTCAAGGAATGCCAGCGTGGCCTGGTAGTCACCGGAGGCCTTACCGTAGCGAGCCTGCTCGACGCTCATTTCAACCGTGTTGCCGTCGGCTGAAGCATTGAAGGGTGTGCGAAACATCATGCCGTCGGCGCCAGGCAAATCCCCGATCGCAAAATGCTGAGACTGCGTGGCACGCATGGGCGACGAACGGGCAGCATCAAGTGCCTTGGCAAAATCGATGTCCTTGGCCTTGAAGTGCGGCGTGTCGGCATTGGCAATGTTTTCGGCGATGACCTGCATTCGCCGATTTCGCAGCGGCAACGCATGCTCGTGTAGTCCAAGCGCGTTATTCAGAACTTCCATCGCCGTGCCCCCACTTCAGTTGATCCGCCCTGATTCGGGTCTGTCAGTCGTCTGTCATTAAAGATTTGCTTCGACCTCACGAAAGCACAGCGCGTGCCAACGAAATTCCAACGCGCTCCTCTATGAGAGCAGGCAGGACAAACCGGCGCTGCGGCAAGTAATTGCCGCCTGCGTTGCCGCTTGGATTGCCGCCGCGCGCTCACCCTTGCCGCCCCGCGCTGCCGCTTCGGGAGGACTGTGCAGCGGAGTCATGACGATCCATTTGCCCGCCCTGCCCTTCGAGCAGCGCAGAGACCGCACCCGGCGCGGTACGCGCTGCTTTGGTTGCCTCGCCGTCTCGACGCGAATGAATCAGCGCCTCCAGCCGCTGCTGCGCATGACTGATGAGTCCGCTAAGGATCGATTGACGCGTGATGGGCTGCGAGTGGTCGCCGCTCACATGCAGCGCTTTGGCCTGCCTGCCCGCAATCTCGAGCGCTGCATGGGGACGCTGCTCCGCGCGTGCAGCGGGCGTGAGGACAGTGAGGTAAAGATCAACCAGCGACACCGGGCCTTTAGCGCCCAGTTGGGTGTCATCGAAATACCGCTCCACAAGATCGAGCTGGGCCAGTACCGGTTGCTGCTGTATGTCAGCCGCCCTGCCCTGCATGCCCACCGAGGCAGCGCCACGGCCTGGGCCCTCGCAGAACTGGAGGATGCCGTGACAACGCCCATTGGTCGCGCGCGGATTCAGGCCGTCACTTTCCATCAAGGCCACTGTGGCGAAGTCATCCGGCGAGAACCGAAACTTTCTACTCAGATCAACAATCCGATCCTGAACCGCCTGGCGATCCTGCGGCTCGACATAACCTCGCTCCACCGCTCGATCCAGGGTCCGCTGTAACTGCGGAAATACCGAATTGCCTAGCGCCGTGGCCGCAGGTCGAACCACAACCTGGGACTGCGATGACGCAGCAACGGCGGGCCGGGACGCCGTTCCCGGTGCTCCGGTGGAACCTGCCGCGCTCGCCGCTACACGGGGGCCGCGCTCGAGCACACGCAGATCTATCCGGTCTCCGGCGTAGATCCGGTCCGGATTGCTGATCGAGTTTGAGGCTGCAAGCTGTGCGACGGCGCGGTGAACGTCAGCCCCGGTGCTGGGCAGGCCCAATTCCTGCAGTCGACGATGGGCGATCGCGCTGAGCGTGTCGCCTTGCTGGATGTCGTACATCGGTGCGGCCGATGCCTGGCTGGCAGCACGAAAAACCGGAGCGAAAGCAGAGGGCGGCGGCGCAACACCCGGACCCGTCGCTCGGACTGGCAGCGGGGAACCCACCGATACGCGGTGACCCGATGCCGACATCCGTCCGACTTCGGCTTGTTGGTGGGCTTGCGCGGAACTGGATGTAACCGGGCCTTGCATGGCCAAACTTCCTCCTGTCGTCGGCTCGACGCTGGCCCATTTCATGCAAGCGGTATGCCACGCAAGACGCCGGTGACGGAAATCCGTCTGCCGCGCGATTGGCAAATATGGAGGTACCGGATGAGGCGAACATGGATCACGTTCAAATGCGCTACGGCCGCAGCCGCTCTGGCGGTGACGGCGGCATCCGCATTGGCACAATCGGTCGCCGCCAGCGGTGCGGGCGTGCCTCGCATCTCCCCTGTCGTTGCATCCCCTGCCGGGACTCAGCCTGGTCCGGGTGCGTCCGCCACTGCGCGGGAGGGGTTGCGTGACCAGGCTCGGGACTGGGTCGCCTCGCAAACAGCGACCGACCCGGCACTCATTCGAATCGGTGCACTCGACGGCCGGGTCGATCCCCCCATGTGCGAGAGCGGATACCGGTTCGATTTCCCATTCGAAGCACGATCAACCGTACGCGCCAACTGCGATAACCCGGTCAGGCAGTATTACCTTCGTATTTCGGTGGAACGAGTCCGACAGAGACTGGTTCTTGCTCGATCCATGGCCGCGGGCGAAATCATTTCCCAATCCGACCTGACCGTGCGCGACCTTGCAGGCTCATCCGGCGGAATCGACTCGCCCGCGCAGGTCATCGGCCGCTCGCTGAGACGCGCAATCAGCGCGGGAGAGGCGCCGCTTTCGAATGATCTTGAGGAGGTCGCAACCGTCGTCCGGGCGGTGGCCGACCTCAGGGCGGGCGACATGATTCCGGCAACGGTCCTTCGGACTGAACTGCTGCCGCGCAGCAAGATCCCGCTGGGCGCTGTCACCCGGGTGGACGAACTCAACCGGGCGCGCCTCAGGAGAGACGTTCCGGCGGACCGGGTTCTGGTGTCCGACGATCTGATTGACACCCGGCCGGTTGTGGTTGCCCGGCGCAACATGATGCGAGGTGAGACGATCGACAGCACTTCGCTCGAGGTGATCGAAATGGACCGCCGCACGCTCCCGGCAGACCACCTCAGCAGCGCCCAAGGCCTGGACCAGGGCGAGGTCACTGGAATGATCCGGGCCGGCGAGCCGGTCAGAGCGTCGATG
The DNA here is from genome assembly GCA_009921765.1 of Betaproteobacteria bacterium. The sequence continues at coordinate 2,450 of RFXC01000204.1, read as the reverse complement.
GTCCGCCCTGCCTTGATGGTCCGGAAGGGGCAGATCGTGATGCTGAGCGTGGCTCGCTCGGGTATCGAGATCAGCGTGCAGGTCGAAGCACTGGAGGACGCCAAACTGGGAGATCAGGTGAAGCTGCGTAACCCCGACTCCGGCAAGCCTCTTGCGGGTATGGTGACGGGTCGAGGAGCCGCGCGTGCACTTTGATGCTAAAGTTAATTCGCGACCCGTCGATTCAATAGAAGCCGAGAAGGCGCTTCTGACCCGCTGGGGATAAAAATGCCTAGTCCAATCAATAATTTAGCCTCAACCCTCACGACTCAGTCAGCTTCGGGCCGCCCAACGGCCAAGCCCGCTGAAAAAGAGAAGGCGGGGCCTACGTCCAGCGAGTCCGGAGGGTCAGAAATTGGCGCCTTACGTCAGGCAGCGCTGGCCAGCACCTCCGACTTCGATCGCGAAAAGGTTGAATCTATCAAACAGGCCATCGCAGAAGGCCGGTACGTCATTGACTCCAGGCGGATCGCGGAAAGCTTCTACTCGCTTGAGCGCTCCCTCTACGGCATCTCCTCAGACGCCGATCCGAAGTGACAGCCCTCAGCTTACAACTGACCGTTGCTGATCAGCAGTGCGCGAAGCTTCGCCATCTGCTAGAAGAAGAATTTGACGCGCTACGTACCCGTAACCTCGACACTTTCGAAAGCTTACAGCCGGTGAAAGCCGCATTGCTCGCCGATCTTGCCACGGCAGTCGAAGAGCAGTGCCGACAACTGGCTTCGGCGGAGGCCGACCCGGCTGTCCTCACCCGGTGGGAAGGTTTTCGAGCCCGCATGCTCGAATGCAGAGACCTCCACCGACGGAACGAAATCCTTATCCTTCGCAAGCGCGACGCCATCGAAAGCGCCCTGGCCACCCTGGTGGGCGGCTTCGATCCAACCTCGGGCGTCGATGTCTACGACCGGCTTGGTCGGACCAATCGCCCGCGTCGGCGTAATGCTTACGCTCAAGCGTAATCGCCCTGCCGCTCGCTGATCCGTTATCGCTTCCCGCGTTGGTCGGGCGTGATTCCGCGTAGCCGGAACGCCCATGCCAATACAACGGCCACCGCCGCGTAACATTCAACCGGGATCTGATCATCGAGTTCCAGTCGGGACAGTGTTGCCAGTAACTGGGGATCCTCGGCAACAAAGATACCGTGCCGCCGGGCTTCCTCGAGAATCCTCTCGGCAATCTCGTCACTGCCCTTCGCGACCACCACTGGAACATCACGACGTCCGTATTCGAGTGCGATGGCGTGCTTTTTTCGCATGGGTCGCCTCAGGCGGTCAGGTCCAGTCCTGAGGAGCGAGGCTTATCGACCGGATCCGCGATTTCCGGCCGCGCCCCTTCGAGAACGTGAAAGGCACGCAACAGCAGACCGGCCTCTTTCAAATCACCCTCGAGTTCCGCGGACGCAGCACTGACCACGGAGGCGATGTCCTTTCGGGCGGCCCAGACAGTCACATCGACTTTTGTTCCGACCACGACGGTTTTCATCCAGAGATCGCCCATTCTCGGCGGATTGATGTGGAGGTCGATGGTGTAGCCCCCCTCGCCTCGTTCGTCACCGCGGCTATGTCGCTCGAAGCGAAGCAGCGCAGGCGGTGCATCGCCAAACGGCAGCATCACAGAAAATGCAAAGCGTCCATCTGACGACAGCTGAATTGATTCGATCTGCTTTCGTTCGATGTCGTTGATCGCATCATCAACCTCCGCCCCTGCCGACGCCGACCGCGCACCCAGTACCCGGCTGATCTGTCGAAGCAGCGCCTTCAGGTCGAGCTGCGAGACCTGCCGACCGGAAGCGAGCATTGCCTCGCCCCAGACTCCACTCCGCGCGACGGCACGCTGAACCGCCTGCGGTGACAGCGCGTCCGAGCGGAGCCGAGCAGCAACCAACGCTCGGGCCAGTTCGGGCGCACCCGCGCTGATCAGGGCCGCTTCGAGTCGGCCGGGCGCAAGAATATTGGCCAGCGCGGAGAGACCCGAGGGTCGAGAGAGTATTTCGAGCATTCTGGGCGAAAGCGGCGCTGCCGTTTCCGCTGTTGCCAGCGCCGACGCCGCCGTCGTCATCGGCGCGGCACCAGCCCCGGTCGCTGCAACGCCGGTCGAGGAAAGCGGGCTCACACCCTGGGTCGCGGCACCGGCAGAAGGGTCTGCCACGGGTCGAAGTACGAACGCCTCGCCCTGCTTGCCCACCCGAAACCACCGAGGATCTCCGGCGGCCACCCGCTGCCAGGCTGCAGGAATATCGAACCGACGGCCGCCGAGGTCAAAAAAGAGTGAGTCGCCCTGAGATTGAACGAGTGCCTGAACGATCTGTCCATCACGGAGGCCCAGCGCCCGAGCATCGGGTTCCGCGAGGCGAATGACGGGCACTTCAGCCACCAGCGCGGCATAGCGCGCAAGCGGACTGATCAGTCCGC
>RFXC01000203.1 GCA_009921765.1 Betaproteobacteria bacterium | reverse complement strand
GCAAGCGAGGTGGCAATCGCGACCTTGATGACGAGGTCGGGCCCGAACCCCTTGTAGTCGAGGTAGAGCGTCATGAAGGGCACCATCACCATGCCGCCGCCGATTCCGAGGAGTCCCGCCAGCAGGCCGGTGCAGGCGCCCAGCAGCAACAGCATGAGGATCGGGACAAGGTCCACGCGCGCTCCAAAGCCAGGAAAAGCACCCAGGATCCAGTAAACCGGATCGAGGGTAACGAGGGGCGCGATGCTAACATCGGAGGATGAAATTCGCTGTGATCGGTGCCGGAGGTATCGGCGGTTATCTGGGCGCGCGCCTTGCGCTGGCGGGCGAGTCCGTGACCTTCATTGCGCGAGGGCCCAACCTCCAGGCACTGCGCGACCAGGGCATCCGTCTTGTCGAGGAAGACGGCACGGAACACCACATCGGGTCGGTGAAGGCCTGCCAGCAGATGAGCGAGGCGGGCGAACAGGATGTGGTGTTGCTCGCGCTCAAGGCGCATCAGGTGGCTGCGGTGGCCCCGCAGATGTCCTCAATGCTCGGACCGCACACCACTATCGTCACCCTCCAGAACGGTATCCCGTGGTGGTACTTCCACGGCCTCCCGGGCCCCTGGCAGGGGCAGCGGCTCGAATCGGTCGACCCGGGCGGCGTGATTGCCTCGCACATCGACAACGCGCGCATCATTGGATCGGTCGTGTACCCGGCCTCCGAACTGATTGCGCCCGGTGTGATCAAGGTGATCGAGGGCAACCGGTTTTCGCTGGGTGAACCCGATGGCAGCAAATCCGAGCGGGTGCAGGCCCTCTCGCAGGCGCTCGCCCGCGCCGGCTTCAAAGCGCCGGTGTCGTCAGACCTCCGGAGCGAGATCTGGCTGAAGCTTTGGGGGAACCTCACTTTCAACCCGGTGAGCGCGCTCACCCACGCCACCCTTGCGCAGATCTGTAGATTCCCCCAGACCCGCGAGCTCGCGCTTGGCATGATGGCTGAAGCCCAGCAGGTGGCCGAGACACTGGGCGTGCGGTTTCGCATCTCGCTCGAACGCCGCCTGGCCGGGGCCGAGGCGGTAGGCGAACACAAAACCTCCATGCTGCAGGATGTCGAGCAGGGCCGTCCGCTCGAACTCAATGCGCTGCTCGGTTCGGTCATTGAACTGGCCCGCCTCACCAGCACCCCGGTACCGCGCTGCGAGGCGATCTACGCCTGCTGTGCGCTGCTTGCCGAGCGTCTGACCGAACGCCATGCCCGGCTCTCGCTGGGCTGACCCTTTCACTTCCCCGGACTGATGACCATGAGTGCTGCACGCACGCTTCGCGCCCTGATTGAGGCAGGCTCCGATGACGCTCCCGCCCTGACCGCCCCCGGGTGTCGTGAACTCACCTACCACGCGCTGCGCGCGCAGGTCGATGCCACCGTGGCCGCGTTGAACGCTCTGGGCATCGGGCGCGGCGACAAGGTGGCTATCGTGCTGCCGAACGGCCCCTCGATGGCAAGCGCGTTCCTCGCGGTGGCGGCGGGCGCGGCAAGTGCCCCGTTGAATCCTGCCTATCGCGCCGACGAGTTCGAGTTTTATCTCAACGATCTCCAGGCCCGTGGCCTGATCGTGGAGGCGGGTAGCGACTCGCCCGCGGTCGCGGTGGCGCGCAAACTCGGCGTGCCGGTGATCGAGCTGCATGCGGAGCCCGAACGGGGCGCGGGTGCCTTTCGCCTGGCTGCACCGGCGGCGCTTCCTTCGCAGGCAGCGCGGACTGGCCTTGCCGAGCCCGATGATATCGCCCTGGTCCTGCACACCTCAGGCACCACCTCGCGGCCCAAGATCGTGCCGCTCTCGCACGCCAATGTCTGCGCCTCGGCTCGCAACATTCGCGAGTTTCTTTCGTTATCGGCAGGCGACTGCGGCCTCAACATCATGCCGCTCTTTCACATTCACGGCCTCATAGCCGGCATCAGTGCGCCGCTCTCGGCGGGGGGCAGGGTGTTCTGTACCCCGGGCTTCAACGCCTTGCGATTCTTTACCTGGATGGAGGAGGCCCGCCCCACGTGGTATACCGCGGTACCCACCATGCACCAGACGATTCTTGCGCGGGCCGCCAACAATCGGGCAGTCATTGCGGCGCACCCGCTCAGGTTCATTCGCTCCTCCTCGTCGGCCATGCCGACGCAGGTCATTCGCGAAATGGAGGAGGTGTTTGGTGCGCCGCTGGTCGAGTCTTACGGCATGACCGAAGCTGCGCACCAGATGGCGGCCAACCCGCTGCCGCCCAGGGTCAGAAAGCCCGGGTCGGTCGGCATCGCGGCCGGCCCCGAGCTCGCCATCATGGACGAGGCAGGCAGCCTGCTGCCTGCTGGCGCAACCGGCGAGGTGGTGATCCGCGGCGACAATGTGACTCGCGGCTATGAGAACAACCCCAAGGCCAATGCCGAGGCCTACACCAACGGATGGTTTCGAACCGGTGATCAGGGCGTGCTGGATGCCGAGGGCTATCTCACCATCACCGGCCGTCTGAAGGAAATCATCAATCGCGGGGGTGAGAAGGTATCGCCGCGCGAGGTCGACGAAGTGCTGATGGATCATCCGGCGGTCGCACAGGTGGTCACGTTTGCGATCCCGCACGACAAGCTCGGTGAAGAGGTGGGGGCTGCGGTGGTGCTGCGCGAGGGGGCCACGCTCACCGATCGCGAACTGCGCGATTTCGCCTCGCAGCGGCTCGCCGACTTCAAGGTGCCGCGCAAGATCGTGCTGCTCGACGAAATCCCAAAGGGCGCGACCGGCAAGCTTCAGCGGATCGGGCTCGCGCAGAAGCTCGGGCTCGCGTGAGCGAAGCAAGCGCCTCATGAGCGATCCGATCAGCGCGCAGGCTGGGGGCTTGGCGGGCCGCCGTATCGAGGTGATCGCGCCGTCGGGTGCGCATCTTTCGCTCTCCGAATTCGATCAGGCCCGGGCCTGGTTCGAGGCGCGCGGCGTGCAGCTGGTAAGCGAGGTACCGCGCACCGGCTGGCAGCGGTTTTCAGCGCCCGACGATGACCGGCTCGCGGCCATTCATCGCGCTGCCACGCGAACACCGGTGGCTGACGCGGTCATGATCACGCGTGGCGGCTACGGTTTGTCGCGACTCATTGATCGCATCGACTGGTCGCTGGTGGCTGCATCGATCGCGAAAGGCACGCGCTGGATCGGCTACAGCGATTTCACCGCGTTTCATCTGGCGCTGTTCGCGCAGACCGGTGCGGTGAGTTATGCCGGCCCATCGTTTTCGGCCGATTTCTCGGGCGAGGGCCCTGGCCAGTTCACACACGACCAGTTTCTCGCGCTCTTTGGTGCAGGGCCCGCGCCCGTTCGATGGCGGTTTGCGGGCGCGCGCCGCCCGATTGATACGCAGGGCGTCTTGTGGGGCGGCAACCTCGCCATGGTCACATCCCTGATCGGAACGCCATGGTTTCCGTCGGTTCAGGGCGGGATCCTGTTTCTCGAGGATGTGGGCGAGCATCCCTATCGGATCGAGCGCATGCTTCATCAGCTTCACCATGCGGGCGTTCTCGCGCGGCAGCAGGCAGTTGTGCTGGGTGACTTCACTGGCTGGAAGCTCGCGCCGCATGATCGTGGCTACGGGCTGGAGGCCATGATCGATTACTGGCGCTCGCGTCTGGAGGTGCCGCTCATCACCGGGTTGCCATTTGGCCATGGTGAGGTGCGAGCCACGCTCGCCGTGGGCGTGCCCTATCGGCTTCGGGTCGAGGCGGGCTTCGCGCTTCTTGAACGCGCTACGCGGGCGCGCTGATCCGCCGCTCTTCCACCGCATGGCAGGCCACCTGCGAACCGTCGCCGGGGTCGCGCAACTGTGGCGTTTCGCTGCGACAGCGTTCGTTCGCGTGCGGGCAGCGCGGATGAAACGCGCAGCCCGTGGGAGGATTGAGCGGATTGGGTACTTCGCCGCCCACAGGTGTTCGCGCGCGCCCGCTCATCGAGATATCGGGAATCGCGTCGAGCAGCATGCGGGTGTAGGGATGCGCGGGCGCCGAGAATACCCTTGCCTTGGAGGCGAGCTCGACGATGCTGCCGAGATACATCACACCCACCCGATCACTCACATGGTGGACCACCGCGAGGTTGTGCGAGATGAACAGATAGGTGAGACCGCGCTCGCGCTGCAGCGCCCGCATCAGGTTCAAGACCTGAGCCTGCACCGATACATCGAGCGCTGAAGTCGGTTCGTCACAGACCAGAAACTCGGGCTCGGAGGCGAGTGCACGAGCTATCGAGATCCGCTGACGCTGTCCGCCCGAGAACTGATGCGGGAACTTGTCAGCGTCCGATGCCGACAACCCGACCTGCCCGAGGAGCATCTCGACCCGGTTGCGCATCTCAGATGGGTTGTCGAGCAGCCGATGGACCTGAAGCGGCTCGCCCACAATGCGCGCCACCCGCCAGCGTGGATTGAGGCTTGCATAGGGATCCTGAAAGATCATCTGCATGCGGCGCCGCAGCGCGAGGCCCGAGTCCCCGGTGATTTCCGCCAGGTCGTGCCCATCGAAAACCACCCGACCTGAGGAGGGCCTGTAGAGCCCGACCAGCATGCGCGCAACCGTTGACTTGCCACAGCCCGACTCGCCCACCAGTGCCAGCGTTTCGCCGCGTGCGATGTGAAAGCTCACGTCGCGCACCGCCTGCAGCAACTGGCGGGGCTTGCGCTCGATCACACGGTTGAGCCATGGCGCCGACACGTCGAAGACCTTGCTGATCCGGTCGACCTGAACCAGTGGGCGGGCCGCCTCTGGCTTGAGACCAGGCGCGCCGTTGTTGCGCGCGGGTTCGGTGAGGCCGCGGTTCATGTCAGGGCACACCAGGCGTGGAAGACCGGACTCATGCAGGCGCCCGCTCATGATGGAGCCAGCACGCGGCAAGCGAGGCGCCCGCTGGCATGAGTTCGGGCCGGTCGCTTCGGCACCGGTCGATGGCCTGCGCGCAGCGCGGGTTGAACGCGCAGCCGCGTGGAATGGCATTCAGCCGGGGCATGGCACCGTCGATCTGGGCGAGCTCGGCGCGATGCCCCCCGATAGACGGGATGGAGCCCATCAGGCCCACCGTGTAGGGGTGCCGGGGCCGGTGAATGACATCGGCGACCGGGCCAATTTCGGCGATTCGCCCGGCATACATCACCGCTACCCGATCCGCGGTCTCGGCGATCACGCCCATGTCGTGCGTGACCAGCATGACGGCAGTGCCCTGCTCGCGGCACAGGCGTTTGAGAAGCGAGATGATCTGCGCCTGAATCGAAACATCGAGCGCCGTGGTGGGTTCGTCGGCCACCACCAGTTGGGGCCGTGCGGCAAGCGCAAGCGCGATCACGACCCGCTGGCGCATGCCACCCGAGAATTGGTGCGGATAGTGATCAATCCGCTGGGCGGCGGCCGGAATGCCTGTTGCCTCGAGCAGTTCGATGGCGCGCGCGCGGGCCGCACGGGCGTCGAGCGCCAGGTGCGTGCGGATCGTTTCCTCGATCTGGCGACCAACGGTGTAGAGCGGGTTGAGCGAGGTGAGCGGATCCTGAAAGACCGCGCCGATCTTTCGGCCGCGCACCTGACGCATGGCCTCGGGCGGCAGATTGTCGATGCGGGCGCCCTCGAGCAGAATTTCACCGCCCGCAATGCGCCCCGGCGGCTCGATGAGACCGATGATGGCTGCGCCCGTCACCGACTTGCCGGCGCCGGATTCGCCAACCACCCCCAGCACCTCGCCTGGGGCGATCGTGAACGACACATCATCGATCGCCACCAGCGTGCCGCGGCGCGACGGAAACTCGACCCGAAGGTGCCTCACCTCCAGGAGCGGCGGGGTGCTCACTGCAGCCTCGGATTGAGCGCGTCACGCAGCCAGTCGCCCAGCAGATTGACCGACATGCAGAGGAGCACCAGCGCGGCACCAGGAAAGATCACCAGCCACCACTCGCCCGAATAGAGGAAGTTGTTGCCGTTGTTGATCATGGTGCCGAGCGATGGCGAAGTGGGTGGCACCCCCACGCCCAGAAACGACAGGGTTGCCTCGGTGAGAATTGCCTGTGCGATGTTGATGGTGGCAATGACCAGCACCGGACCAAGCGAGTTGGGCAGCACGTGGCGCAGCATGATGGCGATCGGGCGAACGCCAATCACCCGGGCGGCCTGCACATATTCCTTGTTGCGCTCGATGAGCGTCGAGCCCCTCACGGTGCGGGCGTATTGCACCCAGTTGGCGAGCGCGATCGATCCCACCAGCACGCCCACGGCCATCCAGTCGTTGTGCGAGCCCTGGGGAAGCAGCGTGCGCGCAACCCCGTCGATGAGAAGCGCAATCAGGATGGCCGGAAATGACAGCTGCACATCGGCCACCCGCATGATGAACGCATCGAGTCGGCCGCCAAGATAGCCTGACAGAAGACCCAATGAGACTCCCAGCACCATGGCAACCAACACCGAGGCAAGGCCCACCAGGAGCGAAATTCGCGAACCGTAGAGCAGCGTGGACAGCACATCGCGCCCCTGGTCGTCGGTACCGAGCGGGTAGGTGAGCTGGCCGCCTTCCACCCAGGCGGGCGGCATCAGCGCATCGTTCAATGACAGCGTGGCCAGATCAAAGGGCTGGTGAGGCGCGAGCACGGGCGCACCGAAGGCGCCAATGAAGAGAATGAGCGTGACCACGCTGGCAGCGATCGCAACCGGCGTGTGCCGATAGCTCCACCAGAGGTCGCTATCGAAAAATCGGGCGAGAAGGCTGCGGTCGAGAGGCTTCATGGCTAATGCGCGGCCCCGCTGCGCTCGATCCGCAGTCTGGGGTCAACTGCGAAGTAGAGGAGATCAACCACCAGGTTGATGGTGACGAAAATGAGCGAGATGAGGCACAGATACGCGGCCATCACGGGAATATCGGCCACCTGGACCGATTGAATGAAGAGGAGCCCCATGCCGGGCCACTGGAACACTGATTCGGTGACGATTGCAAAGGCGATGATGCCGCCCAGTTGCAGACCCGCGATGGTGATGACCGGCACCAGCGTGTTGCGAAGCGCATGACCGAAGTGAATCGTGCGGTTGGTAAGGCCGCGCGCGCGCGCGAATTTGATGTAATCGGTGCGCAGCACCTCGAGCATTTCGGAGCGGACCAGCCGCATGACGAGCGTCATCTGAAAAAGCGCAAGCGTGAGCGCGGGCAGGATCAGATGCTTCCAGCCGTCAACGGTGAGCATGCCGGTTGACCAGCTGCCCACCATCACCGTGTCACCCCGGCCATAGGAGGGCAGCCATCCGAGCAGCACCGCGAAAAACAGGATGAGCAGAATGCCGATGAGGAATGTGGGCAATGACACGCCCACCAGTGACAGCGCGAGGAGCGTGTTGGACAGCGCTCCACGGCGTCTGAGCGCGGTGTAGACCCCCATGGGAACGCCCGCAAGGAGCGCGATGGCCGCGGCGGTGAGCGCGAGTTCGAGCGTGGCGGGGAGCTTTTCTGCGAGCAGAGACGACACCTTCTGACCCTGCCTGAGCGACACGCCGAATTCGCCCTGCACCGCGTTGCCGATGAAATGCCCAAACTGGATGTAGAAGGGCTGATCCAGGCCCAGTGCCTGCGTGACCT
>RFXC01000202.1 GCA_009921765.1 Betaproteobacteria bacterium | reverse complement strand
CCGCCCAGGTGATCACCATCAACGTAAAAATCAGGAAGCTCGTGATCAGAATCGAGTCGCGAGTCACACGACTGTAGGCATCATCCCAGCGCCAAGCCTCCACATGGATGCTGTGGTTGCCTTCGGTTTCAAGCCGAAGCAACACTTCAAACGGACCCACGGCATCGTCAAACACGATGCCGTGATTCAAGAACCCCTGCTGTAGCCCCTGCGGCTTGAATTTGTCGCCAACTTTCACCGGGGGATCATCGAGACGGTCAACCCGATAAGCGGTCACCTCATCCAGACGCGACGGAACAATTCGAAGCACCAGACGGTGATCCGATGCGATGCTGCCGGGCCCCGCCACGGCGGGGTCAAGCTTCAGACGAACCCAGGTGATGGAATTGGTGAATCCGCGTCCGAGAGGACCATCGAATTTTGTCCAGTTTTGCGTCAGTACATCCTGGGGGGACAAGGTTCCGTCAGCGTCCGACAGCCAGCTACGCTCGACGACTGCGTCACGACGTTCAACCTGGGACGATTGGGCAAAGGCTGGCGCAAGCAAGCCGGTCACCAGCCATGCGATCAGCACTACCGTCAATTGCAGACCCACGATGCCAATGCCAAGCCTGTGACGCACCGACGAGGCGCTGCGGATCATGTCTCTTCGCACGGTTGGGCTACTTTTCAATCTCGCCTCAGCTTGGAGCCCGCGGGACCGACCGGGTTGTTCACGATTCGCCGAAAGCAATCGCATGCGCCTCTGAAACGGCAGCCTCAAGTGATCGACCGGCAGCATACCCCGCGAGGGTTGCCGGACGCTTGACCCCCTCCACCGTGCGAGAACAGGGCTGGGGCTGGCCCAGCACCGTAGAAACCGGAATGCGCTCGGCGTAAATCGGCAGCGGGTAATCCTCATCTTCATCCACCACACCACGCGCACGGATCTTCGCCGAGGCCTGCTCGATATCCATGGCGATCACCGTCGTGGCCTTGATCTCCTGGGCTGTGGCGGGCCGGAGGCCCGCCGTACGCTGCGGATACAGACGGTCGACCATCATCACCAGGGCGCGTTCCTTTTCATGCGGATCCTCGACAAGCCGGGCTTTTCCGAAGGCCATGACCGAGCGGTAATCAGCAGAGTGGTTGTAGCCCGACCGCGCCAGCACCAGCGCATCCAGATGGGTGACCGTCAAGCATGCGGGCTCGCCATGAGCCAGGTTGCGCAGCATGCGACTGGCGCTACTGCCGTGCCAGTACAGCCGAGCGCCCTCTCGCCAGAAGAAGGTGGGCGTACAGAACGGTTGCCCGTCGATCACATAAGACACGTGGCACAGCATGGCTGCATCCAGCAACGCGTGGACCGTGGCGTGCTCATAAAAGCCGCGATCATGCCGTCGCCTGACCTGATTGAGATCCGACACCGGGTAGCTCGCGTCCCTGCGGTCGTCTGACTTCATTTCGCCTCCTTCACCGCTTCGCGCATCGCTCGGCCAAGGCTCTCCTCACCTCGGGCGATCAAGGTGTCGGCGGCAGTCAGGCGATCTCGTGCTTCACGGTTCTGGCTCAACTTGGCCTTTCCCTCAATCCGCATGATCTCGACCTGAATACCGACCACCGCCTTCAACATCTGGTCGATGTAGTCAGGGGGCGAGTCGCCCATCTTCCACGGACGGGGCTCGGTCGCCTCGTGCTCTCGCGTGAGCCTTGCCACGACACCACGGACAAATTTTTCTTCGTCCATCACGGTGAGGCGGCCATGGACATGCACCACTTCGTAGTTCCAGGTGGGCACCTGCCTGTGGGCTTCGTGCTTGCTCGGGTACCAGTTGGGCGATATGTAGCTCTCGTTTCCGCGAAAGATCACCAGAACATCTGCACCGTCCTTGCACTGCTGCCACACCGGATTGGCACGCGCCACATGCGCGGTCAGCAGCCCGTGCTCACCGTGCGCCGCGTCAAACTCGAACGGAATATGGTTGGCGTCGAGCCCGTCGGGCCCGGTCGTGACAAGCGCGCCGAGCGGGTGCTGCCGCACGATCGCATGCAGGTCTTGCGGATGATTGATGGCGAAATGTGGGGGTGTGTACATGGGCAGCCCTCGGAAGGTGACTTAGGATAACGCCGTCTTGCAATCTTCTGGCGTATTGAATCCGGGCGAAATCGCCTTGACCCCCCTCAGGGCAGGGGCTGGATGGGGTCGACAGCGGTTACGCTAGCGACCTATACCCCCTGTACAGCCTTCCGACCGACCCACCATGAAATTTTCCGCGCGTGCGCTGCTTCACTTCGACACCATTCGCCGGTGTGGCTCAATCAGGCAGGCGGCTCGGCAGCTCCATCTGTCATCATCGGCGCTCAATCGGCAGTTGCTTGCAATCGAGGACCAGGTCGGGTCGCCTCTGTTTGAGCGGCTGCATTCTGGCCTGCGCCTGACGCCAGCGGGTGAAGTGATGGCGCGGCATGCGATCCACGTGATGCAGGATACGCATCGCATGACTGCCGAGTTGCAGGCGCTGCGGGGACTGCATGCCGGGCATGTCGATCTGTTCACGGTCGAGGCGCTTTCCCACGCCGTCGTGCCAGCTGTACTCAAGCAAATGGCAGATCGCCATCCAAAGGTGACTTTTCGAGTTGGCGTCGGTGGATCCCGGTTTGCGGCCTCCCGCGTGATCGAAGGAGATGCAGACGTGGCATGGGGGTTTATCCACGAGCGCCAGGTGGGCCTGAGACAGTTGGCGGTGGTCTCGTGCGAGATCGGCGTCGCGGTCCAGCCCGACCATCCCCTCGCGCGTCTGAAGTCGGTGCGCTTTTCTCAGTGCATGCGCTTTCCCATGGTGCTGCCTGCGCCGGAGCTGACGCTACGCGAGGCATTGGTGCCGATGCTGGCTGCGCAGACCGAGCCTCCCCCCGTGATTCTCGAAACCGGATCGTTCGAACTCATGCGGCAGATTGCGCTCCAGGGGCGCGCGCTCGTTTTTGTCAATCGGTTTGGCATCGAGGACGAACTGCTCACACGAAGGCTGGTACACGTCCCGCTGAAAGATGCTGCGCCGTCGCTCCTCGGGATCTACGTTCGCGCGCGGCGCAGCCTGCCCGCTGCAGTCGAAGCCTTTTGCGAGATGGCGGTCGAGCATATGCAGGGACTCGCCGGGCGCCGGCCCGAGTGATGCATTTATGGCATCATGCTGTCCCGATAATTCTGCTATTCGCATCGCCGGCTTGCTCCTATGCTGCCGGGGAACATCTGTCGGCTTGATGCCGGTCTGAAGGGGGGCTCGATGCGTAATCAGGTTTTTAGAGGGGTTGCCCTCGCCGTTTTGATGAGCGCCACAGCGCTTGCCTGGGCTCAGTCCGGTCCGGGAGGCTTTCCGAACCGGGCAGTCCGCGTGATCGTGCCCGCAGCGGTGGGCAGCCTCACCGACCCGGTGGCGCGAATCGTCGCCGAGGACATGGGGCGCAGAACCGGGCAGAACTGGGTGGTCGAGAACCGGCCCGGTGCCGGCGGCATCATCGGAACCGACGCCACCGCCAAGGCGGCTCCTGACGGCTACACGCTGATGCTCACGGCCAACAACTTCATCATCACCCCCAGCCTCTACCGCAATGTCACCTACAAAGTGCCAGCCGACTTTGCCCTGATCGGCATGGTGGGACGGGGTGACAACCTGCTGGTTGCCTCGGCTGCAAGCGGTATCCGCGACATTGCCGACCTGGTTGCCCGCGCGAAAGCGAGCGGCTCGCCGATCAACTACACCTCTCCCCTGATCGGTTCGGCTGCACACCTCACCGTCGAACTTTTCAAGCGCAACGCCGGTATCGCACTCAACCACGTGGCCTACAACAACTCGGGGCAAGGTGTCACCGATACGGTTGCAGGGCTCATCCCGATCAACGTGATGGGTATCAGCACGGCCTTGCCGTACATCCAGTCGGGCAAGCTGGTGCCGCTTGCCTGGACCGGTACCCAGCGCGCCCCCGAGCTCCCCAATACCCCAACCTTTGTTCAGGCCGGATTCAAAGACGTTCACATGGGTCTGTGGTTTGCTCTGGTAGGGCCCGCCGGGCTTTCGGCAGATGTGGTGAACTGGCTCAATGGCCAGCTGAATGCTTCGCTGAAGTCGGCCGCAGTCACGGACCGCATGAAGTCCCTGCGAATCGATCCGCTGCCGGGTTCGGTCGCTGATCTCACAAGCCTGATCGCAAGCGAGCTTCCGCAATACCAGAAGCTCGCGGCAGAAACCGGACTGCGGCTCGATTGAGATCTCTTGCATGAATGGCTCGCTGCCTGCGGTGAGTGGGCTCTTCTGGTGCCCGGGCGCCGGCGACCCGATGCGGCAAGCGGTATCGCTTGAGGTACGGGCAGAGAGCGGCATCGTTGGCGATCGCTACGCGCTGGGCAAAGGCGCTTATTCCGACACGCTGCCGCCCAAGGCTCGCCATATCAGCTTCATCACACAAGACGGCATTGATACCGCGGCTGCCTGGCAAGAGGCGGCGGGGCTTCCGGTATTCAACGCCGTGCTCACCCGGCGAAACGTGCTGTTGTCGGGCATGACCGCGCAGGCCTTGAACGATCTCGTTGGTCGGCGTTTTCGGGTGGGAAGCATTCTTTGCGAAGGGCTTGAACTCGCCACGCCCTGCGGGCGTCCTTCGGCGCTGGCTTCGATCGATGGGTTCGAAGAGGCATTCGATGGACGCGGCGGGCTGCGGGCGCGGGTCATCGAGGGCGGGGTGCTTCGAACCGGGGACCGGTTGACCGCTGGCGGTCTGTTCCAGCCGCTCGACACACGCGCGTAGCACAGGGCTACGGCCGACACATCACGCTAGAGCGCCTGCACCCGACTGGTCTTGCGCTGTCCACCGGAATCGTCATGCGCCCGGCTGGTTGCCAGGCGCAGCACCTCGCCATAGCCCGTGGCAAGCTCCATTCGTGGCCTCAATCCGGCCTCGACCAGCCAGCGGTGAAGCTGCGGCAGTTTCCAGCACGGGCAATAGATGAGCAGATGGTGCTCCAGATGGTAGTTCACCCAATACGGCGCCCAAAGCGCGCGCTCCCACCACCGGGCGAGGGTGGTTCGGGTGTTTCGCAAGGGATCCTCTGAGGCGCCCACCACGGCGTGTTCGGCGATATTGCGAATGCGGCTGGCGAGTTGATACCAGGTCATGAGCGGCACCAGCCACAGCAGGGGATACGCCCAGAATCCGCCGAGTGCCGTCATGCCCGCTGCGAGCGTTGCATTGAAGAGCAGAAACGGCGCTTCCGCTTGCCAAAGGCGCACGACTCGTTCGCGCGTCGAGCCTTCACCCATGCTCTGCCTGAACTGGGCGAGCCGCCGCTGATAGCCGGTGATGCCCAACAGGTCGCGACGGATCTTGCGCCGCAGACTGGCTTTTGAAATGGGGAAAGGTGCTGACAATTCCAGATCGGGATCGCGTGCGGTTTGCGTATTGCGGTGATGCTGAAGGTGATAGGGCCGATAGAGCTTCATGTCGGCACCGATCGGCGCACCGCACACATATCGACCAACCCAGTCATTGAGCCGCGGCGAATCGAACAGCAGCCGGTGGGCGGCGTCGTGCATCAGGATGGCGAGCCCCAGTTGGCGCCCTCCGATCACTGCAACCGCAATCAGGAAAGTGAGTGGATTGGGCCACCAAACCACCAGAAGCATCGCCGCGATGATCACCAGCCAGGCGTGTGCGACCAGGCAGAAGCCGACCAGGTTGGAGCGCTGACGGCAGTGCTGCTGCTGGGTGTCCGTCAACAGGGTTTGGCCGAAAAGATGAGAAGACGACATCGTTGGCTATTAGCGCAGTTCGGGCGGGGCAAAGCCCTCAGTGTGGAGGCAAAGACCGAAGTGTGCCACCTGACAGAGGTGATCACCATGAACATGGTTGGAAGGATGTCAGGCCCCGCTTTGAGCCTGAGCCCGTTGAGCTGGATATTCTGGCGCGCAGAGACGTGGCCGTAGCAGTGTGAGTCGCTCATCGACCAGGCGCCGGTCAAAACTGACTCCCCCGTGGCTGTCGCTCGAGTGCGTGATGGTCAACGAGGTGAAGTGACTACGTGGGAACTCCCGCCGTACCTCCCGATGCTGTTTGGTTCACGCTCGGGCTGTACACCTTCTTCGGGCCTGCGGACAGCGCACGCCGGGTTGTCGCATATCCTTCTGCAATGAGCTCCTGCAGACTTTGATGTGAGAAGTCGAAGTCGCTTGAGAGGGCTTCGTTGCGACGTCGCTTCCGAATAATTCGGGTGACGGTCATCGGCGCCTCTTCACCCATCAGCTGTATGAACTGTGGGCGGTGTCGGATGTGATTAACCACGTCCTGCGGAAGTTCAACAATTATTTCATCGACGAGTCTTTGAAAGTCCCGGACCCGGTCGCGTGTGCGCATATCGTTACGCGTGCGCTCGGCGTACAGGATCTCATCGCGCCTGAGCATCACTTCGGAAAGGTTCTCGGGCAGGCCTCGACGCTGCGCAGAGAAAAGGTCAATTACAAAAACCCGTTTGCCCGCAGAGCCACAACGCTCCAGAACAAGCTCCAGCGGGGAGTTGCTGGCGATACCACCGTCCCAATAGTGGCGTCCCCCGACGGTCGTCCAGGAAAACGATGGTGGCAGACTGCCGCTTGCAACCACATGCTGAGCGGTGAGATTGTCGACATAACTGTCAAATGCCACCAGCTCGGAGCTCTCGATATCGACTGCGCTGATGATCAATCGAACCGGGCTTGATTTGAGCCGACTGAAATCGACATAACGCTCGAGCAGAGCGACAGCCGGGCTCAGGTCATAGAAGCTTGTCCATTGAGTCGGAAACAGCTCTTGGGAAAATGCGATCGGGAGCCATCGGGGTGTGAACAGTTCGGGCAACCCGGCAAGAGCAACCTGGACCGAAGCAAGCCACCGACGAATCCCGCGTCCACACGAGCCCCGCATTTTTATCGAAATATCGTTCCAGAATGCCTCCAGGGCATCATTCGGCCGATCCGGGTTGCCCGCGACAATCGCACCGTTGAACGCGCCGATCGATACCCCGGCCACAATGTCCGCTCGAATGCCAGCCTGGTGAAGAGCGCGAACAGCGCCGCACTCAAAGGCACCGTATGCTCCTCCGCCCTGCAGAATCAGAACCGTCTGGGTTGGTATGTTCAGCAAGCTGAAGTGCGGGTCTCGCAATTTCGCACTGCTTTCGCTGATGCGGACACGGTATCGAATCAGGGATCCGGTCGCCAGGGTTTCGTCCGAGGGCCTGCCGAACGAAAACAAGGCGCGTGGTACGTTGTCATGCACGTAGAACGAAGCGAAATTCCCGGCCGCCAGCGACCCTCGGTCTATTCGCTCAAGGCCGTCGGTGATCATGCCGACGACATTGAAGCTGAGATCGAATACGTCACTGAAGAAAACCGAGACGTCATCGTAGGGCAACTTGTGGCCGAGCATGTTTCGGGCCGCCAGTCGTCCCTGCTTGATCGCGTGATCCCAGTGTTCAACCCTCCTTTGACAGTTGAAGACGGGATCGAAAAAGCTGGCAACATCACCGGCTGCGAATACACCTGCATGGCTGGTTTGCAGGAAACGATCCACAACGACGCCATCCGCGACCTTCGAGGGCCAGGTCGCTCACGCTAGAGAAGTGCACCCCCGTGAACGACAAGC
>RFXC01000201.1 GCA_009921765.1 Betaproteobacteria bacterium | reverse complement strand
TCCGCGCTCACGCCCGCCGTGGGTGCGGTGGGTTTCATAGCCTTATGGGCGCTGATCGCGGCCCTGGAGGTGGTTGATCCGGTGCTGCTGCCTTCGCCGCAGGCGTCGGGGCTCGCCATCTGGCAGGGGTTTGTTGGCGGCGCGCTGTTGGCCGATACGCTCATCACCATTCGTCGGACGCTGCTTGCTTTCGTCATTGCAGTGGGCGTTTGTGTGCCTCTGGGGTTGGTGCTCGGTTCGTCAGTACGCCTTTATCGGTCGCTTGAGTTTGTGATCGATTTTTTCCGCTCCACGCCCGCGTCGGCGCTGTTTCCGTTGTTTCTGGTGATTCTTGGTGTGGGTGAGAGCACCAAGGTGGCAGTGGCAGCGTTCGGGGCCGGGCTGCTGATCCTTTTCAACACCGCCTACGGGGTGATGAACGCACGCAAGACCCGCCAGGCGGCAGCGCGGGTGATGGGCGCCTCACCGCTTCGGGTGATGGCGAGCGTTACGTTTCTTGAGTCGCTACCCCAAACGCTGGTGGGTATGCGCGCGGGGGTTTCGTTTTCGCTGGTGATTGTGATCGTTGCGGAAATGTTCATTGGTTCCACCGACGGGCTCGGGCAACGCGTGATCAACACTCAGTCCATCTTCAATATGCCCGAAATGTACGCCACGATCTTCTCGGCGGGTGTGCTGGGCTACGGTCTCAATCTCATCTTCATCATGATCGAGCGGCGGTTCGTCCATTGGGGTGGGAAATGAACGCGCTGTTGACAGATTCTCCAGCGGTGAATGCCTCGTCGACCACGCCGGCCACGCATATCACCATCCGCGGGCTCACCAAGAGCTTTGCAGGCCAGCCGCTCTACACCAACTTCGACCTCGACTTTCCAAAGGGCCGAATCACGTCGGTGTTCGGTCCGAATGGCTGTGGCAAGTCCACCATGATCAACATGGTTGCAGGGCTTTTGCCCATGGATGGCGGTCAGGTGCTGTTCGATGGCAAGCCGCTCAGCCAGACTGTCATCGGCTATGTGTTTCAAAACTATCGTGATGCGCTCTTTCCCTGGAAGCGGGCCATCGACAACATCCGATATCCGCTCGCCATTGCGGGCAAGTCGCGCGGCGAATGCAATGCCCGTACCGATGAGCTGGTGCAGTCGTTCGATATCCGCTTTGACCTGAACCGCTACCCGTATGAGCTTTCGGGCGGACAGCAGCAGCTGGTGTCCATCATGCGTTCGCTCGCGGTTCACCCCGAAGTGCTGTTTTTGGACGAGCCCTTTTCGGCGCTCGACTATGAAATGACGCTCTTCATGCGCGACAAGCTGCAGGATATTTTTCAGGCAACCGGCACCACCATGATTCTGGTGTCGCACGATCTTGACGAGGCAGTGTATCTGGGCGACGAGATCCTGATGCTGACCCGTCGGCCCACGCGCATCGCAGAGCGCGTGGTGTTCAATGCGCCGAGGCCGCGCACGCCCGCCACGCTCACATCGGAGGCTTTCACGCGCGCCAAGGCGCGTTGCCTCGACGTGTTCCAGCGAGAGGTGAGCGCACGCGAGCTCGCCCTCTGATCCACCGGGAGTTTTCTCACTCATGACAGTCAGGGTATCCATGACGGTGAACGGCAAAGCCGTGAGCCATGACGTTGAAGAGCGCACGCTGCTTGTGCAGTTCATTCGCGAGACGCTGAAGCTGACGGGCACGCATGTTGGCTGTGACACGGCGCAGTGCGGGGCCTGCACGCTGCATGTCAATGGCCGCGCCGTAAAAAGCTGCAACATGCTGGCCATGCAGGCAGAAGGCGCGCAGGTCACGACCATCGAAGGCATCGCAGCCCCAGACGGCACTCTGCACCCGATGCAGCAGGCGTTTCATCTCGAACACGGCCTGCAATGCGGCTACTGCACGCCCGGCATGGTGATGAGCGCAATCGATCTGTTGCGGCGTATTCCCGATCCCACCGAAGACCAGATCCGCGAGCAGCTCGACGGTAATTTATGCCGCTGCACTGGCTATCACAACATCGTGCGTGCGGTGAAGAAAGCGGCCACCCTCATGCCGGGAGCCTGAGTCATGTATTCATTCAATTACCAGCGCGCAACGTCGGTCGAGCAGGCCCGGGAGCGACTCCAGGCGCAGCCCGGAGCGCGGTTGCTGGCGGGAGGACAGAGCCTGGTCGCCAGCATGAAGCTTCGTCTGACCGATCCCGCCGAGCTTGTCGATCTGGGCGCCATTGCCTCGCTGGCCGGCATTCGGGTTGATGGCCGCACAGTCACCATCGGCGCCATGACCCGGCATGCCGAGGTGGCAGCGTCTGCCGATCTGCAGCGTGCGTTGCCGTCGCTCGCTGCGCTCGCGGGGGGCATTGCCGATCGCATGGTGCGCAACATGGGCACGCTGGGTGGGTCTGTCGCCAACAACGATCCGGCGGCTGATTACCCCTCGGCAGTGCTTGCCCTCGATGCCACGGTGATCACCGACAGGCGGCGCATTGCGGCCGATGCGTTCTTCCTCGGCATGTTCCAGACCGCGCTCGAAGCCGACGAACTCATCACTGCCATTGAATTCAAGGTGCCGAGGCGTGCGGCCTACGTCAAATACCGGCACCCGGCGTCGCGCTACGCGATTGTGGGTGTGTATGTGGCCGACTTCGGAACTGGCGTGCGCGTGGCCGTGACGGGAGCAGGTCCGGGCGTGTTTCGCATTCCAGACATGGAGCGGGCGCTGAGCGCGCAGTTCGCGCCGGAGTCTGTGGCCAGCATTCAGATTCCCTCGGAGGGGCTCAATGCCGACATCCATGCGGGTGCCGAGTACCGCGCCGAGATGGTCACCGTCATGGCAACGCGTGCAGTCGCGCGCGTCCTGAGCGAGCCCGTATCGTGGTGATCAACGGCCTGTTCCATATCGCAATCAAGACCAGTGACCTTGCGGCCACTCGCGCCTTTTATTGCGACGTGATCGGGCTTCGTGATGTATTCCGTCCCGATTTCGGTTATCCGGGTGCCTGGCTCGCGTGCCCCATCCCGGGCGGCCAGCCCATCATGCACATTTATGCGGGCGGGCCGGCGCTGGGCGCAGACGGACGGGCGCCCTCGGGCACTGCGGCGATCGATCATGTGTCGCTCTCGTGTTCGGGGTTTCATGAGTTTCGCGAGCGGTTTCGTCAATTCGGTCTGCCCTGGCGCGAGTTCCTGGTGCCGGGTACCACGCTGTGGCAGCTGTTCGTCTATGACCCCAGTGGTGTGCAGCTCGAGCTCACCTTCGAGGGCTCGGCCGAAACAGGGCCTCCGCCCGACATGAGCCCTGGTCGCGTCTACGTCGCCGGCAGCAGTTTCTTCGACCCAGCGCACTATCCACGGCTGGGTGTGAACCAGCGCTGACCGCGGTATCGGTGGCGCTTGCCGTCTGTTGGCCGGGCGGTTCGGGTCGGGATCGCGACTGTCAACTGACTTCCCGGCCCACATTGCGATAGATTCGGGGGCGGTGCGCGTTCGCACCGGCCGCTGGAGCCCCGAATGGATTTCTCGATTCCCGCCGAACTCGCCGAGCTTCGCGATCGCACGCGTGCCTTCATCCGTGAACAGGTGATCCCGTTCGAGAAGGATGAGCGCCGCACTGCGCATGGTCCAACCGACGATCTGCGGCGCGAACTGAATTCACTTGCGCGTGAGGCGGGCCTGCTCGCGCCGCAAGTCGAGGAGCGCTGGGGCGGTCTGGCGCTGAGCCACGTGGGGCGAGCGGTGCTGTTTGAGGAATCGGGCTATTCCATGCTGGGGCCGATCGCCATGCACTGCGCGGCGCCCGACGAAGGCAATATGCATTTGATGGGGATCGTTGGCACCGAGGCCCAGCAGTCGCGCTGGTTGTCGCGTCTCGCAAGTGCCGAGATCCGGTCCTGCTTCTGCATGACCGAGCCCGCACCGGGCGCTGGCAGCGATCCGGGTCTGCTTCAGACCGTTGCGGTGCGCGAGGGAACCGACTTTGTGATCAACGGGCACAAGTGGCTGATCACCGGCGCCGAGGGCGCTGGCATGGCGATCATCATGGCACGCACGCTCGTTGATGGTCAGGACGTGGGCGCAACCATGTTCATGACCGATTTGCCAACGCCCGGGTTCTCGATCGAGCGCCTGCTGGATTCGATCGATTCGAGTTTCTGTGGTGGCCACGCAGAGGTGCGGTTCACCAACCTGCGCGTGCCGGAATCAGCCGTGCTGGGCGAAGTGGGGGGCGGGTTTCGCTATGCGCAGGTCCGGCTGGTTCCTGCGCGCCTCACGCATTGCATGCGCTGGCTGGGTGCGGCGCGTCGGGCGCACGACATTGCGGTGGACTATGCGAACCGCCGCACGGCGTTTGGGTCGCGCCTGATCGATCACGAGGGCGTGGGGTTTGCGCTCGCCGACAACGAACTCGATCTGCACAGTGCCCGTCTCGCGATCTGGCATACGGCCTGGCTCCTCGATCAGGGCGGACGCGGCAACCGCGAGAGCAGCATGGCCAAGGTGCTCTGCTCGGAGGCGATCTACCGGATCGTCGATCGTTCCATGCAGGCCATGGGCGGACTCGGGCTCACGACCGATACCGAGGTGTCCAGAATTTTCCGGGATGTGCGCGCCTTTCGGGTGTACGACGGGCCCTCGGAGGTCCATCGGTGGAGTCTCGCGCGGCGGTTGGGGCGTTCGCACTAGCAATCGGATGTCGGTGGGTGGCGGCAGTTGGGGAGGGGAGGGAACATGTCGGGTTCAAAGCTTTGGACATTCCTCATAGCGATGGTGTTGGGCGCATTGGCGGGAGGTGGCGCCGGTTCGGCGGCCGCGCAGCCAGCCGCCACCGACTTTCCATCGCGGACCGTTCGAATTCTGGTGGGGTTCGCGCCCGGGGGCGGCACCGACATCACCGCGCGCATCGTGGCCAAGCGGCTCGCAGAGCAGATCCGTCAGCAGGTGGTGGTCGAAAACCGGGCGGGCGGTGGCGGCGTGGTTGCGATGGAACTGCTCGCCGCTGCAGCGCCTGATGGCTACACCATCCTGCTCGGAGCGGTCGGACCGTTTGCCGTCACGCCCCACATGCAAAAGGTGAGCTATGACGTGGAGCGCGATTACGCGCCGCTCACCATGGGCGTGGTATTTCCCAATGTCGTGGTGGTCCATCCCGGTGTGCCGGTCCGGTCACTCGCCGACTACCTTGCGCTTGCGCGCAGTGACGGCGCCAGACTGAGCTACGGAAGTTCGGGCATCGGCAGCGCAGGCCACCTGGCGGGCGAACTTCTGAATGCAATGGCGGGCACCGCGATTCCGCATATTGCCTACAAGGGCGGTGGGCCCGCGATGACCGACCTGCTGGGCGGTCAGGTACCGTCGGTGATGGCGTCGCTTCCAAGCGCCCTGCCGCACATCCGAACCGGCCGGATCCTGGCGCTCGCCACCACGGGTGCCGCACGTGCGCGAGATCTTCCCATGACGCCTACCGTTGCCGAAAGCGGTTATGCAGGCTATGACGCGGTGAACTGGTATGCATTTGTGGCCCCCGCGAAAACACCGATGCCCATCAGGGCCCGGCTCACCGAGGCGCTGGTGGCAACGCTCAAGTCGTCTGATGTGGTTGAACAGTTGCATGGCCATGGAATGGAGCCGAAGCCCGATGGGCCTGATGTGCTGGCTGCCACCATGCGGCGTGAAACCGCAGTCTGGGCGAAGGTGGTCAAGGACGCAGGGCTCGCGGCGAGATGATTTGAAACCCCGCCATGCGGGTTGAGTAACTGGCGTTGTTCCTTATTGCTGATGACTGGAGAAGCAAATGGCGGCAGCCTTGAATGTGCATCAGGCCGACGGAATCGGCTGGATTGTTTTTTCGAACCTTGAACGTCACAACGCGGTCACCTATGAGATGTGGTGCGACGTGCCCCAGGCGATTGCGCGGTTTGATGCTGACCCCGAGGTCTTTGCGATCGTGCTTGCCGGCGATGGCGAGAAAGCGTTCGTATCGGGCGCCGACATCTCGGAATTCGAGAAAAAGCGTGGCACGCTCGATGCCTCCACCATCTACAACGAAGCCGTGGACACGGCGTACGCGGCTGTGCTCGCGGCCGCCAAACCCACGCTCGCCAAGATTCGTGGAATTTGCATGGGGGGCGGACTTTACCTCGCAGCCTCGTGTGACTTGCGGATCTGCAACGACCGGGCGCGCTTTGCCATGCCTGCGGCCAAACTGGGTCTGGGTGTTCGGTACGAGAGTGTTCGCCGACTGATGGAAGTGCTGCCCTCGGCCCATGCTGCAGACATCGTCTTCACCGGTCGCCAGTTCGATGGACCCGAGGCTGCGCGGCTGGGGTTTGTCAATCGCTCGGTAGCCGACGAGCAACTCGATGAAACGGTCAACCAGTATCTGCAGTGGCTGTCGGTGAGTGCGCCGCTCACCGTGCGGGCTGCGAAGGCTGCAATGCGGACCTGGGCCGCGGGTGAAGCACCGGAGGCTGTTGCCCGCGTTCGCCAGATGACCGATGCGTGTTTCGCGAGCCAGGACTATCAGGAAGGCCGCAAGGCGTTCGCCGAAAAGCGTAAACCTCAATTCAAGGGAGTTTGAAAGATGAAGGCGTGGATGCTTGAAGCGGGCTCGCTCGCGCTGAGTCTGGCCGATCAACCCGATCCCGTTCCCGGACCGGGGCAGGTGCAAATCGACGTGATGGCTGCGTCGCTCAATCGCGGTGAGTTTCTGCATGGCGGAAGCCGGGTGGTCGCGGTCAAGGGTGCGGCGCAGGTGAAGCGCTGCGGCATGGAAGCCGCGGGCGTTGTCAGCGCGCTGGGCGAGGGCGTCAAGCGATACCGCCTGGGTGATCGCGTCATGGGGCGCGCCTCGGGTGGATTTGCCGAGCGCACGATTCTTGATGAGCGCGATTCCATGCCTGTGCCTGACAACGTGAGCTGGGTCGATGCGGGCTCGATCCCGATTGCGTACGCGGTTGCCTACGACATGATCGTTCCCAATGGAGAACTCAAGGCCGGCGACACCATGCTGGTCACCGCGGTGGCATCCGGAGTGGGTGTGGCTTGCCTCCAGATCGGCAAGGCTTTGGGCGCGAAGGTGATCGGCACGTCGGGTTCAGCGGCCAAGCTCGAGGCGCTTCGTAAGGTGGGGCTCGATGAAGGCATCGTCACCCGAGGATCGGATTTCGTTGAAGCGGTGAAGCGCTTTACCGATGGCAAGGGGGTTCAGCTTGCCATCAACAATGTTGGCGGATCGGTGTTCGATGCCCTGATGCAGTCGCTTGCCTACATGGGCAGGCTTGCCCAGGTGGGGCATGTCGACGGCGTCAAGCGCGCCGAGATCGATGTCGACGATCTCCACAGCAGACGGCTCAAGCTGTTTGGTGTCAGCAACCGCTATCGGACAGCGGAGCAGCGCGCCCAGACCATCGACGGATTCATCCGGGACATGCTGCCGCTGGTGCGCGACGGGCGGCTGAAGCCCTTGATCGATGCGGTGTTCCCGTTTGACCAGCTGCCGCAGGCGGTTGAGCGCATGAAGGCCGATACGCATGTGGGGAAGATCGCGATCACGCTCGACCGCTAAGGGGGGGCGCTTCTTCGGGTGCGCGTCGGCCGGGGCGGGAGCCGGGTGGCGGATCGACTGGCTGCGCCGGCGCATACGCGCCGGTGCCCTCGGTGAGCAGACGCCGGGCGGAGGCGGACACAAACTCGCTCGCTCGCGCTCGCTCA
>RFXC01000021.1 GCA_009921765.1 Betaproteobacteria bacterium | reverse complement strand
ATATTTTCGATGGCGTCTTCCAGCGTGCAGCCGGGCCGCGATATGGTGGCTTCGAACGGATAAAGATTGACCACCAGCAGATCGATCGTGCTGATCGCGTGCGCCTCGAGCGCGGCCATGTGGTCGGGCAGGTCGCGGCGGGCGAGCAGTCCGCCGTGGATCGCCGGGTGAAGCGTCTTCACCCTGCCGTCAAGCATCTCCGGAAAACCGGTATGGGCCGAGACTTCAGTGACCGGCAAACCCGCATCGGCCAGCAGTTTGGCGGTTCCGCCGGTGGAGAGAAGTTGAATGCCAAGCGCGTGCAACGCCCGGGCGAGTTCAACGATACCGGTCTTGTCTGAAACGCTGATCAGGGCCTGACGGACGGCGCGCATGGATTCAGTTCCCGCGGTAAAGGTAGAGGGAGCGAGCAAGGTGGCAGGCGTCAGCCCGCGTCATCGAGCAGTCCGTGATTGAGCAGCTTTTTTCTGAGTGTATTTCGATTGATGCCCAGCATTTCGCTCGCGCGTACCTGATTGCCGTCGGCCGCGCGCATCACCACTTCGAGCAGCGGCCGCTCGACAGCCTGGATAACCATGTCGTAGACGCCGGACGGCATCTGCCCGTCCAGATCATGGAAATATTTCTCCAGGCTGCGGGTGATCACCTCATCGATCATGGTGCCGCGGCTCATTGGGGCAGACCTTTCGTCTCGGACATGGAGTCGGACATCGGCCCGGGGGAGTCGTGATCGAACCAGCGCTCAAGCGCCATGAGCTGAGCCTCGGGGGTTTCAATGGGGTAAAACACATTGCGCAGGAAATCGATTGCCCCAGGCGCCTCGCCCAGATACCAGCCCACGTGTTTTCGCGCGGTGCGTACGCCCGTGAACGGACCATGGAATTCGTAGTGATCGATCAGGTGCTCGCGCAGCAGCGCCCGCAATTCCTCGCGTTCGGGGGCAGCGGGCGGCGCGGTACCGTCCAGTGCTGCCGCGATCTCGCGGAAAATCCAGGGACGCCCCTGCGCTGCACGGCCGATCATTACGCCGTCGGCTCGCGTGTGCTGAAGCACCGCGAGGGCTTGCGCGGGGCTGCCGATATCGCCATTGGCCACGACGGGTACGCCCACCGCCGACTTCACTTCTGCAATGGTGTCGTATTCGGCATGCCCCGTGAAACCGCAGGCGCGGCTGCGGCCATGCACGGTGATCATGGCCGCACCCGCGGCCTCGGCGAGCTGGGCCAGACGAACCGCGTTGCGACGTTGCCGATCGGGACCCGTGCGCATTTTGACCGTGACCGGGACGCTGACCGCGTTCGCGACCGAATCGATGATGGCGAGTGCGAGTTGTTCGTTGGCCATCAGGGCAGAGCCCGCCTGCAGGTTGCACACCTTCTTGGCCGGGCAACCCATATTGATGTCGATGATTTGCGCGCCCCGGTCAACGTTGTAGCGCGCGGCTTCGGCCATCATGAGGGGATCGGCACCTGCGATCTGCACCGACCGGGGCTCGATTTCGCCCGAGTGGTCGATGCGTCGCGAGGTTTTCACCGACTTCCAGAGCGCCGGGTTGGAGGCGGCCATTTCCGAGACTGCGTAGCCTGCGCCCAGCCGCTTGCAAAGCTGGCGGAACGGCCGGTCTGTGACGCCTGCCATTGGAGCCACGATGACCCGGTTGCGAAGCTGATGGGGCCCGATTTGAATCATGAGAGCGGCTGGCCGGTTCGACGAGAGGCGCGATTCTACTGAAAACCGATCTGCACAAAAAATCGGCAGTTCGTTTCAGCGGCGGCGAATTCCGAACATGAGGCCACGTGCGATCGTGTGCCGGATTGGCGGGCAGAAATCGATCAGCGTCAGCGCGGCAGCGTGCACCGGCTTGAACAGGTCTGGACAGGTGAGCGTGGCAAGCAGGTCGGTGGTTGTGACCAGCGTCTCGCGATCACGGCGCCGATGGATCTCAAACCGGTCGAGCGCAGCCGCGAGCGAGCCTGCCTGCGCCCGCCAATCGCCGAGCGCTCGCGCGAGCACCGCCGCGTCGCGCAGACCCAGATTGAGACCCTGGCCGGCTACAGGATGCAGCGTCTGCGCCGCATTGCCGATCGCGACCTGGTCGGGTGCCGGTCGCAGCGGCCCGATGCGGCGCGTGACAGCACTGACACGCCGGGCGCCGTGCAGTCTGATGCGACCGAGTCCGCTGCTGAACGCCTGCATGAGCGCATTGCTAAACGCCGTTTCGGAGAGCTCCGTTCGCGCTCGGCATTGCAGCTCTGGCGCGCACCAGACCAATGCGCGTCGGCCAGGCTCCGGCAAGGGCAGCAGAGCAAGCGGTCCTTCGTTCGTAAACCGCTCATAGGCCCAGCCCGGACACTCGCGCTCGACTTCCACTTCGGCAAGGAGCGCCATCTGTTCGAACTCTCGTGTCCGCTGCCCGACTCGCTGCTCGATCTCGCCATCTGCGATGACAGTGAGCAGGGGCTGCACACTGACAGCGGCCTCATCATGAGGCGGTTGCGCGAGGGTTGCATGCCGCTCGACCGCTTGTCGCAGCAGACGATGGAGCGTGCTGTAACGAAACACTGCGCCGAGCAAGGGCGTACCGAGTTCGGTCGCACGGATCCGAGTGCCACCCGAAGCGCGCGCGCGGCTCACGTCAACCACGGTGATCGGTGCAGCCAGCCCGGGTGATTCAAGGAGCGCTTCCGGCGCGCACTGCGGAACCACTCGAGCCAGTGTCTGCAGACTGCCCAGCGAGACGGCGAGTGCCCGCGAGCCCAGCCAATCGGGCAAATCGGCGTCAATCGGATCAACGATCAGCGCGTTGTGCTCAATGCCTTCGCGTTCAAGAAGCAGCCGTAGCGCAAGCGCGACCGGTCCGCGTCCTTCGATACGGATCATGAAGGCTCAGCTCCGCATCAGCGCTTCAATCTCGCTCGCGGCCTTGGGCACCTTGCCAGTGATAATTTCGCAGCCCGATTCGGTGACCAGCGCATCGTCCTCGATGCGGATGCCAATGTCATGAAAGTGGCGCGGAATGTCGTCGGCGGCGCGGACATAAAGCCCGGGCTCCTCGGTGAGGACCATGCCAGGCCGCAGGATCCGCCACGGCTTTTCCGCTCCGGTGGCAGGTTCACCAGGCTCGCGATAATCACCGCAGTCGTGCACATCCATGCCCAACCAGTGGCCAGTGCGGTGCATGTAAAAACGACGGTAAGCCCCGGACTCGATCGCCGCATCAAGCGGGCCGCTGATGAGACCGCAATCAATCAGCCCCTGGGCAAGCACTTTCACCGCGGCATTGTGCGGGTCAATGAAGCGCATGCCGGGGCGAGTGGCCGCGATGGCGGCCTGTTGGGCCTCGAGCACGATGTCGTAGAGCGTACGCTGGGCGCCACTGAAGCGCCCGGACACCGGGAACGTGCGCGTGATGTCGCTTGCGTAGCCATCGAGCTCGCAGCCGGCATCGATCAGCAGCAATTCGCCTTCGGTCAGACGGGCGTCATTGGCCCGGTAGTGAAGCACGCAGGCGTGACGACCGCTTGCCACAATCGAACCGTAGGCGGGCGCTTTGGACCCCCCCATGCGGAATTCATGTTCGAGTTCGGCTTCGATCTCGAACTCGAAACGGCCGGGGCGGCTCGCCCGCATGGCACGCACATGGGCAGCTGCCGAGATGTCGGCCGCGCGCCGCATGATGTCGATTTCATGCGAATCTTTGATCAGTCGCATGTCGTCAACGAGGGACCGGACCTCAAACACCTGGCCGGGGGCGCTCACGCCAGCCCGAGCCTGCCCGCGGACCGAGTTCAGCCAGCGTGCGACGCGGGCATCATGGGCGCTGTCGGCGCCAATGGCGGTGAAAATCGCTGGCCGGTCGGCGAGCAATCGAGGCAGTTCTTCGTCCAGTTTGTCGATGCCGAACGCGTGGTCGAAGCCGAATTTCTCGCGCGCGAGCTGCGGACCAAACCGGTAGCCATCCCAGATTTCGCGCTCTTCGTTTTTTTCCCGGCAGAAAAGTCGCGACTCGACGCCGCTGCCATCGACGCTCAGCACCAGCACGGCCTCGGGTTCGGTAAAACCGGTGAGGTAATAGAAATAGCTGTCCCAACGATAGGGATAGTGTGCGTCGCGGTTCCGGATCACTTCGGGCGCGGTGGCAATCACCGCGACGCCTCCCCCGCGCGCGCGGATCAGTTGGGCCAGACGCTGACGACGGTCGTGATAGGGCTGCATGGTGGGCTCGATCAGGAGGGGAAACGGTGTCTGGCCACGGGGTTGGCGACACCACCCCGCAATTCTGCATCGAGTTGTGCAAGGCGTGCCGGGGTGCCCACGTCGGTCCAGATGCCGTCAAAGCGCTCGGCGCCGATCAGGCCGCGCCCTGCGGCCCCGCGCAGAAGCGGGCCCAGCTTCGCTGCTTCGCCATCGGCCAACGATTCAAAGAGCAAAGGGTGATAAACACCGATTCCGCTGAAGGTGAGCCGCTTTGACGAGTCAAGGCCCAGCAGCCCCGAATTCAGCGTGAAGTCCCCGTCGGGGTGGTGCTCAGGATTGGGAACCAGCACGCACCAGCCGAGTAGCCCGCTCGCGTTCATCTGGCTGGCAATGGTGCGCGCCCGCGCAACCGGCCAGCGGGTGAAGACGTCGCCATTGACCACCAGAAAGGGGGCGTCGCCCAGCAATGCGAGCGCGTGGCGGATGCCGCCCGCGGTTTCCAGGGCAGGTTCCTCCGCGGAATACGAGACCGACAGACCCCAGCGCGATCCGTCGCCCACCCACTTGCACAACACCTCGCCACAGTGCGCGTGATTGATCACTACATGGGTGAAGCCGGCCTCGGCGAGCGCCTGCAGATGCCACCCGAGCAGCGGCTGCCCGCCGGCAGCCAGCATGGGCTTGGGACACTGATCGGTGAGGGGACGCATCCGCTCGCCGCGGCCCGCCGCCAGAATCATTGCGCGCATGGTGGGCGGCGCCTGCGGACCGGGGCTCAGAAGGTGTAGCCTGATTCGGCCGGCGCCAGGCTCTCGACTGCTTCGAGCACCTGCACCAGGCCTGAGAGCGCCTGATAGCGACGGGCCGCCGCAAGCGCATAGCCCAACACCCGAGGCAGGTCGGCAAGGTAACGCGACTTGCCATCGCGATGCTGCAGCCGGGCAAAGATTCCCAGCACCTTCAACTGCCGCTGCAGGCCCATCCATTCGAAATCGCGATAGAAGCTGCCGAAATCGTCAGCAACCGGCAGCCCCGCCCTGCGTGCCGCTTCCCAATAGCGGATCGACCAGTCGATCTGACGCTCTTCAGGCCAGTCGATGTAGGCGTCCCGCAGGACGGACACCAGATCGTAGGTGATGGGGCCGTAGACGGCATCCTGAAAATCGAGGACCCCAGGGTTGCGCTCGGCGTTGATTCTCATCAGGTTTCGGCAATGCCAGTCGCGGTGAACATAGACGCGGGGCTGGGCCAATGCGGCCTTCGCGAGCAGGTCAAAGGATTCGCTCAGCAGGTGCTTCTGCTGCTCGGAGAGCACCACACCCTTGTGGCGCGCGACATACCAGTCGGGGTAGAGCTGCATTTCGCGATCAAGCAGCGCCCGGTCGTAGTCGGGAAATACGCCAGGCCGGCTGGCGAGTTGCAGCTTCACCAGCGCTCCCGCCGCGTCCCGGTAAAGAGGGTTGGCCGACTCGGCATCGAGACACGACAGGTAGGTGTCATTGCCCAGATCTTCCAGGAGCAGGAACCCCGATTCGAGGTCGGCATCGATGACCGCAGGCACTGTCACGCCGGCCTCGCGCAGGATGGCCGCTGCGTGCAGGAAAGGTCGGCAATCTTCGCGAGCCGGGGGCGCATCCATCACGATCAGAGTGCCGCCCTGCGCCGCCGGAGAATCGATCCGGAAATACCGCCGGAAGCTGGCATCGTCGGAGGCCGGGCGAAGGCTCTCGGGTTGCAGACCCAGACGGTCGGCACGCTCTGCGAGCCAGCGTTGCAGGAGCGGTAGACGCGGGTCAGGGTCCGGCGAGTTCATGGAAAGGTGTCGGCGCGCATGAGGGGGGTGATCCCTATAATAGTCGATTGCCTCTGACCGCCCGCTGCCGCTCAGGTCCGCCCAGGCCGGTGCCGCGCAGCCAGCGGCCGCGCGCCAACCCTCGACCCGGCATGTCCCCGATGAACCGTCGCCCGTCAAGTCTGTTGTCCGCCCTCACGGCGGCGGGGCTGCTGGGCTTTTTCATGACGAATGGGCTCGCACAACAGGCGGGGTCCGGTTTTGTGCTGAAACTTGATGGCGCGCTCACCGAAACACGACCCCCCTCGCAGGCGCTCCCCGCCTACGGTCGAGCCTGGGTGGTCGAGGGGCGGCCCGAGGAACAGACCACCCTCATTGGCGATGCGGAAGTGCGCCGCGCAGGCAGCGTCATTCGCGGTGATCGGATCACCTACACCTCGTCGACCGACGAGCTGGTGGCAACCGGCAATGTCCGCGTGACGCGAGACGGCAATGTGTTCACTGGTCCCGCCCTGCAATTGCGGGTGGATGCCAACGAGGGAACCTTCACCAGCCCCGATTACTACCTCGCGCTTCAGGGGGGCGGGCGCGGGCACGCCGAGCGAATTGATTTTCTGGGGCCCGGCCGTGCGCTTGCCTCGCGCGCCACCTTCACCACCTGCGGGCCCGAGACACCCGATTGGCAGATCTCAAGCCGGTCGCTTTTCATCGACCAGGATGACGACCGCGGCGTGAGCCGCAGCGCTGTGTTGTCATTCAAGGGCGCGCCACTCCTTGCTTCACCCTATTTCGCGTTTTCTCTGGGCAACGAGCGCAAATCGGGATTCCTCGCGCCCTCGTTCGGCATCACTTCACGCAGCGGCGTCGACCTGATGGTGCCCTGGTACTGGAACATCTCGCACGACACCGACGCCACCCTCTATCCCCGCGTCAGCACGCGCCGCGGCATGCAACTGGGCGGTGAACTTCGCTACATGAGGGACAACTTCGCCGGGGAAACCCGCTTTGAAGCCAACCCCTATGACCAGGAAGCCGGCAGTTCGCGTCATTTCTGGCATACCCGGCAAAGCTTCAGCAATCTGGGCGGATGGGGCGGTGGCTGGGACATGCGGGGCGTGTCCGATGATCGCTACTTTGTTGACTACTCGCGTTCCATCGTGACCAGCGCCGATCGGGTACTGCCCAGAACGGTGAGTTTTGGCCGCGGCCTGAGCGAAGACTGGTCGATGACCGTCCTGGTTCAGAAGTTCCAGTCGATCCTGGACGCAAGACCCGGTCCTTACGAGCGCGAGCCGCAGGTGGTGACCCGCTGGCTGGCCCGCGATCGCGGCGGGTTCGACATGAACAGCACGTTCGACGTGACCCAGTTCATCTCGCCAGATGCGGTTCGGCCGTCGGGCACCCGACTGGTGGCCAACCCTTCAGTTTCCTGGCCGATCCGCCGCCCGGGATGGTTCGCCGTGCCGAAGGCGACTGTGCACGCAACCAGTTACCAGGTGAACACGGCACTGGGTACCGACTATGGGCTCCAGCGTGTGGTCCCCACGCTGTCGTTTGATTCCGGGATGGTGTTTGAGCGGCCGCATACCTACGCCGGGCGCGACATCACGCAGACGCTTGAGCCTCGCCTCTTCTACGTGCGCACCCCCTATCGCGATCAGAGCGCGTTTCCGGTTTTCGACACTGCGCCTGCCGACTTCAATTTCGCCCAGCTGTTCTCGGACAACACCTTTATCGGAAACGATCGGATTGCCGATGTGAATCAGCTCACCGCAGCGGCAGTCTCGAGGCTGATCGATCCTCAGACCGGTGCCGAAGGGCTGCGGTTTGCAACCGGTTTTCGCAGCTATTTTTCAGATCAGCAGGTGTCGATTCCCGGTGTTGCGCCACGTACCGACAGGCGCTCAGACCTGCTGGTGGCCGCAGCGGGTCCTCTCGGGTCTCACTGGTCCATCGATACCGGCCTCCAGTACAGCATGGCCACCACGGTTCTGCCGCGGTTCAGCGTGGTGGGCCGTTATCTTCCCCCGGATGGTCGGGTGTTAAATGCGGGCGTGCGATACCGCCGGGACCAGCTCGGACAAATCGACGTCTCCACCCGATGGCCCATTGTCGATGGCTGGAGTTCCCTGGTTCGGCTCAACTACTCTTTCCTGTCCGAGGGCTATGACCCGGTGAGCCGGGTGGAGAACACCCGCGGGTTCGTCGAATCGCTGATGGGCTTCGAATACACGGCTTCATGCTGGGCGCTGCGGGTGCTCACCCAGCAGTTCCGAACCGCAGCCAACGCCAGCACGACGGCGTTTTTCCTTCAGCTCGAGTTGAATGGCCTTGGCACGATCGGGCAGAATCCATTCCTCGTGCTGCAGCGGAACATTCCCGGATACCGCCTGCCTCAGGGCACTCTGGAACCGGGTTCTCGTTATTTCGGGTACGAATAATGGATGGGGCCATGCTGAATCGTCCGCGGATCGGGTTCATTGCGCTGTTGCTTGCGTGCGTCTGCGGGCTTGTGTCGGCTCAAACCACCCGCCGGCAAGACCTGAGTTCGCTCGACTCGGTGGTGGCAGTGGTCAACGCCGAGGTCATCACCCGCCAGGAACTTTCTCGGCAGATCGACCTCGTGCGCCGTCAGCTCGAGAGCCGGAAGATCGAGGTTCCCTCCGCCGAGGTGCTCGCATCGCAGGTGCTCGAGCGCATGATTCTTGAACGAGCCCAATTGCAGACGGCGCGGGATGGCGGAATCCGTGTCGATGACGCGCAACTCGAACGGGCCATCACCGGCATTGCGAGCGAACGTGGTTTGTCGGTGGCCGAGTTTCGCAACCGGGTCGAGCGTGAAGGCATTGCCTGGGAACGTTTGCGTCGCGACATTCGACAGGAAATGATCCAGGTACGGTTACGCGAGCGCGAGGTCGACAGCCGCGTTCAGATCAGTGATGCCGATGTGGATGCCTTCATCGCCGAGCGCGAGCGGCTTGCCAGTGAAAACGCCGAATTCGAGTTGGCCCAGATCCTCGTGCGGGTCGCTGAAGGCGCTTCGAGCGACGACATCCAGAGGCGTCGCGCGCGGGCTGAGGAAGTGCTCTCGGCGGTCTCGCGTCCCGGCAGTGATTTTTCGGCGCTTGCGGCGTCCTATTCCGACGCTGGGGACGCCATGACGGGCGGCTCGCTTGGCTGGCGTAGCGCCGATCGCCTGCCGCAGATTTTTGTCGAGGCAGTCAAAACATTGCAGCCCGGTGGCGCCACGATCGTTCGAAGCCCCAACGGTTTTCATGTGCTCAAGCTGGTCGGCAAGCGCGCGGCCTCCGGGGTGGGGTCGGGTGATGCCACCGTCACCCAGACCCGGGTCCGGCACATCCTCCTGAGGGTGAGCGACAACCAGAGTGAGAGTGAGGCAAAACGCCGGATAGACGACCTGCGCGCGCTGATCGAGCGTGGCGCCGATTTTGCCGATCTTGCGCGGCAAAATTCATCAGACGGCACTGCAGGTCGCGGGGGCGATCTCGGTTGGATCCTGCCGGGCGACACGGTGCCCGATTTCGAACGCGCCATGAACGCGCTCACACCCGGACAGACCAGCCAACCGGTTCGCACGCCGTTCGGTTTTCATCTCATCCAGGTGCTCGAGCGCCGGCAGCAGGCCGCCTCAGGCGAGCGCGCGCGTGCAGTGGCCAAGCAGGCGCTTCGCGAGCAGCGGGGCGAGGAGGTCTGGCAGGACTGGTTGCGCCAGTTGCGTGACAGCACCTACGTCGAATATCGGCTCGATGAACGCTGAGCGGCGGGCAGGGCCCCGGCAGCGGCCCTCCAGGGCCGTGGCCGGACACGTCGCTCGCAAACGGTTCGGCCAGCATTTCCTGGCTGACCGATCAGTCCTGTCAGCGATCGTTCGTGCGATCGCGCCTACGGCCTCCGACGGGTTGCTTGAGATCGGCCCGGGGCTTGGTGTGCTCACTGCAGAACTGCTCCGGGCCGTTCCGCGCCTCGCAGCTGTCGAGATCGACCGCGACCTGTGTGAACGGCTACGCAGGCGCTTCGGGCCCGAGCAACTCAGCCTGTTCGAGGCCGACGCGCTGCGCTTCAATCCAGCCGATGCGGTTGCCGCGCTGGGTGTGTCGCGTCTGCGCGTGGTGGGCAACCTGCCCTACAACATCTCCAGCCCGCTTCTGGTAGCGCTGGTTGAAGCCCGTCACCTGATCCGCGATCAGCATTTTTTGCTCCAGAAAGAAGTGGTGGAGCGGATCGCTGCGGCGCCAGGGTCGACCAGCTTTGGTCGCCTGAGCGTCATCCTGCAGGCCTTCTATGAGGTGGAGCTGCTGTTTGAGGTGCCGCCCGAGGCGTTCGATCCGCCGCCGCGAGTGGATTCGGCGGTACTGAGAATGGTCACCCGCGAACGTCCGCTCACCGACGATCTGGCCGCACTTCAGGCGGTGCTGACCCCGGCCTTTGGGCAGCGGCGAAAAATGCTCCGCTCCACCCTGATCCCGTGGCTGCGCGAGCGCGGGGTAGAAGCGCCGAACCTGAATGGTGAGTGCCGCGCCGAGGAGATCAGCGTGGCGCAATACTGCGCGCTCGCCGGTCAGCTGCGCTCGATCAGTTCAATCTTGTAACCGTCTGGGTCCTGCACGAAGGCAATGACCGACGTGCCGCCCTTGACCGGGCCCGCCTCTCGGGTGATCGTGCCGCCGGCGGCACGAATGCGTTCGCAGGCTGCCGCTGCGTTGTCGACTGCGATGGCGATGTGTCCGAACCCAGCCCCGAGGTCGTAGCGATCCACACCATAGTTGTAGGTGAGTTCGAGCACCGACTCGCTGGTCTCGTCGCCGTAGCCGACGAAGGCAAGCGAATATTTCTGCTCAGGGCGATCGGAGGTACGCAGCAGTTTCATTCCCATCACTTCGGTATAGAAATGGATGGAGCGTTGAAGGTCGCCGACCCGGATCATGGTGTGCAGGATGCGCATGGTGAAGATTCCTGGAGATGAAAATCAGAGCGATCAGCCCTCGGGCATATCGTCGTAATGATGTTTGAGCGCGTCACGCACACGCTCGTAGTCTGGAAAGAGGCGTTCAACTACCGCCCAGAAACGCGGTCCGTGGTTGAGTTCGACCAAATGGGCGAGTTCATGCGCGATCACGTAGTCAACAACCTCGGCAGGGAAGTGAACGAGTCGCCAGTTGAGTCGGATTGCGCCGTCTGGGCCGCAGCTGCCCCAGCGGGTGCGCGCCGAGGATAGTGCCCAGCGCGAGGGGGCTCGGCCCAGCCGCTCGGCGAAAATGGGAATCTGTCGCGCAAACACTTCGCGAGCCTGCTCACGCAACCATTTCTGGAGCACATCGCGAATGGCCTCGGTCGTGGCGTTGGCCGCCAACCCAACCAGCAGGCGCTCGCCCTCGCGGCGTACGCCGCTCACCGCAGGAGCGAGGGTGAGGGTGAGTGTGTCGCCAAGCAGCCGAATGGGTGCGCCATGTTCCCAGCGCGGCATCATGTCTTGACGGCGACGCTCGTGATCCTGCCACTCGGCGAGTTTGCGCAGAATCCAGTCGGCCTTCTCCTGCAACGCGCGCTCGATCTCCCAGACCGGCACCCAGCGTGGTGCGCTCACGCGAAGGCCTCGGCTGTCGATCTGAAAGCCGATCGTGCGGCGGCGACTGCGCACCAGTTCCCAGCGAACCGGCTGATGCCGGAGCATGGCAAAGCGCCGGCTCTGGGGCGGCGGCGATGCATCGGGCGGGGCGTCGAATTGCAGCGAGAGCTGGCTGGCGGAGGGCGGTACCGGGCGAGGTTTGCGTCGAAAAAGAGAGAGCACGTTCAAGAGACTTTCGATTCCGGGTCGGTGGCGGCAGGGAGGTAGCGTTCGGGACTCAGGCGTCGCATTTCGGATTCGATCCATTGCTCGACTGCCCGATTGAGAGCGTCGGGGCTGAGACCATCCGAGGCGATGGGTGGACCGATCGATACGGTGATGGTACCTGGACGTTTGATGAAGGCTTTGCGCGGCCAGCATTCACCGGAATTCACGGCGATGGGAACCACCGGAGCACCGGTGCGCACGGCAAGGCGCGCACCCCCCGACTTGTAGCGGCCTTGCGAGCCGACAGGCGTTCGCGTGCCTTCTGGGAACATGATGATCCAACGCCCCTGCGCGAGTTTGGTCGCTCCCTGATTGGCGACATGCTCGAAGGCGTCGGCGCCTCGTCCGCGATTGATGTGGATCATGTCGAGCAGTGCAATACCCCAGCCGAAAAAAGGCAGCCACAACAATTCGCGCTTGAACACGAAGCAGAGTTCGCGTGGCATGTAGGAGGGGTAGAACAATGTTTCCCAGGCCGACTGGTGCTTCGACAGCAGGATCGCTGGCCCATCGGGCAGGTTGGACATGCCTTGGATTTCCCAGCGGATGCCCAGAATGACCCGCGCCGCGATCACTTGCCAGCGTGGCCAGGCGACTGTGATCCGGTAGCGAAGCGGTCTGGGGAGCGGCGCCATCAGGAGGCACAGAAACGCCATGGGGACCACGGTCACCGCCTGAAACATCAGAAAAGCGGCGGCCCGCGCTGCCCCAAGCGCAAGCGGCGGGGCTGGCATGGGTGAGGCAGGCTCAGCCAACCGAGAGCCTTGAAATATCGGCGACCCCGTTCATCAGGGCGTGCAGGCGGGCAAGCAGCGCAAGCCGATTGGCGCGCAACACCGGGTCGTCAGCCATGACCATGACTGCATCAAAGAAGCGATCGACAGGTTCGCGGGCCTCGGCGAGCAAAGTCAGCGCAGCGCCATAGTCGTGCAGGCCCAGCCGCGCCGACACCTCCGGCTCGAGTCGCGAAACCGCTTCACCGAGCGCAACCTCTGCAGGTTCGACGAACCGCGTGGGGTCGGTGACAGGCGCGGCTTCGGCTCCGGATTTCCGCAACAGATTGCCGATTCGTTTGTTGGCTGCAGCAAGCGCCTGCGCCTGCGGGAGTTGCGAGAACGCGCGTACGGCCTCGAGCCGGTCGGGCACCCGGGCCAGATCTGCCGGGCGCTGTTCAACGACCGATGCGGTCTCCTGGGCGTTGTAGCCTCGTTCGCGCAGGTAACCTGAGAGCCGCTCGTGGAGGAAGGTTTCGAGTTCGACGGGCGCGGGCTTGACGCGATCGCCGAAGGCCGAGAACGCGGCGTTGATGAGGGCAGGCAGGGAGAGCGACAACCGCTTTTCGATCAGGATGCGGATCACGCCCAGCGCATGGCGCCTGAGCGCGAAGGGATCTTTGTCGCCGGTGGGGAATTGTCCGATTCCGAACATGCCGGCGAGCGTTTCGAGCTTGTCGGCGAGCGCGAGCAGCGTTCCGCATTCGCTTTGCGGCAGCGCATCGCCAGCAAAGCGCGGCTGGTAGTGCTCGACGATCGCCTGAGCAACCTCGGCCGGCTCGCCATCATGGAGCGCGTAGTAGCGGCCCATGACCCCTTGCAGCTCGGGGAACTCTCCCACCATGCCCGTGAGCAGGTCGGCTTTGGCAAGGAGCGCTGCGCGGTCGAGCGTCTGCGCGTCGCGACCTGCGAGGCTGGCGAGCGCGCCGGCGATGGCGCGCACGCGCTCGACCCGTTCGGCCTGTGTGCCAAGCTTGGCGTGATAAACAACCGACCCGAGCTGAGCCACCCGCGCGGCAAGCGACGTCTTGCGATCCTGTTCGAAGAAGAATCGCGCATCGGCCAGGCGGGGACGAACCACCCGCTCGTTACCATCGACGATGGCAGAGGGGTCGTCCGCCTCGATATTGGAGACGATCAGGAACCGCGACAGCAGTCGACCTTCAGCATCGAACAGCGGGAAATATTTCTGGTTGGTGCGCATGGTGAGGATCAGGCACTCCTGCGGCACCTGCAGGAACTGCTCCTCAAACTTGCCTTCATAGACCACTGGCCACTCGACCAGCGCGGTGACCTCGTCAAGCAGCGGCTCAACCTGCGCTGCCTCGCCAAGCGAGGCGCCCAGCGCCTGGGCGCGGGCTTCAAGCGCATCCCGGATGCGATCGCGTCGGCGCTCGAAGGAGGCGAGCACCTTGCCGGGTGATTCGAGCGCCGCTTCATAGCCCAACGCGTCGGTGATGGTGATGGGCCCATCGGACAGAAAACGGTGACCTTCGGTGATCCGGTCAGAGACGAGCCCGAGAGCGTGTGCCTCGATCACGTGAGCGCCATGCAGCACCATCAGTCGGTGCGCGGGGCGGACGAAGCTCACACTGGTGAGGCCGTCGGCCAGCTGGTACTGCATGACTTTCGGGATGGGGAGCGCGGTGAGCGCGGTGTTGATGAGTGCGGTGATGCATTGCGCGAGCGTGTCGCCAGGCACGGTGCTGCGCCAGTAAAAGCACTCCTGCTTGCCGTCGCTTGCGCGCGTGAGCGCCTCGATGCTTGCGCCCTGGCGCTCGGCCCACTTGAGGAGGGCCTGGGTGGGGGCGCCCGCCGCGTCGAGTCCAACCTTGACCGAGGGGCCCTTTGCCTCGACCGTGCGCTCGGGCGCGTGGGCGAGCACATTGGCGATACGGACGGCCAGTCGGCGCGGCGTGGCGAAGCGCTCGATGCGCGTGCCCGCCTCGGTGAGGCCCCGCTCGACCAGTGAATTCAGCAGGCTCTGGGAAAAAGCCTCGCTGATACGCGACAGCGCCTTGGGCGGAAGCTCTTCAGTGAAGAGCTCGATCAGCAGCGGTTGGGTCATGGGTCAGGCCGCCTTCGGCTGCGATTTCAGCATGGGGAACCCCAACCGTTCGCGCGAGTCATAAAACGCCTGCGCCACCGCGCGAGCGAGGTTACGGACGCGACCAATGTAGGCCGCACGCTCGGTGACCGAGATCGCCCCGCGGGCATCGAGCAGATTGAAGGTGTGCGAGCACTTCATGACCATTTCATAGGCCGGCAGCGCGAGCTGTGCCTCGATGAGCTTGCGGGCCTCGGCTTCGTATTCGCCGAAGTGCCGAAACAGCATGGTCGCGTTCGAGTGCTCGAAGTTGTAGGTGGACTGCTCCACCTCGTTCTGGTGGAACACATCGCGGTAGAGGATGTCGTCGGTCCAGCGCAGATCGAACACGCTTTCCACCCGCTGCAGGTACATGGCAAGGCGCTCCAGACCATAGGTGATTTCGCCAGTCACCGGTTGGCATTTGAGCGAGCCCACTTCCTGGAAATAGGTGAACTGCGTGACCTCCATGCCGTTCAGCCAGACCTCCCAGCCCAGACCCCACGCGCCCAGAGTGGGCGACTCCCAGTCGTCTTCCACAAACCGCACATCGTTGGACTT
The DNA here is from genome assembly GCA_009921765.1 of Betaproteobacteria bacterium. The sequence continues at coordinate 14,384 of RFXC01000021.1, read as the reverse complement.
GAGATTGATGCCAAGCGCTTCCAGGGACCCCAGGTAGAGCTGCAGGATGTTGGGGGGCGAGGGCTTCAGCACCACCTGGTACTGGTAGTAGTGCTGCAGTCGGTTGGGATTGTCGCCATAGCGGCCGTCCTTCGGGCGGCGCGAGGGCTGAACATAGGCCGCCCGCCAGGGTTCGGGACCGATGGCCCGCAGAAACGTGGCGGTGTGAAAGGTGCCGGCGCCTACTTCCATATCGTAGGGCTGAAGAAGCGCGCAGCCGTGACTGTCCCAGTATTGCTGGAGCCGGAGAATGGTTTGCTGAAAGGTCTGCATAAAGAGGGGCCGCGGTCGCTGCGAAACCCGTGATTCTAGCGGGTCTCCTCTGCGCGACGGATGGATTCCCGCTGCCGAACCCTCAGGTGAGTCAAGAGCGCTTGCGCAGCTCAGCGACGCCGTGCGAGCAGGGTCGCCGACACCAGCAGCGCAAGCGCGGTCAGCCACGCTGGCAGATTGGCCCAGCGCGCGAAGGGTGTGATGCCCTGGGTTGGCGTGATGGTGAGGCGCAGCGCACCGACCTGCTGCCCCGGCAGCCGGTCGAGCACCACACCCCGATGGTCGATCGCCGCCGTCACGCCGGTATTGGTGGCGCGGAGCATAGGCCGGGCCAGTTCACGCGACCGCATGCGCGCAATCTGCAGGTGCTGCTCCTGGGCATGCGAATCGCCGAACCAGGCAATGTTGCTGACATTGATCAACAGATTGGCGCCCGCTCTCACCTGGCGCGCGAGTTCGTCGCCAAACAGGTCTTCATAACAGATGTTGAAAGCAATCAGATGACCCGCCATATCGAGCATTGGCTGGCTTTCACGTCCACGACCAAAGTCGCCGAGCGGGATGTTCATCATGGCGACGAACCAGCGAAACCCCCACGGGATGAACTCGCCAAACGGCACCAAATGAGTCTTGTCGTAGCGGCTGATGATCGATCCCTCCTGCCCGATCACCGCGACGCTGTTGGTAAGTTGCCGGGCATTCTCCTGAGCGACCAGCGGCATGCCGATTGCGACCCTTGATCCTCCGGTGAGCGCTCCCCGGATGCGCTCACTAATTTCAGGCGGTGTCAGGTGCCACGGAACGGTCCAGGCGGTCTCGGGCAGCACGGTGAGGTGCGCCCGGCCAGGCTGCAGCGCGTCGGCGTAGGCGGCCATGGCGGCGCGCGCACGGGCTGCATCAAACTTCATGTCCTGCGCGACGTTGCCTTGAATGAGATCCACATGAAGCGGCGTGGTCGCTGCCGTTTCCCATTGGAATTGCTCAGCGAGCCACCCGGCCCCGGCAAGCGCAATGGCGATGACGAGCGGCGCCCCGTGCAGCGCGCGGCGGTGCAGCACATCACGGACCGCGAGCGCGGTGAGCGCAGCGCTCAGACAAGCGGCTGCGCCCACCCCGAAGACGCCCACCAGCGGCGCGAGGCCGCCGAAAGGTCCGTCGGTATGCGCATAACCGGGCGCGACCCACGGAAATCCGGTGAACAGCCATCCGCGCAGCAACTCCGCCAGGGTGAAGGCACCCGCCAGCGCGCAGGCCAACGCAGTCGAGCACAGGCGGCCGTCCGGGTGGACGCCGCGAGCCCGGCTGAGCCAGGCAGCAAGTGCGGTAGCGACTGCGGGAAAGATCGACAGATAGGCGCAAAAGAGAAGGAGCGCCAGCCCGGCGAGCGGCGCCGGCATGCCGCCATAGCGGTGCATGCTGATAAACAGCCAGCAGACGCCCGCGACAAACCAGCCCAGCCCGAATGCAAAGCCGATTGCAGCCGACCGGCGTGTGCGGCGGGGCGTTTCGCTTTGCGCAGCCGTGAGCGCGGCAAACAGGCCGAAGGCCAACCACTGCAACCACCAGGCGCCCGCCACCGACAGGGAGAGCGCGTGGATCAGACCAAGCGCAAGGGCTGCTAGCAGCGCGGGCTTGAAACCGCGCTCAGTTCGCATCGTCCGCGACGGGCGCCGGTGCCGCCGCGGCGGAGCGCTCAATTAGGAACAGGTGCGCCTGACGCGCGTCGGCGCGAAGCACCTCAAAGAGCACGCCGCCTATCGTGACCCGCTCGCCGCGGCGGGGCACGCGCCCCAGGCGATCGGTGACCAGTCCGCCAATGGTGTCGAAGCCCTCGTCGGCGATCTCGGTGTGCATCACCTCGTTCACCTGCTCAACCGAGGCGAGCGCTCGCACGCGATAACGCTGACCGCTCGCACCAGGCTCAACGGGCACGACGTGGTCGGACTCTTCGTCGAAGTCGAATTCGTCTTCGATGTCGCCTACGATTTGTTCGAGAACATCTTCGATCGTGATCAGGCCTGCCGATCCGCCGTATTCATCGACAACAATCGCCAGGTGGTGTCGGCCGGCGCGAAACTCGTGCAGCAGCACGTTGAGTCGCTTGGACTCCGGTACAAAGACAGGCGGGCGCAGCAGATCGCGGATATCGACCGCGGGATCGATTTGCAGGCGCAGAAGATCTTTGGCGTGCAGGATGCCGATTACGCGATCGCGATCGCCATCGACCACCGGAAAGCGCGAATGCGCTGTTTTCACGACGCGCGGCAGGAACTGCTCAGGGCTTTCTCGGATCTCGATCACTTCCATCTGTGCGCGCGGCACCATGATGTCGCGAACCGACAGTTGTGAAACCTGCAGCACGCCCTCGATCATGGACAGTGCCTCGGCATCAAACAGAAAACGTTCGTGCGCGCGGCGAAGGAGTTCAATCAGTTCGTGTCGATCGTCCGGCGTGCGCAACAGCATCGCGGACAGGCGTTCGATAAAGGTTCGTTTTCGTTCACCTGCCGGCAGGGGGTCTGACATGGATCCGATGGGTTGTTGCGACGCGCAGAGCATACACCGGCAACCCGGTGCTTTCCATGACTGCCCTACGGGGACTCGGCATAGGGGTCGGGGATGCGGAAGCGCTGAAGGGCGAGGGTCTCGAGGGACTGCATGCGACGCGCGTCGTCATCCTGCTCGTGGTCGTGTCCCTGCGCGTGCAGCACGCCGTGGATGACCAGATGCGCAAGACGCCACGCGAGCGGCCAGCCCGCGCGACGGGCCTGTTCGCGCAATACCGGCACGCAGAGCACGATGTCGGCCTGAAGACGGGGGCTTGCCTTGCCTGACAAATGAACCCGGGTGCGCGGCTCGGTATGTTCGTAGACGAACGTGAGCACGTCGGGGGCGTAACTGCGCTTGCGATAGCCCGCGTTGAGCGCGCATGCCTCGGCCCGGTTGACGAACCGCAAGGTGAGGTCGGCGTCGTTTTCGAGCACCGCCAACACCCAGCGACGGAGTTGCGCGCGCGTGGCAGGGAGGGCGGTCACCCCCGAACCCGTTTGAAGCGCAAGCGTGAGAGAGGCGGCAGCCGCTTGCGCGCGCCGCCGAGGCGGCCTATCGCGTGGCGGGGGGGGCGTGCTTTTCATAAGCCTCGACGATACGGGCTACCAACGGGTGACGCACCACGTCGGTGCTGTCGAAGTGCGTGAAGGCGATGCCGCGCACACCAGCGAGCACACGGCGGGCTTCGATCAGACCGGACGCCTGGCCCTTGGGCAGATCGATCTGGGTGGCGTCGCCTGTTACCACGGCCTTCGATCCAAACCCGATGCGGGTGAGAAACATTTTCATCTGCTCGGGAGTGGTGTTCTGGGCCTCGTCAAGAATGATGAAGGCGTGGTTGAGTGTTCGGCCACGCATGTAGGCGAGCGGCGCGATTTCAATGGCCTGCTTCTCGAACATCCGGGCGGTACGATCAAACCCGAGCAGGTCGTAGAGCGCGTCGTAGAGCGGCCGAAGATAGGGGTCGACTTTCTGCGACAGGTCGCCTGGCAGAAAGCCCAGCCGCTCACCGGCTTCCACCGCGGGCCGTGTCAGCACAATGCGCTTGACGGCGTCGCGCTCGAGCGCATCGACTGCACATGCCACCGCGAGATAGGTCTTGCCGGTGCCCGCGGGCCCGATACCGAAACAGACGTCATGCGCGAGGATGTTGCGCAGGTACTCGCGTTGCCTGGGGGTACGGCCCTGAAGATCCGTGCGGCGGGTGTGCAGAACCGGTGATTCGTCGGGTCCGGCGGGCTCGGCGCCGGCTGCTGCCGCACTGGCGCGACCGCGAAGCTCGACCAACCCGAGTTGGATGTCATCCAGTGACAGCGACCCCGCAGACAGTCCGTGGAAATGCATGATCGCATCGCGTGCCTGGCGGTTGGCAACGCCCGGGCCTTCAACGGTGAAGTGCGCATTGCGGCGGCTCACTTGCACGCCATAAGCGGCTGCAATTTGCGCGAGGTTGGCATCGAGCGGGCCACACAAGTTGGCCAGACGCTGGTTGTCGCCTGCGTTGCCGGTGTCGGTGAGGTCGAATTCGAGCCGCGCGTCGCGCCGTCCGCGTGCTGCACCGGCACCACGCGGGGTCAGTGCCTCAGTCATGGATGAGCACATCCCCACGCAGAGAGTGCGGGAACGCCGTGGTGATCCGGATATCCACGAACTGGCCAAGCAGACGGTCGGGCCCGGGAAAATTGACGATGCGGTTGTTGGAGGTGCGTCCGCTCAATTCGGTGGCGTCTTTTTTGGCGCGACCTTCCACCAGCACACGCTGCACGCTACCCACCATGGCAGCGCTGATGGCGCGGGCCTGGGTGTCGATCTGGGCCTGCAAGCGCTGCAGGCGCTCCAGCTTCACCGCCTGCGCTGTGTCGTCGGGCAGGTCGGCAGCGGGCGTGCCGGGGCGAGCGCTGAACACGAACGAGAACGACGCGTCAAAGCCGACGTCTTCAACCAGCCGCATGGTCTGCGCGAAATCGGCCTCGGTCTCGCCAGGGAAACCGACGATGAAATCGGAAGACAGGCAAACCTCGGGACGCGCCACCCGAAGCTTCCGGATGATGGACTTGTATTCGAGCGCGGTATAGCCCCGTTTCATGGCGGCGAGGATCCGGTCGGAGCCCGACTGAACCGGGAGATGAACCTGGGTGGCGAGCTTCTCGATTGCGCCATGGGCGTTGATCAGGCGCTGCGAGAACTCGCGTGGATGCGAGGTGGTGTAGCGGATGCGTTCGATACCCGGGATCTCTGCAACATATTCCAGCAGCAGCGCGAAGTCGGCCTTCTCGGCGGTGTCGCCCATCGGCCCGAGGTAGGCATTCACGTTCTGGCCCAGCAGGGTGATTTCGCGAACCCCCTGGTCGGCGAGTCCGGCCACCTCGGTGAGTACATCGTCAAAGGGCCGGGAGACCTCCTCGCCGCGCGTATAGGGCACGACACAGAAGCTGCAATATTTGCTGCAGCCTTCCATGATGGAGACGAAGGCGGTGGCGCCGTCGGTTCGGGCTGGCGGCAGGTGATCGAATTTCTCGATTTCAGGAAAGCTGATGTCGACCTGGGAGCGGCCGGTCTGCGCGCGCTCGCGGAGCAGCTGCGGCAGCCGATGCAGGGTCTGGGGACCGAACACCACGTCGACAAACGGCGCCCGGGCAACGATGTTGGCGCCTTCCTGGCTTGCCACGCAACCGCCAACGCCCACCACCAGGCTGGGTCGCTCGCGCTTGAGGGCCCGCAGCCGTCCGAGGTCGGAGAACACTTTTTCCTGGGCTTTCTCGCGGACCGAACAGGTGTTGAAGAGGATGATGTCGGCCTCTTCGAGGCGATCGGTCAGGACGGCGCCTTCGCTTTCGGCGAGCACTTCGGCCATCTTGTCCGAGTCGTACTCGTTCATCTGGCAGCCGAAGGTGCGGATATGGAGTTTGCGTTTCATCTGTGGCATTTTACCGGCGGCTTGCCCCGGCGAGCCACAACACCCCGCCAATTCGCCCGGAGTCGGTCAATGAAAGAAAGATTTCTGCAGAACAAGGTCGTACTGGTCACCGGGGCCGGTGGCGGCATTGGCCGTGAACTTGCGCTGGCCCTGGCAGCCGAGGGCGCCAGCGTGCTGGTCAATGATCTGGGCTCGAGCGTGGCGGGAGAAGGCCAGGATCGCTCGCGGGCCCAGGCCGTGGTGGATGAGATTCGGGCGGCCGGTGGCGAGGCAAGCGCCAACGGCGACAGCGTGGCCGACTGGACAGCGGCGCACCGCATGGTTGAGCAGGCGCTCGATACCTTCGGGCGGATTGACGCGGTCATCAACAATGCCGGGATCCTGCGTGACCGCTTCTTCCACAACATGAGTGCCGACGAATGGCGGACGGTGATTGATGTTCATCTGAACGGCACGTTCTTTGTATCGCGCGCCGCCGCGCCCCACTTCAAGGCCCAGCAGTCGGGTGCCTACATCCACATGACGTCCACGTCGGGGCTGATCGGAAACCTCGGACAGGCCAATTATTCGGCGGCAAAGCTCGGCATCGTGGCACTGTCCAAGTCGATTGCCCTGGACATGGCGAAGTTCGGTGTTCGATCAAACTGCATTTCGCCGTTTGCCTACAGCCGGATGATCGGATCGATTCCCACCGACACGCCCGAGCAGCAGGCCCGGGTGGAGCGGCTGCAGCGCATGCAGACCCACCAGATTGCGCCCCTTGCGGTCTATCTTGCAAGCGAGGCCGCGCGCGAGGTGAGCGGCCAGATCTTCGCTGTGCGGGCCAACGAGATTTTTCTGATCAGCCAGAACCGGCCGATACGAAGCCTTCACAGTGGCGATGGGTGGACCGCGCAGAGTATTGCCGAGCGCGCGATGCCGGCGCTTCGGGCGTCGTTTTATCCGCTTGACCGCTCGCCAGACGTGTTCAACTGGGACCCGGTCTGATCGCGAGCGTCTCGTGGCGCGGGGAGCCTGACGGAGTCGGCCCTATTGACAGCGATGCATGATCTGGCTGCCGTTACCGTAGAAATGGCGAAGCCACTTGGTATCGTTGCCAAAGAAGGCGAGCAGATCGCGTTCACCGCCCATCATCTGCGCGCCCACCCACACCAGTACGCCATCGCTATCAACCTGATCGCGCTTGACGCGGAATCGTGATCCGGCATCAGGATCGCCGCTTCGAAAGAGTTTCTGATTGGAGTCGTAGCTCACCCAATAGGTCTTGCCCTGGTGCTGGCAGGTCATGCGCACTTCCAGCGCGGCAACGCGGATCGGCAAAAATGCAATCAGCGTGGCTGCTGCAAGGCCAGGCCGCAGCCAGCCGTGCATGCGGCGATGGGCGTTGGCGGCGAGCAGCATCATGAACGGCCGGCAAAAAATGTTCTCATCGACAATCTTTCGAACATGAGGGGCGATTCGGGTGAACGGGTTCCGGTGATTCGCATTTGAGCATAGTGCGTGCCGATCCGCACCTCCAGTGTTCACCGCTTGACCTGTCGTAAGCCCGCCCCCCTGCGCATCGCTACAGTGCCGCGTCGTACTCCAACCGGACCACTCGCGACAGGCAATGGGATCCCCATCACTCGACCCTCGCTTTACCCTGGATGGCGATAGCGCGGCCATTCGCTCCCTGCTCAGAACAATCGATCGCGTTGCAGAGTCCGATGCGCCCGTGCTGATCATGGGCGAGACGGGAACCGGAAAGGAGCTCGTTGCACGCGCGATTCATCAGCGCTCGCGTCGCGCAGCCGGGGCTCTGGTGGCAGTCAACTGCGGTGCGATTGCGCCGACCCTGATGCAGTCCGAATTGTTCGGCCACGAGCGCTATGCATTCACCGGTGCGGGGCAACGCAGGATCGGCAGTTTCGAGGCTGCGCACGGCGGAGCGCTGTTTCTCGATGAAATCGGCGAGCTGCCGCTCGCCCTGCAGCCAGCGCTCTTGCGCGTGCTGCAGGACCGGCTCGTCACCCGGCTGGGTGCAAGCACACCGGTCCCGGTTGATTTCCGCCTGCTTGCCGCTACGCATGTCAATCTCGAGCAGGCGATCATCGACGGGCGATTCCGCGAGGATCTCTATTACCGGATCAACGTGCTCGTGCTTCAGGTGCCGCCCCTGCGAGACCGGGGCGAGGATCTGCTGCTGCTCGCGGAAAGTTTTCTGAGACGCTTTGGCGCGGACCGCCAAGGTCCACCCGTCCGGGGTTTCACGCCCGACGCCATACTGGCGATGCAGCGGCATCGTTGGCCGGGCAATGTTCGCGAGCTGATGAATTGCGTGCAGCGTGCAGTGGTGCTCACCGACGGCGTCTGGATCGATACCGCTGCGCTTGGACTCCATCGAAACCAGGCTGCGCAGCGTCCACTGAATCTGGCCCAGGCGCGCGAAGCGTTCGAGCGCGAGTTGGTCCGCGATACCTTGCGCCTGCATGGAAGGCGAATTGCGCCTGCCGCCCGGCAACTGGGCGTGTCGCGTGTGACCCTTTACCGGATTGTTGCGCGTCTCAAGCTCGCTGGGGATTTGCCCCCCGAGGAGGCTGCGCGCCTGCTCGAAGCGGAAGGGCAACCCGGGCCGTTGGATGCTTCCGCCGCTGATCTTCTCTCGGCGCCGACAGCCGGCACCACAGGTGTATCGGATCCGAGCCACGACCGTATCGGGCGCTGAACACCGGGCCCTTGCGTTCGGACAAGAGGGTCCGGATGTTTCCAGACAAATCAATGCTCTGCCTCGATGGCACAGGACTTGCCGATGGTTATCCACCGGGCGTGTCGCGGGCCACAGGCCGCGCCGATGACCGGCTTTCTCAAATCAAACGTTTGGAGCAAGACCATGGCTTTCGACAAGACCTACATCCTCTCGGCGAGCAACAACATCTGGAAGGACGTGGTAGCTGGCGCAAGCTCGCGTGTCTACGCGGGTGGCGGCAACGACTCGATCTACGGCCGCGACGGTGATGATGAACTCAATGGCGAGGACGGTGCCGATCGGTTGTTCGGCGAAATCGGCTACGACACCCTCAACGGCGGGGTGGGCAACGACACCCTGAGTGGCGGCGAGGATGACGACGTATTGAACGGCGATGAAGGTGATGACAGTCTTGCCGGCGATCAGGGTGACGATTCTCTGAGCGGTGGCGAAGGCAACGACGTGCTGGCCGGTGGCGACGGCGACGATGTGATGAGTGGCGGCGAGGACGACGACACGCTCACAGGTGGAACCGGCGCAGACCAGCTCGCGGGCGACGCCGGCGCGGACCGACTGTCAGGCGGCGCAGGCGCCGATACCGCATCGGGCGGTGCCGGTGAAGACACACTCAATGGCGATGCCGGTGATGATGTGTTGAACGGTGGCGGCGACGATGACACGCTCAACGGCGGCACGGGCAATGACACCCTTCGCGGCGATGACGGCAGTGACAGTCTGAACGGCGGCGACGGTGCGGACATGCTAGTCGGAGGCACGGGCAATGACACGCTGCTTGGCTCAACCGGCGAGGACCAGCTCGAGGGGGGTGATGGCAGTGACAGCCTGGACGGCGGCGACGGCAACGACACCCTGATGGGCGGCAACGACAATGACGTCATGTATGGCGGCGCCGACGATGATCTCCAGGACGGCGGCAAAGGCAATGATCTGGTGGTCGACAACGGTGGCTATGACACGCTGTCTGGGGGCTCAGGCAACGATACTGTGCGCGCGGGTGACGATGACGACATGCTCTACGGCGATGATGGCAACGATCGGCTGTGGGGAGAGAACGGCAACGACACCGCGGATGGCGGCACGGGCAACGATGTGCTGCAGGGTGGAGCCGGCAACGACATGCTGATGGGCGCCGATGGTGACGACACGCTGGTCGGTGGCGAAGGTGCCGATGATCTCGATGGCGGGGACAACGACGACTCACTGCGCGGCGACGGCGGTAACGATTCGCTCATGGGAGGGCTTGGTGACGATACCGCCGATGGTGGCTCGGGCAACGATTCGGTGGCCGGTGGTGAAGGCAACGATCTGCTGATGGGCGGATTGGGGCGCGACGGGCTCTATGGCGGAACCGAGGACGACACCCTGTACGGCGGGGCGCAGGATGACATGCTGTCGGGTGGCGATCAGCAGGACGAGCTCTACGGCGAGTCGGGCAAGGACACCCTGTGTGGCGGACTTGGCAACGACATGCTGGATGGCGGCAGCGACAACGACACGTTGACGGGCGGCGACCAGGACGACACGATGACCGGCGGGCTCGGCGCAGACAAGTTCGTCTTCAGCGTGAGCACCGGCCAGGGCGAGGGCATGATGAGCTGGCTCGACTCGCTGGAGCTTTCGAGCACCGACGAGATTCTTGATCCCGAATCGATCGATGTGCTGCGCTTTGAGGTCGAAGATCCCGAAATCAATACCGTCGAGGAGTTGGACGCTTACGTCTTTGTGATCGACGATGGTACTGACGTCATGATCTTTTTCAACCGGGATGGTGACGACAGCTGGACTGGTGACGCCGAGGACGCCATCATCCTGCGGGGCACCGGAATTGCTCCAGGTTCAGAGGGCATCTCGTCGCTCACCGAGCTTCTGAGTTCCATCAACATCGAAGTTGTCTGAGTCTCTACGCTAGCGATCCGGCGGCTGGGTCGGCCCGCACCGCAACGTTCGTAGCGGTGCGAATCGACCAGCCGTCGGGGTAGCCGGCCCCAGGTTCGGCGTCCACTTGCAAGGGGGTCGCCGAACCATGCCTTCCAGACCGCTTGAATCCTTACTGTCGCGCCATTGGCCGGCGCTCGCCTCGGTAGGCGTCTTCAGCCTGTTCTTTAACGCGCTGATGCTGACCCTGCCGATCTACATGCTGTCCATCTTTTCGCATGTGCTCACCAGCAAGAACGCCGACACACTGTGGCTGCTCACGCTGGTTGCACTGTTCGCACTTATTCTGCAAGCGGTCGTTGACGCGGTGCGCTCCCGGCTCCTGGTTCGGGTCGGGTTGTCGCTCGAAGCGGCGATCGGACCCAGGGTCGTGGAGTCGCTTGTCGAGCGACACCGCGATTCCTCGCCATCGGAGGCGCGCGTGCTCGGCGATGCGGGTGAGCTTCGACGCTTTGTATCCGACACCCATCTCGTGTCGCTGATCGATCTGCCGTTTGTGCCGCTCTATCTGATGGTCATCACATGGCTGCATCCGGTGCTGGGCGCGCTGGCCCTGGCCGGGGCCGTGCTGCAACTGCTGATTGCCGCCGGGGGCGATGCCCTGCTCAGGCGCCCAATGCGCGAGGCCTCGGAGGCGCGTGAGCGTGGCCGGGCAATGACCGAGGACGTGATTCGTCACGGCGATCTGATCCGATCGATGGGTATGGTATCGGCGCTCGCGGCGCGTCTGCGCCAGGCCGGAAACGAGTCCCTGCTCTGGTTTCAGCGAAGCGCCGACCGAGCGTCGGGGCTCAGATCATTGGTGCGCGCGCTTCGTATCGGTTTACAGATCGCGCTCTATTGCGCAGGTGCGTGGCTGTTCCTGAGTGATCAGGTGATGGTGGGTGCCATGGTTGCGGCATCGGTGTTGCTCGGTCGCGTGATGACCCCGATTGACGCCGCGATTCCGTCGTGGCGCGCTGCGATCAAGGCGCGCGAGGCCGTCCGAAGACTCGGCGCACTGCTGCAGGATCCCGCCGTCGAGCCTGTCTTCGAGCGCGCAGCCGAGTCGACCGACCCGTCACGCTTCGAACTGCGTCGCGCCTCGGTTCGTGCACCTGGCACTGGCTCGGTATTGCTCAATCGGATCACGCTCGCTGCACGACCCGGTGAGCTGGTCGGCATCGTCGGCGCGAGCGGCTCGGGCAAGTCCACGCTCGGGCGGCTGATCGCCGGCGCATGGCCGCCCGCAACCGGTTCCCTGAGCCTGGATGGTCGAAACGCTACGCAGTGGCCCTCCCATCAACGTGCGTCAATGGTGGGCTATTGCCCTCAGGAACCGCAACTGCTTGCAGGAACGATCGAAGAGAACATCAACCGCTTCAATCACACCGACGGCTTGCGTGAACAGGTGCGTCGCGTTGCGCGCACAGTGGGGCTCGATACATCGGTATCTGCCCTGCCGGAGTCGTACAGCGCTCGCATCGGAAGCGGTGGGATGGTGTTGCCCGCAGGAATGCGTCAGCAGGTGGCGCTTGCGCGCGCGTTCTTCGGCGACCCAGGGTTGCTGGTCCTCGATGAACCGGCCGCCTGGCTCGATCATGCAGGCCAGCAGGCCTTGCTCGGTTCGATCGAGCAGGCGCGGGCACGGGGTGCGGCCGTGGTCATGATCACGCATCAGCCGGCCCTGCTCAGAAACGCCAGCCGGATTGCCGTCATGAATGGCGGAACCATTGAAATGGTGGGGCCCGCTGACAAGGTCATGGCACACCTGGCCGGCAAGCGTCCGGTACCGCCCGAGGTGCCCCCCCAGGGCGCGGCGCCCGCGATGCGCGCACTGACGGGGGCGCCGGGGCCGGCCGCACCGGCCGCAGCCGGAGCACTGTCATGATCCGCAGCGACGAGGCGAACGCGCAAGCTCAAGCGCGGGGCAGGTCCGAGGGAGATACGACCGCAGCAGCGCGTCTGGATCAAGATCTGGCCCGCAGCAGTCGGCGCCTGATGCTGACCGGTTCGCTTTCGCTCCTCTTCGGTGCGGGCGCGCTTGGATCATGGGCTGCATGGGCCCCCCTCACGACCGCCGCGCTTGCAAACGGGTATGTCAAGGTGGCCGGAGAAAGGAAGACGATCCAGCATCTCGAGGGCGGCATCGTGCGCGAAATTCTGGTGCGGGAAGGGCAGACGGTCAGCAAGGGGCAGGTGCTCCTCAGGCTGGTCGATGTCACGGCGCGCGCCCGGCAGGCGCTCCTGATGATGGAGCACGACGCCCTGCTTGCCGAGTTCGCGCGACTCGAGGCCGAGCGGGACAACCGGCCGAGTCCGGTCTTTTCCGAGACGCTCATCGCGCGGCGGCAGAACGATGCGGTTTCCCGCCTGCTTGCTGGCGAACTGAATCTGTTCAACAGCCGCCGAGCCGCATTTGTGGGTCAGGTCGATGTGCTGGAGCAGCGAAAGCGTCAGGCGCGCGAAAAAATCGACGGTCGGCTGTCCGAGATTGCGGCGACACGTACCCAACTCGATTTCATCCTGGAAGAGCTGCGCGGGGCGGAGGCGCTGCTCGAACAGGGCATGTATCTGCGAACGCGCTACTACGCGCTCAAGCGAAGCGAGGCAAATCTGGAAGGCATCATCGCAAGGCTGACCGCCGATGTGGCGGAGGCGCAGGCGCAGATCGGCGAGACCGAGCTTCGTATCATCGATTTGCGCAATCAGCTGGGGCGAGAAGTCAATGATCGGCTGCAGGACATCCGGGCAAAGCTGCGCGACCTGGCCGAGCGGATCGACGCGTCGGCCGAGGTGCTTTCGCGAACCGAAGTTGTCGCGCCGGACGCAGGTACCGTGATCGGCCTTCAGGTTCACACTGCGGGCGGCGTGGTCGCGGCTGGAGAGCCGATCATGCAGATCGTTCCTACCGGTGACCGGCTCGTCGTCGAGGCTCAGGTGCAAGTGCAGGACATCAACCGCATCTGGCCTGGCATGCCCGCCGAAGTTCGCTTTTCGGCGTTCAACAGTCGTGCGACCCCGGTTTTCACGGCACGTGTCAGCCGCGTGTCGCCCGATCGTTTCGTTGACGCGGCCCGGCAGCGTGCCTATTTCGTTGCCCAGGTGGAAATTGATCGCCATCTCGCGGGCACGATTGAATTGCAGCCGGGCATGCCTGCCGAGGTTTATTTCGTGGAGGGGGAACAGACGCCGCTTGGCTATCTGCTCAAGCCGCTGCGTGAGCAGTTCCGACGCGCGATGATCGAGCGCTGACCGTACAGACCATCGGCGCCGGCCGAGTGTGCTCTCACTCGGCCGACCACCATTCTCAGCGAGGGGTGCTGTCCTGCCAGCAGGCTACCGGCTCGCCACAGTCAAACAAGCCGCCACCGCCTGAGCCACCGCCCGCTCCGCCACCCGATCCGCCGCCTTCGTCGGTAGGTGTGGTGGAGACCTCCGCTGATGGAGCGCTTTCGCCCGCCGCGGTGAGTGCGGTCACGATGTAGTAGTAGGTGAGGCCGCCAATTGGCACCGAATCGGTCAGTGCGGTTTGCGTGGAGCCGTCGATCCGGGTGGCCGCCCCCAAATTGGCTGCGATGTCCGGCTGCACGGACCGATAAATCCGATAGCCCAGGATTTCGGCAATATTTGCCGGTATGGTCGGTGCCAGCCAGGATAGTGCAACGGAACGTTCGGCATCCGGGCTCGCCTGGGCCGTCAGATCGCGCGGGGCCCCGGGTACGGGCACACGAGGGCTTGCTGATACCTGCTGTGACACTGGCCCTTCGCCACCGGCGCCCACAGCGGTCACCACGTAGTAATACGTCGATCCGTTCTGAACGCCTGTATGGACGAGCGGGTTGGTGGCTGCATCAACGCGTGATCCGTTTGTCTTGCTGACGTTGGGTTGGGTTGACCAGTAGACGCGATATTGCTCGGCTTGCGGAACGGCCTGCCAGGACA
>RFXC01000003.1 GCA_009921765.1 Betaproteobacteria bacterium | reverse complement strand
CGCCGATCTTGATCACGCCGTCGGAAATCTGCGCCTGCGCGCCGCCAAAAGCGAGAGCGACTGCAGCGGCTGCGAGGGAAGTGCGCAGCGCCTTTCGAATAGTCATGGTGTGTCTCCTTGGAATGAAATCGTGAGTGAAGTGAAAGCTGCTGCCTGTTGATCAGACGCCCAGGAATGTTTTCAGTGTTTCCGACTTGGCTTCCAGCTCGGCCGCGGCGAAGGTTTCAACCACCCGCCCGTGCTCGATGATGTAGAACCGGTCGGCAAGTGGTGCTGCAAAGCGGAAGTTCTGTTCCACCATCACCGTGGTGAAGCCCTTGTCGCGCAGCATGCGGATGGCTCGACCAAGCGCCTGCACGATGACCGGCGCCAGACCCTCGGAGATTTCATCGAGCAGCAGCAGATTGGCGCCGGTGCGCAGGATGCGGGCCACCGACAGCATCTGCTGCTCGCCACCCGAGAGGCGGGTTCCGGGGCTTGCCCGCCGCTCTTTCAGGTTCGGGAACAGGGCATAGATCTCTTCGACCGACATGCCGCCCTGTGCGATGACTGGGGGCAGCAGCAGATTTTCCTCACACGAGAGACTGGCGAAGATGCCCCGCTCTTCCGGGCAGTAGCCGATTCCCAGGCGCGCCACCGAATGCGGCGGCATGGCCACCGTTTCGGTGCCATTTACCATGATGGAACCGGCGCGGCGACCGACCAGCCCGAGAATGGATTTGAGCGTGGTGGTTCGGCCTGCACCGTTTCGGCCCAGAAGCGTCACCACCTCGCCCTGATTCACATGCAGGTTGATGCCGTGCAGGATGTGCGATTCGCCGTACCAGGCATGCACGTCGGTGAGCCGAAGCAGTTCGCGCCCTGACTCAGCCATGTGCGCCCTGCAATTCGGTTTCGGCGCTTCCCATGTAGGCCTCGAGCACCTGGGGGTCGCGCGAGACCTGTTCGTAGGGTCCTTCAGCGATGATCTGTCCGCGTTGCAACACCGAGATCGTGTCGGCAATGCGCGAGACCACGCCCATGTTGTGCTCCACCATCAGGATGGTGCGGTTGGCGCTCACCTTGCGGATCAGTTCGGTGACACGATCGACGTCCTCATGCCCCATGCCCTGCGTGGGTTCATCAAGCAGCATGAGTTCGGGATCCATCGCGAGCGTGGTGGCGATTTCAAGCGCACGTTTGCGCCCGTAGGAGAGCTCCACCGTGACGGTATCGGCGAAGTCGGTGAGACCGACCGTATCGAGAAGTTCCATGGCGCGGCCATTCAGGGCATCGAGCACGCGCTCCGAGCGCCAGAAGTGGAAGGAGTTGCCGAGCTGGCGTTGCAGACCGATCCGCACATTCTCGCGGACGGTCAGATGCGGAAATGTCGCCGAAATCTGAAAGGACCGGATGATGCCGCGACGGGCGATTTGCGCGGGCTTCTCGCGGGTGATGTCGTGGCCGTTGAACACGATCGTGCCGCGGGTGGGCGGCAGAAATTTAGTGAGCAGGTTGAAGACGGTGGTTTTGCCGGCGCCGTTGGGACCGATCAAGGCATGGATGTGTCCGCGACGAACGCTCAGATTCACGTCGGCGACGGCGACAAAGCCCTTGAACTCCTTGACCAGACCGGTGGTCTGCAGGAGGGTGTCGGATGCGTTACCGGGCGCGGGCATGCTGGGTGTCGATGGGTGGCAAAACGGTTACGAGAAACAACCCTACACGAAAACCCCGGCAGTCTGGCAGCACCCGCAGCGCTTTGCAGGGCTTATTTTCGTGCGCTGGGGCTGCGTGGGCTCAGTCGGCCTTGATGCCGATTTCGCGAACCAGTTTGGTCCAACGCTCGACGTCGCGCCTCACCAGTGCCCGCTCGGCGCCCGCATCAAGCGACAGCGGTTTGCCGCCAGCCTTGGTGAAGGCCTCGCGAAGCTCGCTGTCTGCGATGACCGCTGCCAGCTCCCGGCGCAGCCTTTCCTGGATGTCGCCTGGGGTTTTTGCCGGCGCGAAGTAGCCAAACCATGACTCGAGATCAAGCGAAACACCGCTCTCGATGAAGGTTGGAACATCGGGATGAAGGGCGCTCCGGTCGGCCCCGGAGGTGGCGAGCGGTTTGACTGCGCCCGCCGTGATCTGGGTGCGTGCGGTGGACGACAGATCGATGAACACATCGACCCGGCCACCGATCAGGTCAGGGTAGACAGCCTGGGCGCCCTTGTAGGGCACATGCACCACCTTCACTCCGGCCAGATGCCAGAGCGCGGCCGCGAGCACATGCTGACCCGAGCCGTTGCCGGCCGAGGCATAGGTGAGTTTGTCGGGGTTGGCGCGCGCATATGCGATCAGTTCACGAAGTGACCCGAACGGCAGGTCGCGCCGTGCAACCAGCGTGTAGCCGTAACTGACCGCGAGTCCTACCGATTCGAAGTCGCGCAGGCTGTCATAGGAGAGCTTCTGGTAAAGCCCCATGTTCAGCGCGATATTGGAGACCGAGCCCATGAGAAGCGTGTAGCCGTCGGGGGTGGCGCGCGCTGCCGCATCGGTTCCGACCAGGGTGCCCGAGCCCGGCCGGTTTTCCACCACCACGCTCTGTCCGAGGCGGCGTGACAGCCGCTCGGCAAGCTGGCGTGCAACGAAATCAAAGCCGCCGCCAGGGGGCTGGGGCACGATCACGCGGAGCGCCCGATTGGGAAAATCGGATTGGGCGCGTGCACTCAGAGGCGCGCCCAGGGCAGCCGCACCGGCAAGCGCAGCCATCTGCACGATGCTCGCGCGGCGCGTGGCAACAGTCTTCGAGGTCATGAGCCGGGGTCCTTCGTCTGAAGCGGTAGAAATTGGGTGGCTGCGGACGTCGCGGCGCGGGGCCAGCCTTCCGGGGCCCCGTGCCTGCGTCGGCCGCTAACGCTCGAGCGGTCCGCCCGCGAGCCACCGGCCGGCGCGCGCGTAGAGCGCCTGCACAGCGTCGCCCTTCAGCATCGGCATGTCCATCTTGACCTTATAGCCGATGCGGGTCTGGATGTAGGCGAGATGGCGATAGCCCTCGGGGAAGGTGGCGAGCAGCGCCTGGTCGAGTTGCAGCACGGCGGTGGGGTCCAGCGGGTCGATACGATCTTTTTCATAGATCGGCTGGCGGTGCAGGAGTTTCCATTCGCCTTCGTGCTTTTCAACGAAATCGTGGAAGCGGCCGGTGCACACCACATCGCAGAGCACCGGGCCGTTGCTGCCCTCGACCATGCCGCGCTGCGAGATCGTCATCTTGGTTTGTGCGATGGCGCGGTCGCCCGCCACCTGGATGGCCGAGCCGCCCAGGAAGTGCAGGATGCTGACGCCCTTCGCCCAGCCTTCCTGCGTGACCCGGATGAAGTCCTTGTAGGGCCCCTGAAACCAGGTCGCCATCATCATTCCGTCGGGATGCCAGACAGTGGCAAAGCGCTCCCAGTCACCGGCGTCGCGCCAGACCGCCCAGCGCTCGACCATGCGCCGGATCAACAGTTCGTCATGCATTGTGTCAGTCATGCTGTGCTCCGGCTCACTGGCCCTTGAGGTTGGCTGCCTTGGCGATTTGCGCAGCCGAGTCCATTTCGGCGCGGATGAAGGCATTGAAATCGGCGATCGACATGGGTAGCGGATCAGCGCCTGCCCGCGCCATGCGCTCGCGTACGTCGGCGCTGGCGAGCGCCTTGCGAGCTTCTTCATTCAGTTTCTGTTGCACGGCAGCTGGCACACCCGCGGGCGCGATCATGCCCACCCAGAACACATACGATGAATCGGCGAGCCCCGCCTCGACCGTGGTCGGTACATCCGGCAGCGCGGGCGCGCGGGCCGGCGTGCTGACCGCGAGTGCCTGGAGCTTGCCCTCGCGGATCATGGCGATTGAGGAAGCGAGCGGCGCGAAGAACCAGTCGATCCGGCCGCCGATGATCTCGGTGAGCGCCTCGGGCGTGCCCTTGAAAGGGACATGAACCGCATCGATGCCCGCGCGCAGCTTGAACTTCTCTGCGTTGAGATGCGTTGCGCTGCCCGTGCCCGCCGACGCGTAGTTGAGGGCGCCGGGCTTGGCCTTGGCCGCTGCAATCGCATCGTTGATGGTCTTCCAGCCGCGCGCGGGCGAGACGATCATCACGTTCGGAAGCGACGCGAGCGCGGTAATGCCGGTGAGGTCCTTCAGCGTGTCGTAGGACAAATTGGGATAGATGGCCGGGTTCAGGGCATGGCCCGAGGAGTGGATCAGCAGCAGATGACCATCAGCCTCGCCCTTGGCCACCTGGGCGGCGGCGATCGTGCCGCCGGCACCGGGCCGATTTTCGACCACCACCGGCTGACCCAGGCTCTTGCTCATCGCTTCACCCACGGTGCGCGCGATGATGTCGGTGCCACTGCCGGCCGTAAAGGGCACCATGAAGCGGATGGGTTTGGAGGGGAACTGCGCCTGCGCGGATGCGCCTGCCACCATGAACGCACCGGCGAGTGCGGCAAGCAATCGTGAAAGCGAGCGATGCATGACTATCTCCGTGGATTATTTCTGAAGTCCGTCGCTCACCGCGACATTCTCGGGTTTGATTTCTAGGCCTGCGTCGCTCGCGATCTCTTTGAGCAGAATCGCGAAGTCAACGTCGTCATAGCCGCGGCCCACCAGCCTTGCGACGGATTCACGGGTTGCCGCGGCAGCCGGCATCGCAACGCCGTTGGCCTTGGCCGCGCCCATCCCCAGATCCATGTCCTTCAGCAGCAGCTTCGGGGTGAAGGTGACCTGTTCGAACGTGAGGTTGGTGAGCACCGGAGATTTGTAGCGGGTGTACATCGAACCCAGTACCGAGTCATTGATGCTTTCGAGAAACACATGGCGGGGAATGCCCGCCTTCTCGGCGAGCACGGTGATTTCGCAGAGGCTCTGGATGACGACGCCAAACATGGTGTTGTGAGCAATCTTCCAGACCCGGGCGAGTTCGCCCTCGCCCACCCACATGAGCTTGCGGCCCAGGGCCGACAACCAGGGCGCCGCCTCGTCGTAAAGCGCCTTGGGGCCGGAGGCCACGATCAGGAGCTTGCCGGCCTTGGCCACCTTGGCGTTCCCCGAGACGGGGGCGCTCAGATAGGCCACGCCAAGCGCCTCGAGGCGCGCGCGGATGTCGGCCGAGCCCTCTTGCGAGATGGACGAACTGTCGATCACGACGCGGGGCTTGCGGGCGCCGGTGACCAGACCGCCGTCGCCAAACAGCACCTCGATCAGATCGTCGGTGGTCGAGACCATGGTGAACACTGCATCGCATCCGACCAGGTCGAGCTTGTTCTCGACCACGGTTGCGCCATAGTCAGCCAGATGCTGGGCCTTGGAGGCCGTGCGGTTCCAGACGCTTACGCGGTGGCCCGCCTTCAGCAGAAGCGCGACCATCGCTTCGCCCATGCGGCCCAGGCCGATCCAGCCAATTGAATTGCTCATCAGAGTCCCCGAAGAGGAAAAACCGCGAGTTTGCTTGAGTGGGCGGACAGACTCAAGGCGCGAGGGCCGGCGCCGCCGGCTTGACGCAGCACCGGCGAGCCGACCGGACCCGCGCCTCAGCCCCGCGGCGCGGGCCCGCGCGAGTTGCGCGAGTCGGCAAAGCGCAGATACCAAGCCAGGCAGTCCGGGTTGGCGATGGCATCACGGTTGAAGACGCGCTCGGGGGCTTCTCCGAGCAACAGACGCTTGATCGGCACCTCGAGCTTCTTGCCGGTGAGCGTTCTGGGGACGGCCTCGACCTGAAAGATGTCGTTGGGGACATGGCGTGGCGTGAGCGCCTGGCGAATGGCGAGCACGATCCGGGCGCGCAAGGCCTGATCGAGCATGACGCCAGCCCGCAACACCACAAAGAGTGGCATGTACGACTCGCGCCCCAGATACTCGAGGTCGACCACCAGGCTGTCGAGTACCTCGGGCAGGGCCTCGACCGCTGCATAGAGCTCGCTCGTACCCATGCGTACGCCGTGGCGATTGATGGTGGCGTCGGAGCGGCCGTAGACGATCGCGCCCCCGCGCGGGGTGATCTCGATCCAGTCGCCGTGCCGCCACACGCCCGGGAACATGTCGAAATAGCTGTCGCGGTAGCGACTCTGCTGCTCGTCATCACCCCAGAAATAAAGCGGCATGGAGGGCATGGGCGTGGTGCATACCAGTTCGCCCACTTCGCCCACCACCGGCTGTCCCTGCGCATTCCATGCGGCCACGGCCGCGCCCAGGCAGCGGGCCTGCATTTCGCCGGCGATCACGGGCTGTGTGCAGTCTCCGGCGATGAAGGCGCTTGAAAGATCGGTGCCGCCGGAGATCGGTGCGATCCAGACCTCGTGCCCGAGTTCGGCCTGCAGCCAACGGTAGGCGTCGGCCGACAGCGGTGAGCCGGTGGACCCGACCGTCCGAAGGGTGTGACGAAGGCGCTCGCCCGCGGGTCTGATGCCGGCCTTCATGCAGCCTGTGTGGAAGGCCGCGCCGGCACCGAAGAAGTGGAGACCCATGCGATCGGCGAATCGCCAGAGCGCGCCGGCATCGGGCCAGCCCGGATTGCCGTCATAGAGGCAGATCGTGGCGCCCACAAGGAGTGCGCTGACCTGGCAGTTCCACATGATCCAGCCGGTGGTGGTGAACCAGTGAAAGCGGTCGCCCGCGCGAAGATCGTTGTGAAGCGCCATCACCTTGAGCATTTCAAGCGTGACCCCGCCGTGCCCATTGACGATCGGCTTGGGCAGACCCGTGGTGCCCGATGAGTAGACGATCCAGAGCGGGTGCTCGAAGGGAACCTGATCGATGAGAAGCGGAGCGGGGTCGGTGATGGCGGCCGCCCAGGTGAGCGCCACGAGATCTGGCCGTGGGTGGCTGCGCGGAAGCCCCGAAGTGTCGTGCGGGCCGCTCGCGGTCTCAGCTGCCTCTGGTGGTCCGGGGACCGCGACAAAAAGCGTGAGGCTTGCAAGGGTGTCGAGGAGCTGTGCGGTGACTGCTTGCCGGTCATGGATGCGTCCGCCGTAGCGGTAGGCGCTTACGGCAATCAGTGCCTTGGGGGTGATCTGCCGGAAGCGGTCGAGGATGCTCGCCGCGCCCATGTCGGGTGAGCATTGGGACCAGATGGCACCGACCGCGGCGCAGGCGAGAAAGGCAATCACCGATTCAGCCGCGTTGGGCAGAAGCGCTGCAACTCGATCGCCGCGTGCGATGCCGTGCGCGCGCAGTGTGGCGGCGAGCGATGCGACCCGCGCTGCGAGTTCGGTCCAGGAAATCTCGATCTGGCCGCCGGCTTCATTGCAGGCAATAATTGCCGGTAATTCGGAGGGCGCATGGCGCAGCGCCTGCGCCGCGAAGTTGAGGGTTGCGCCGGGGAACCAGACTGCGCCCGGCATCGTGGCTTTTGCGAGCGCAGGGCCATGGCCGCGCGTACCCGCGACATCGAAGTGGCGCCAGATCGAATCCCAGAACGGCCCCAGCTGTGAGACCGACCAGTGCCAGAGCGCTGTGCTGTCGGGAAGGGTGAGTCCGAGCGTGCGTTCGATGTCGTGCCGGTAGGCGGTTATACGGGCCTGGCCCGCGCGCTCGGGGCTGGGGTACCAGAGCGGGGTGAGGGCGGCGGGCGCGGACCCGGCGGGAGAGTCGGTCGGATTCATGAAGGATGATCAGGTTGGCTTGACGGGCTCGCGCGCAGGATGCTCGGCCGGCGCGCCCGCAGCGGTTGCGGGTGCGGCTATCGGAGCGAGGTCAGCGGCGGCATCGGCCATCCCGGCCGGGTGGGCTGTGACAGCTTGCGGAGCGAGGTAGCGGTTTTTCCAGGGTGCCTTCAAATTGCGAAGCGCGGAAAGCGCGGTCTCGCAGCGCAACGACTGCGCCTTGGCCTCGGCGGTGAGCCAGCCGACCGCGAACCAGGCCCGCGGATCGGATTCGATCTGCGCCCGATAGCTCGCGAGCGCCTCGATGAGGTCGTTGTAACGGCCGAGTGCCTCCTGTGCTTCGGAGAGTTCCTGCAGGTACCGCCGGTATCGCTTGTCAGAGCACAGGGCGCGGCAGAATTCGATGCCGTAGCGCAGCCGTTTCATTCGCCGACGCAGGCGATGTCTGCGTTCGTCATCGAGCGTGGAAAACAGTTTTGAGTCGCGCCGAACCTGGCGATGCCACTGCGAGAGTCGGGCGACGAGCTGAGGGCCGGCCGGGGCCAGAACGGGGGCCGCCGACCTTGCGAGGGTCAGTTCGCCGGCGAGCAGGTCGACCACGAACACCTGGCTGTCCCGACTGCGGACCACGCTCCTCGCATCGCCAGCATTCGCAAGCGCGGCCAGATCGGTGGTCGGAGCCCCGGCCAGAGCGAGGGCGGGCGCCACCGATTCGAGCAGCACATCGCGCTCGCGAGTCAGTCCGAGTGCCCGGGCGAGCGCCCTGGCCGGCTCGTCCAGGTTTCGCAGGGGGTCGACGTCGAACAGCCGGATGGCGGTTCGCAGCCGTCGGACTGCCACCCGAGCCTGGTGGACGTATTCAGGATCGTCGCTTGTGCCCGAGGCGATGCTCGCGAGGTTGGCGAGCAACTGCCGCCGGCATTCATGGGTAACCAGCCGGGCGGCCGCGAGCGAGTCAGCCTGAGGGTCAATGCTCACCGACCTGGCCTTTGCCGCACCCGACTGCCCCTGGCCCGCGGCAAGCCGATGACCGCGTTCGGCCTTGCTGACGAGATCAACCCAGCAGGGATGACCGCGAATGACCTGGCGCGCAACGTCGGTGACGGCTAGCGGTGAGCCCTTTACGAGTTCGACCTCGATCTCGCAGACCGGGAGCGGGTGACGGCCCGGTGCGGCGATGATGCCTGAGTCTAGGCACACCTCGACCTCGCCGCGTCGGCTGCGAAACCGGACCGCAGTGCGGCGGATATCGGTTTCGAAGTGATTGATCAGACCTTCGGGGCCGGCGCGCTCGAGCGCGCGCATGAGAAGTGGCGCCGCTTCGGTGCCCTGGTGACGGGCAGGATCGAGCGACGGCGGCATGTCGGGCCGCCCGCGCTGGACAATGACTTCATGTTCAAACCGGGTGATTGCACCGGGCAGGGCTGCCTTGAGCGTTTGTACCCAACGCCCCCGCTCGTAACGCAGTCGCAGCGCCATACCCGATTCAGCGAGGCTGAGCCCGGAGGTATCGAAGTAGCGCGCCCGAAGCCGTTCGCGACGACCGCCGCGCGAAACAACCCAATCGTGGACCGCTTTGGCCGCGGATTCGTCGAGCTGCAACTTGAGCTCGACCTCTGTCACGGCGTTGTCATTCGTCCTTAACGAACCGGTCATGTGGCTCCTCCACCATCGAGGCCCATGGACATGAGCCCTGGTCTGATCCCGATTGCCGATCCGGAGGTAACCACCTCGGTCCGGACGGTCTGGATCTCCGACCTTCATCTGGGTACGCCTGGCTGCCAGGCGGGCCCGCTGCTCGACTTTCTGCGCCAGTATGAGTGTCGCACACTGTATCTGGTTGGCGACATCATCGATGGCTGGCAGTTGCGCCGATCATGGTACTGGCCGCAGGAGCATAACGATGTCGTCCAGAAAATCCTGCGCAAGGCCCGAAAAGGGACGCGCGTGGTGTTCGTCCCGGGCAATCACGATGAGTTCGCCCGACGCTACGTCGAACACAACTTCGGTGGCGTCGATGTTCACGAAGACTGTGTGCACACCACGCTGGACGGACGCCGCCTCTGGGTCACCCACGGCGATCTGTTCGATGGCGTGATCCAGTGCGCGCGCTGGCTGGCGGTCGCAGGCGACATCGCCTACGAGACCACGCTGCGATTCAACCGGCACCTCAATCGATTCCGAGCCCGACTCGGACTGCCCTACTGGAGCTTGTCGCG
Organism: Betaproteobacteria bacterium; assembly: GCA_009921765.1. Next base: position 52,860 of record RFXC01000003.1, on the reverse strand, counting down.
CTATCTCAAGTTGAAAGTAAAGCGTGCGGTGAGCTATGTGTGCGCATTCGAGGAAGCGGTGGCCCGCGAGGTGCGTCGCCGCGGCCTTGATGGTGTGGTCTGCGGACATATTCACCAGGCCGAGATTCGCGATATCGGTGGCGTCCTCTATTGCAACGACGGCGACTGGGTGGAGAGCCTCACAGCGCTGGTCGAACATCACGACGGCAGGCTGGAGATCGTCGACTGGTCCGACCGGCTTCGCGTCAAGCCTTTGACAACGAGCCAGCCGCTTATGGAAGGCGCGCCCGCGCTCGGGTCGGTTGACTAGGGCCCCGGCGCCGTCAGCAACACCTCTCCCATCCGAACCCGTACGCCCGTGCCGAGCGGGTCGGCAAGCTGCGAGCCTGGCGGGGCGAGGACGATGATCGTCGATCCGTGCTCAAACCAGCCGAGTTCCTCGCCCCGGCAGGCCTGATGGTTGCAGATGATCGGGTTCGTGCCCTGATAGCGCAGGTGGAGCAGTACATCGGCAAAACGGAGCCGGATGCTCGCGACAAGAATCGCGGCGACGGCCACTAGCGCGACCGGCTCACCGGTGCCCGACAGCCGGCAGTGAAGAATTGCCCGCTCATTTCTGCAGAACAATCGCGACACCCGCTCGAGCGCGGGCGGGTTCACGTTCCAGCAGTCACCGCTCACATAATCGACCTGGCCGATCTCGCAGTCGGCGGGACTGTGAAAGCGGTGATACATCTGCGCGGTCAGTCTGAGCGTCACGTAGGTCGCGCCGCGGTACTGTTCGGCGCTCGCGGCGCTTCCCAGCAGTTCATCGAGGCGGTAGGGCATGCCCTTCGCCTGCAGCATGGTCATGTCGTCCACCACGCCGTGCGCGCCGATGATGGCATCGCACGGACTCGAGAGCGTGCCCGCTTCCTGGCTGATGGGTCGTGCGCCCGGGCGAAGCTCGCGGGTGAAACAGGCATGGAGACTGTCGAAGTCACTGCGCAGCGAGTCAGACAGGTCGAGGTCGGAGAAGCGTTTCCAGACAGATATCAGGGCCGCTGCAAGCCACCGACTGCGGATACGGCTCAGCCGGCCGAAGGCAATCGTGCAGAGCGCCCTGGGCAGTCGGTTGGTCAGCGCAAAATTGATCGACGGGTAAGAAAGCGGGTTTCGCATCGTGGGGCCTTCATCGGATTGTCAAGCGCGCGCGCTAGAACGGTGAGATTCCGCTCTGAAAAGAGCCAAGCCGAGGCCTGACCCCATGCAAGAGACCTTTGTCCTTTCCGCGCTCGCCGCGGGTGTTGCGGCAGCGGCCGCGCCGGCTGCGTGGCGCAGACTGCAGTTGTCGCGCGCCAAACATCGTTCGCTGGCGGGCCATGCCCGCATCGCGCGGCGAATTGCAAAGCTGCTTCCGGGCTACCGCTACGAAGAGGCTGAGTTTTTCGCCTGTGACGGTGCAGGTCCGGAGGTGGCCGCCAGACGGGAGGCTGCGTTCAAGAACCTGGCAGCCGAGTTCAACGCGCGCTATGCCGACGGCATTGCCATGACGCGGGCTGCGCGCGAACTGATCTCCGACCTGCAGTTCATCTCGCGCTACCGCGTTCCCTTCCAATTTTCCGAGCGGGTTGCTGCAACCCTTCGGACAAGCAGCTTCGTGGATCGCAGCGAGGGCATTCATCTGATCGATCTCGACGGCAATCCGCTGATTGACCTCACCGGTTCCTATGGCGTCAACCTGCTGGGTAACGACTTTTACAAGGCGACGATCGAGGCTGGTGTCGCGAGTGTTCGAGGCCTTGGCTGTGTGCTGGGGTCCTATCACCCCTGCGTGCTCGAAAACGCAGCGCGGCTGCGGGAAATCTCTGGCCTGGACGAAGTGTCTTTTCATATGAGCGGCACCGAGGCCGTGATGCAGGCCGTGCGGCTCGCCCGGTATCACACCGGTCGCTCGCATCTGGTTCGCTTCTGCGGGGCCTACCACGGCTGGTGGGAGGATGTTCAGCCCGGACCGGGCAACCCGGTTCCGCCCCGGGACACCTACACGCTGCGCGACATGGATGCGCGCAGCCTCGAGGTGCTCAGGTCGCGTCGCGACATTGCCTGCGTGCTGGTGAATCCGTTGCAGGCGCTGCACCCCAACTCGCCGGCCCCGGGCGACTCGTCGCTGGTCGACAGTGGCAGACGCGCGGGTTTTGACCGTGCCGCCTATACCCGCTGGCTTGAGCAACTTCGCGACGTGTGCAGCGAGCGCGGCATTGTTCTGATCTTTGATGAAGTGTTTCTGGGCTTCCGTCTGGCACCGGGTGGGGCGCAGGAGTATTTCGGCGTTCGTGCCGACATGGTCACTTACGGCAAGACGCTCGGTGGCGGCTTGCCCGTCGGCGTCGTGTGCGGCAGAGCGGCGCTGATGAAGCGTTTCCGTGACGAGCGGCCCGCCGATATCTGCTTTGCGCGCGGCACGTTCAATGCGCACCCCTATGTCATGGGCAGCATGAAGGCGTTTCTCGATGCGCTCCAGACCCAGCCGATCCGCGCGCTTTATGCCAATCTCGATCACCTCTGGGACGGTCGTGCTTCTCATCTCAATCAGAGGCTCAGTGAGCAAGGCCTGCCGGTTCGTGTCGCCAACCTGTCGACCGTCTGGACCATCACCTACACCACCCCTTCGCGCTACAACTGGATGCTGCAGTTCTACCTCCGGTCGGAGGGATTGGCACTTAGCTGGGTCGGAAGCGGCCGCCTGATCTTCAGTCTCGACTTCACCGAAGCGGATTTCAGCGAAGTCTGCGATCGCTTTGTTATTGCCTGCAAGCGGATGCAGGCCGACGGCTGGTGGCAGGGCCCTGAAACCACCAACCGTGCTATCCGTAAATCGATTCTCTCGGAAGTGCTGCGGCGCGGGGTGATGCGGCGCGTGAAAGCCTGAGGCCATACACAAGCGGGTGCGCCACCGGGCGGGTGGCGCACCCCGGAATCAGCGCTGAGTCACGTCATGCATCGGGTCGTAGCGCTCGCCGCGCAGAAGCGCAAGCGGCGCACGGTGGTAGAGCACGATGTCGTGAAACGGATCGGTGAGGATCTTCGTACCCCAGGCAAATCCGACCAATGGCGATTGCTGGAGGCTTAGCTGCATCACCCGGAAAACGAGTCCTGCGACACCCAGAGACAGCCACGCGATACCGGTGTCGTGAATTGTTTCTGCGAAGCTTGCAGCCGGCTCGATCAGGCCACCCAGCGAAGGGTTGACGATCAGCGCAACCGGACACGCAACCCAGATTGCCATCAGCACAATTTTGCGACGGATGTTGTAGCCGACCTTGACGGCCTCCTTGTACTCGTCGGTCACCTGATTGACCTCGTCAAAGCCGCGCGGCTCGAAGAAAAAGTGACCTGCCTGCCGGCTGGTCATCGACAGGCACCAGGCGATGATTGCCGACCACGCAGGCTCAAACGGCAGCAGCAAATAGGCGATCACGAAGCAACAGGCGCTGAAGAGGTGCAGCGACTGGTTGATCCGGCAGTGGTGATAGAAGCGGTGATCATCCCAGCGCTGCCGGTTGAGCTCATCAAAAAAAGCGTTCATCGGGTCTCCTGTCAACGGACGATTGTTGCTTGACGTAAACACTGTGAGCCCGGTTTGTGAAGACTGCGTGACCATCGGCCGCTCGCGATTGCGCTGTCATCGATTTGTTGTATCGCGCGGCTAAGGTCCTGTTGAAGTCGAGACACGAGCCAAGCACAGGAGCAGTCGATGCGCGCGTTGAAGCCCATTCGCCTCGCGATGGTCACCGAAACCTACCCGCCGGACATCAACGGCGTCGCAATGAGTCTGTCCAGGCTCATTGGCGGACTCCTCGAACGGGGACACTGTATCGATTTGTATCGCCTGCGCCCGAGGGATGCAGCCGGCCGAGCGGAGGGGGTGGAGGTGGATCCATCGCGACTGCACGTCACCGAGCTCAAGGGCGTACCGATTCCGTTCTATCCGGAGATGATGATGGGCTTGCCGGCGGGGCGGCTGCTCGTCCGACGCTGGCGGTCGGAGCGACCTGATCTTGTGCACATTGCGACCGAGGGCCCGCTTGGCTGGTCGGCGCTGCGGGCTGCGCGTCGCCTGGGTATCCCGGTCTCCTCTGACTTCCGAACGCAGTTCGACCAATACTCGGCGCACTACGGACTCGCCTGGCTCGCGGCGCCGGTTGGCGCGTATCTTCGAGCGTTTCACAACCGGACCGATCTGACGACAGTACCGACGGCGACCCTCAGACAGGAGCTCGGCAACCGGGGCTTCCGAAAACTGCGTGTACTCGGCCGCGGCGTCGATGCACGGCTGTTCGATCCCGCGAAGCGTTGTGATGCGCTTCGCGCGAGCTGGGGTGCGCATCCCAATACGCCGGTTGCCCTCTGCGTAGGAAGGCTTGCTCCAGAGAAAAATCTGGAGCTTGCGCTCGAAGCGTTCAGGGGCATGTGCGACTTCGCACCGGACTCAAAGCTTGTGTTTGTCGGTGATGGTCCAATGCGCGAGATGCTCGCCCGGGCCTGTCCGGATGCGATCTTCGCCGGGCGACAGACCGGGACCGAACTTGCGCGGCACTACGCGAGCGCCGACGTGTTCCTGTTTCCCAGCCTCTCAGAGACCTTTGGAAACGTTGTCACTGAGTCGATGGCAAGTGGACTGGCGACGGTTGCGTTTCGTCATGCCGCGGCTGCCGAGCTGATCGAAAGCGGGTCGACCGGATGGCTGAGCGATCCGGAGGACGCACGGGGCTTTGTCAACTCTGCGCGTGCCCTGGCGGCCGACCCTCAAAGACGGCGATCCATGGGCCAAGGCGCTCGCGAAGCGGTATCTCAGCTTGACTGGCCGGCAATTGCTTCGCAGTTCGAGGTCATGGTGCAGGCGCTGATCGAAGGTGAACGTCCGTTGCAGGTATCGTCCGGAGTGACGCGGCTGCGCGCCTCTGAAACGCGGCCGGTGTAAGTCGCGAAGAGGTCGAGGCCGCCCCGTCAAGACCAGCCGCGTAGCGCCGGTCGGATCGCCAGGCGGGCGATGCTCAGGAAGTGCTCGAGGCGTGTGCCGTCGGCCCCGCCTCGGCGCGCCCGGTCATCCCACCGGCAAAGTCGCAGCGCTTCCTTCGCAAGCGGTCCGGTGTCAAATCTCTCCACTTCCGCCGAAGACATCGGACCACCCTGAAGCGCGAGCGATCGCAGACAGGTCATGGGAAGCGCACGCATATAGCCCGGCTCGGTCGTACACAGGTAACGTTTTGCATCGACGTGTGCTGCGACCAGTAGGCCAACGCGCCGATCGAAACGCGCGTCCAGCCAACGTGCGCCGGTCTCATGGTGCTGGTCAGACTCGGCCTGGGCGTCTTCCGGTTCGGTATTCGAGACCAGCAGATAACCAATGTCATGCGCAAGGGCAGCGGTCACCAGCCACGCGGGTGAGCCCTCGCGTTCGGCAAGGGTGGCGCACTGAAGTGCGTGCTCGACATGTCGGGTGGTGTCCAGATAGCTGAGATCGCCTCGTTCGAAGAAGAGCGAGCGCAATTCGTTGATGGGGCAGACGCTCATGACGGACTTTGGTCTCGGGTTGATCATGCGATCGAGTATCGCGCTGTGCGATGACGAATCGAAGACCAGCGCCAACCGAAACAATTCCGCAACGAATCAGACACATTGCTGCAATGTTGAAACGCGACGATCACGGAGGTTGACCGGAGGTTCGCAATGCTGATTCGTATCGATCGAGGGATTGACGTGACCCGCCCTGCTGAACTGGCCGCGGGACGCCGCTTCTACGTGCGGCTTGCCCGCAGCTGGTCCGAGGTCGAGGCGGCGCAGCGCCTGCGGTGGCGCGTATTCGCCGACGAGATGGGCGCCCGCCTTGGGAGCGGCAGACCCGGCATCGACTGGGATATCTTTGATGACCACTGCGACCACCTGCTTGCCTTCGAGGCCGAGCAGGGGCGGGTGATCGGCACCTACAGGATTCTCACGCCCGAGGGCGCTGCCCGGCTGGGTGCATGCTATTCGGAGCGCGAATTTGATCTCAGTCCGCTTTCAGTGCTCAGGCCGCGGGCGGCCGAGATTGGCCGGTCCTGTGTCGATCCCGCATGGCGGGGAAGCGCGGTCCTTGCGCTCATGTGGTCTGCGTTGATCGATTACGCACGCGAGCGCGGGTTGTCTTACCTGATGGGCTGTGCATCGGTGTCGATGACCGATGGCGGCGTCTACGCGGCCAATCTCTACGATGCGATGAGGCCAAACATGGTCGAGCCTGCACTACGCGTTCAGCCTCGTGTCGGGCTTGATGTGCACCGGCTTGCGACCGGGGAACCTGCGAGGGCGCCGACCCTGATTCGTGGCTATCTGCGCATCGGGGCCAGGATCTGTGGCCTGCCCGCGGTGGATGCGGATTTCAACACCGCAGATTTTCTTATGCTGCTGGACATCGAATCGATCTCGACTCGGTTCGCGCGCCGCTTTGAGGCGGCCGCGCGGACCGGTGCCGCAGAGGCGCTCGCGGCCTGAGTCAACCGTCAATCAGCTCGCCCTTCTTCCGGAAGGGATACGGGCCGGGGTAGTCGCCGATCACTGCAACATGTGAGACCAGTCGTCCGCCGCTCCACCAGTGGAGGTGAAAGCCTGGCGGCTCCATCACGAAGCAGTCGGCGGCCTCGCTGTCGATATCAAGCGCCACCTGGTGCGCGGGGCTGGGACAGGTGCTGGCGACTGTCCCAGCAAATCGGGTTGTGATCGAGCGATGCAAATGGCCGCAGATGATGCGCTCGACCTGCGGGTGTCGCGCAACGACGCCGGCAAACGCGTCGCGGTCGGAAAAGCCAATGCGATCCATGTGACCGATGCCGGTCAGGAACGGAGGGTGATGCATCGCAATGATGGTGGGCCGCTTTGGTGCTGTGGAAAGGGTACGGTCCAGCCAGGCGAGCCGGTCGCCGCAGAGTGAGCCGCCGCTCTCGCCGGGCACAACGGTGTCCAGCGCGATCACTCGTACCGGAAGCGTTTCGATGACGAACTGGATATGTTCGGTCGACTGACCCAGGTAGTGATGTGTCGGGAAGGCTCGTCGCAATTCCTGCCGGTCGTCATGGTTTCCGGGTAGAAGATAGACCGGCATCGGGAGTGGCTCGAGCAGGTTGCGAAGCCGGCGATACTCCTCGGGACGTCCAAAGTCGACGAGGTCGCCAGTCGCGATCACGGCCACCGGGCGTTGCGCAAGCGCCAGGATCTGGCTCACGCAGCGCTCGAGCATCGCCGACGTGTCCACGATGCCGTAGGCGAGGCTGCCCTCGCGTCGAATGTGTAGATCGCTGATCTGACAGATGAGCATGATGCAACTCCGGAGTTAGACACCCGACCTGGGCCGGATGTCCGTCTGGATCTGGCTGGAGGTAATCACGCAGCCAACCCGCTGACCGATGGCAATCTGCTCGCGCGGCGCAAGCCGGGCGATAAGCGACTGTTCCGAACCGACATTCAAAGTCAGGCGAAGATGATCGCCAAAATACAAGCAGCTTGTGACCGTCGCGGTGAAGTGCGCATCCGCCTCGGCAGACAGGCGAAGGTCCTCCGGTCTGAAGAGCAGGGCGGCCGGACCATCCGGCGCATCGACTGCAATGCGGCTTGAACCGACGGTCAGAAACCCGGCAGACACATTACCTGACAGCTGGTTCATGGTGCCAATGAAGGCGGTCACAAAGGCTGTCGCTGGGGTCTCGTAGATCTGTCTGGGCGTACCTGTCTGTTCGATTTGACCCTGGTTCATGACCACTACCCGGTCGGCAAGTGCCATCGCCTCGGTCTGATCGTGCGTGACGTATATTGCAGTGATACCGAGCGTCCGAAGCAACTGATCGATCTCGAGCCGAAGCTCATCACGAAGCCTGGCATCGAGGGCAGTGAGCGGTTCATCGAGCAGCAACACCTTTGGTCGGGCTGCGATTGCACGCGCGAGTGCCACCCGCTGGCGTTGCCCGCCGGAGAGCTGGTCGATCCGCCGGTGTCGCAACTCTTCGATCCGCATCATCGCGAGCATTTCGGTCACCCTGCGGTCGCGCTCGGCGCCGGCGATTCGGCGTACCGTGAGTCCGTACGCAATGTTCTGTGCCACATCCATGTTCGGGAACAGGGCGTAGCTCTGGAACACCATTCCGACGCCCCGCTTCTCGACGGGGAGTTCGGTGACGTCGCGTTCATCGAAGCAGACGTGTCCGCCCGGATCTGGAAAATCCAGGCCAGCGATGATTCTGAGCAGTGTCGTCTTGCCGCAGCCCGAGGGACCCAGCAGTACGATCGTCTCGCCTGACTCAATGACGAGATCGCAGCCCTTGAGTGCCCGGGTGCCGTCGGTAAACGTGCGGGCACAGTTTGCGAGGCGAACTGAGACACCATCAGAGGTCATCGGAATCTCCCATTGACCCGTTGAAGCGCGATCAGAAGCGGGACGATCAGCACGAAGAAAATCACGGTGTAAGCGCTGCCGACCTCTAGTCGCAGCGATGCATAGGCATCGGCGAGGCCGACGGGTAGCGTCTTCGTGAGCGGGGTGTGCAGAAGCAGAGTCATATTGAATTCGCCGAGCGATAGCGTCACCACCATCAGCGAGCCAGCGACGATGCCGCCTGCGCTGTTGGGCAGCACGACATAAACCATCCGCTGCCAGAAGTTCGCGCCCAGGCTTCGTGCGGCCTCCTCGAGCGCGGCCAGATCGATTGAACTCATCACGGCGAGCACGCTCCGGACCATGAAAGGCAGCGTGAACAGCACATGACCGATCAAGATGAAGAGCCAGCTCTGTCGCCACTCGCCCCAGCCGCCGAATGTCACGATGAGCGCAAGCGCGGTAGCGAGCCCTGGCACTGCGACTGGCATGACCAGCAATTCCTCGATCACGCGGCTCGCGCGCGATGGACTTCGGAACAGGGCGTAGGCGGCTGGTACCCCGATCAGCAGATTGCAGGCGAGGCAGGCGAAGGCAACCTGCATCGACAGTGCGATGGAGGCATGGTACTCAGCAAGAACCTTGATCAGCCAGGCTGTCGTGAGCCCGCTCGACCAGCCCTCAAGATAGTTCGCGGTGAATCCGGCAAGAAGCGACATCATGACCGGGAGAATCAGGAAGACACACAGAAGCACGGTGATCAGGAGCTGCAGCCAAAAGGTGATCCCACGTCCAGGCCCCCGCTGGATGCTCCGGTCCGCCGGTTCCTGTGTCATGGTCTCAGCCCGCCGCGGCAACGCTGGTGCCCGAGACGCTTCGGGCCAGCGCAAGCGCGGCCCACGTGATCGCGCCAAGGACGAACGACAGCGCCGCAGCCATTGCGATATTGGCCTGCAGGGTGAACTCGGTGTAGATCACCATCGGGAGGACGTTGATTCGAGTGGCGAGCGTGAAGGCGGTACCGAATGCGCCCATCGCTGTGGCAAAGCAGATAGCGCCCGCGGCAACAAGCGCCGGCTTGAGCGCCGGGACGATCACATCGAGGGCGACCCGCATCGGGCCGGCGCCCAGCGAACGAGCGGCCTCTTCGATTCGCGGGTCGAGCTTCTCGGCGCTTGCCATGATCGTGAGAATCGTTCGGGGAATCGAAAAATAGAGGTAGCCAATAAAAAGACCCGTCATGGAATAGGCGAACACCCAGCGCTCACCAAACAGGGCGTCGGTCATCGAAGGTATCAGCCCCTGCCTGCCGCCCAGCATGATCACCATGAAGCCGATCACCACACCGGGGAAGGCGAGGGGCAGGGTCAGCATTGATACAACCAGGCTCCGCCCTGAAAACCGGTGACGGGTCAGAAACACGCCGCTGACTGTCGATACGATCAAGGTGACCAGCGTGGTGGCGGCTGCAAGGAGGATCGTCGAAGCAAGACTCGCCAGGTACCTTGGGTCACTCAATGCGGCGCCATAAGCCCCCCAGCCTAGCGGGCCGGAACCTCCGATCAGCGCCAAGCGACCCATCGGAAAAAGGAAGAACGCGCAAAAGACCACCGCTGCCGGCAGGAGCAACAGCGGTGACTCAACCCATCCAGGCGGAATACGCGCAGGGATGCTGTTTGCTCGCGCCCGCATCCGCTTGTTCTCGCGACTCAGCCGATTTCCTTCTGGTAGCGATCCGCGATCGCGCGCGAGGCGGCGGCAAGCTGGAACACGTCCAGCGGACGGGCACGTGCGTAGTCCGCGTCGGGGAGAAACCGTGAACGCACCTCATCGCTCATTGCCGATGACAGGACCGGTCTCAGGTACGCGCCCGCCCAGTGACGCTGGCCCTGGTCACTCAGAACGAAATCGAGCACTCTTCGGGCATTGTCCGGATTGGGGCCGCGCGCCACAAGACCCATTACGTAAGGGAGCTGCTGGGTTCCCTCGCGGGGGATCACAAACTCTACGGGCGCCTTGTCTGCGTACCTGCCGCGATAGGCGTTGAAGTCGTAGTCGAGAAGAATGGGAATCTCGCCGGACAGAACACGAGCATAGGACGTCTGGGTCGGAACAACGGGTTGGTTGGCCTGCAGGCGCCGGAAGAAATCGATCCCGGGTCCGAGGTTCGCGTAATCACCGCCAAGCGCAAGGTTTACCGCGATCACGCCAACCTGCCCGACCGCGGCGCTGGCGGGGTTGAGGTATCCAACCAGACCGCGGTAGTCGGGTTTTAGAAGATCGGCCCAGCTCGCAGGAACCGGCTTGCCGCGAAGCGCTGCACGATTGACGAACAGACCGAGCGTTCCAGAGTGGATCGTGAACCAGTAGCCGTCGGGGTCCTTCATTCCAGCTGGAATCTGATCCCAACGCGCTGGTTTGTACGGTGCCAGCACATCGGCGGCGCGGGCCTGTGGCCCGACCTGTCCGCCCAGGTAGACCACGTCGGCCACCGGCTTGGCACGCTCGGCGATGAGAGCAGCCAGCGACTGGCCCGAGTTCTTGTTGTCGGGTGGAACGACGATGCTGGTCGACTGTCCGATCAGCTTGAGCATGCCGCCCCAGTCTGCCCATTCGGGCGGGCAGTTGTAGCAAATGGCCCGGGCGGCTTGCGCCCGCGCAGGCAGGGCGGGCCCGATGACAGCAGCCGCGCCGGCCGCATTGACAAATGTTCTGCGCTTCATGAACCCCTCCGGGTTGAGATGACAACGTGTTGCGAACAGTGTCAGGGGGCTGCATGAAGAATTGATGACGGATCAGGCTTTCGATTGATCAGCGCACCTCAGCATTGCATCATCGAAAATGGTTGGCCGAACGTCTTTGGATGATCCTGCAGATCGGCCGACGAAGGATTCGATACGTTTGCTTCTGACACCGCTTGAGGTTGCATCCCGACGAGCGCAGTGATCAACGGCACAACACTGGCGGTGGCTGGCGGCGCTAGCGGCAGAAAGTTGCAGCGATGGCGCATGCCGCGTCTTCGGTAAACGAGCCAGTCCGTATCAGATCGATTACTTCTGCCGCCTCGAGCGCGTGAAACCGGCTCACCTCGCCGTCCTGATTGACAGGGTGGTCGTCGGGTCCGAGCGCAAGCGAGAACACAAACAGTCGTTCGCTGTGCCAACCCTCGGGCGCCAGCCTTTCGGTCAGGACTTCACGCTGCGGACCGATCAGATCGGAGGCCGTTCGTGTGAGGCCCGCCTCCTCGAATACCTCCCGGATGGCGCATTCCTCCAGACACTCTCCTGCGGGAATGCCGCCCGCGGCAAGGTTGTCCAGGCGGTCTGGGTCGATTGCCTTGCTGAGCGAGCGTCGTCCGCACCACATCCGGCCATCGTGACCGAGGCCGTGGACATGCACAGCGTGACTGCGCAAGCCGAAATATCTGAAGGCAGCTCGTTCGAGCCGGAAGAGCTCCGGCTGTTCATAAGGCCAGCTGTCCTGCCGGTGACCCCAGGTTGAAAACGCCTCGCCCCGCCAGCCCGTGATAAGTCCGTGGTTGCGGAGCTCCTCGGCAATCGATTGCAGCATTTCGCTTCGCTCGCTCGCCGACAGGTGAGCTGCGTGCCAGAGGTAGTGCCCGCCCACCCTTGCAAGGGGTGCGTCTGCCGGCAATGCGACAGACAGGCGCTCTGCGCGCTCGACGGACAGCCGGCCCAGGCGAAATGGACATCCGTCCAGCCACCATGACGTCCAGGAATCAACCGGACTATGTTGCGCCCGGGCAAGGATCACACTCAGATAGTCACGTGCTTCGCCACTGAAATTCAATCTTGTCTCCCGCGGATCAGGTCGGCCACGGAAGCGAGTAGGTCTTGATCGTTGTGAAGCTCTTCATTGCTTCGACAACGCCCTCCTTGTAGCCAAGGCCTGAGTCCTTGATACCGCCAAAGGGCGTCAGCTCAAGGCGAAAGCCCGGAACCTCGCGAACATTGATCGTGCCGACGTGCAGTTCGTTGACGAGCTTCGTGACCACATCGAGTCGATTGGTGCACACCGACGACGACAGCCCGAACGCGGTTCCATTCGCAATCCGGATCGCTTCGTCCAGGTCGCTGAAGCGGATGACTGGCGAGACCGGGCCGAATGTCTCCTCGCGAACCAGTTCCATCTCGGGTCGAACATGATCGAGCACGGTCGGTGAATACAGGGCGCCATCCCTGTCGTTTCCAACCAGAAGCTTTGCGCCTTGCTGCATAGCGGTGTTGACGCGTGACTCGAAAAGCATCGCAGCCCGTTCACTGATGACCGTCCCCATCTCGATTGACGGATCGCCGGGATTGCCAAAGCTCCATGCCCGCGTCTTTGCCACCAGGCGATCGACAAAGTCATCAGCGATCGACTCGTGTGCAAGGATTCGCTTGACCGCCGTGCAGCGCTGACCCGAGTTCTTGTACGACCCGGAAGCGGCGAGCGTCGCTGCTTCCTCCAGATCGGCATCGTCCATTACGATCAGCGGATCGTTGCCACCAAGCTCAAGCACCATGCGGCGATAGCCCGCCACCTGAGCGATCTGCTTGCCAATTGATGCGCCGCCGGTGAAGGTGATCAACTCAACCGATGGGTGGGTGAGGAGTTCGAGCGCGATTTCCGCGGGCTCGCCGGTCACCACCTGGAACATGGGCGGTGGCAGGCCCACCTCGTAAAGAATGTCCGCAAAGAGGAGTGCCGACAGCGGTACCTTCTCCGATGGCTTCAGCACAAGCCGGTTGTTGGTTGCGATCGAAGGAACCACTTTGTGCGCGACCTGATTCATCGGATGGTTGAAGGGCGTGATCGCGGTGATCACACCAAGAAGCGGACTGCGCTGCGTGTAGACCCGTCGCTCCCGGCCGTGTGGCGTGATGTCGCAAGAGAAGATCTCGCCGTCATCGACGAGCGCGGCGCGGGATCCAAATAGCAGCACGTCCCGTACCCGGCCTGCCTCATACAGGCTGTCCTGAAGGCTCAGGCCCGACTCAAGCGTGATCAGCTCGGCGATTTCCCGGGTTCTGGCCACGACTTTGGCGGCGGCCTGGCCGAGGATCTCCGAGCGCTGGTAGCGGCTAAGACGCGGCCGATACGCGGCTGCAGCATCGATGGCCTCTCTGACATCCCGGATTTCGGCTCGCGGTACGGTACCGATGCATCGAGCGCTGAACGGATCGAACACCTCGATCACGGATGAGCGTCGCCGGCGCTCGCCATTGATTCTCATTGCTTCGTCGAAGATTCTCATGGTTCTCCGTTGAGACGGCGCTCATCTGACCCGACGCCCTCGGTTCGCGGAGCCGTAAACAAACCGTCATGTCGGTACACGATGCTTGTCAGGTGAGCTGGAAAATCGCCCGGAACAGATCCCGCGCCTGTCCACCAGCCCTTTTTAGATCTCGTTCATTGCAATCGTGTGACATGGAAGCCACCGTGCCTGATGCCCTGGTGACACGCGACCTCAGCAAGTCCTTCGACGGCTGCCTGGCGCTGGACGGCGTGTCGATTCGCGTCCGCGAAGGCGAGATGGTTGCGCTACTGGGCGCGTCTGGGTCGGGTAAATCGACCCTGCTGAGACACATTCCTGGATTCATTACTGCGACAGGTGGTGACGTAGAGGTCCTCGGCACTCCGGTGCAGGTTGCCGGCAAGCTGGTTTGTAGTGCCAACGAGGTCCGAAGTCGTGTGGGGTTCGTCTTCCAGCAGTTCAATCTCGTCAATCGACTTCCGGTGATCGTCAACGTGCTGGTCGGGCAGCTGCACCGCACGCCATGGTGGCGAAGCCTGCTGATGCGCTTTACGCCAGGGCAACGGCGCCAGGCAATCGAGGCGTTGGCAGCGATGGGAATCGAGGATACCGCCTGGCGTCGCGCCAGCACCCTGTCGGGAGGTCAGCAGCAGCGCGCGGCGCTGGCCCGCTGCCTCGTACAGGGCGCGCGGCTCATTCTCGCCGACGAGCCAATCGCCTCGCTCGACCCGGAATCGTCCCGACGCGTGATGGAGTTGCTCCAGTCCCTGAATCGTCAGCACGGTTGCACCGTTTTGGTGTCCCTTCACCAAGTGGATTTCGCCATCCGTTACTGCGAGCGAACCATCGCGCTCAATGCGGGGAAGGTTGTCTTTGACGGGCCGTCCTCGGCGCTCACCCCGGAGTTGCTGGCGACCCTGTATGGCAGCAGCGCGTGGGAACTGTTCGCACCCCGGTCGGAAGGCGCGCCCGAGATGGCGTTCCGGCAGCGGACGCTCGCATCGGCTTTTCGTTCCTGATGTCCCAATCGAGCAACCCGAATGGAGAATTCATGAAGAACCCTCTCAAATCGCTTGTCGGGGCATTCGCCCTGTCTGTGGCCTGCATGGCGCATGCCTCTGAGCTGAAGGAGATCAACTTCGGTGTCATTGCAACCGAGAAGGCGGGAGCGCTTCGCCAGATGTGGGAGCCCTTCCTCACCGACATGAGCAAAGCCATCGGAATGAAGGTCAATGGCTTCTATGCAACGGAATATGCGGGAATTATCGAAGCGCAACGCTTCAACAAAGTCCAGATCGCGTGGTACGGCAACAAGTCGGCCATCGAAGCGGTCGATCGCTCCAACGGCGAGGTGTTCGCGCAGTTTGTCGATCTCGACGGAACGCCTGGCTACTATTCCTATCTCATCACGCACCGGGATTCGCCGATCAAGAGCCTCGACGATGTGCTGAAGAATGGCAAGAGCTACTCGTTCGGGATTGGTGACCCCTCGTCGACTTCCGGCACGCTGGTGCCCACTTATTATGTATTCACGCTCAACAAGCTCGATCCCCGCACTCACTTCAGGGTGACGCGGTCTTCGAACCACGAGGGCAATTTCCTTGCTGTGTTGAACAAGCAGGTGGATCTGGCGACCAGCAACAGCGAAATGACCGACAAGATGAAGGAGAAGTCGCCCGAGAAGCTCGAGCAGATCCGGATTCTCTGGACCTCCCCGCTGATTCCGCGCGATCCGCTGGTCTGGCGCAAGGATCTGCCGGCAGATGTGAAGAAAAAGGTTCAGGACTTCGTCGTGAGCTACGGCCGTGATGATCGCGAGAAGGAAATCCTGAAGAACATGTACCGGCTTGCAGGCTTCAAGGTGTCGACCGATGCGCAACTGATTCCGATTCGCCAGCTGGAGTTGTTCAAGGACCGCACAAAGATCGAGTCGGATGAGCGCATGCCCGCGGCCGACAAGAAGGCCAAGCTCGCCGACATTGATGCGCAGCTGGCTGCGCTCGCTTCCCAGAAGTGATCCGCCAGGCGACCAGACGCCGACCATGACAGACCGGGTATCGCTCGACCGAGTGCCGCTCAAGCCCCCCTCTTCCGGGCTGCTCACCCAGCTGGGGTGGGGGCTATTTCTGATGCTTTTGATCTGGTCCTGGCAGGGGGCAGAAATCCGGCCGATGGCGCTGATCGAAGACTCGGCGAACATGGCTGTTTTCAGCCGGGAATTCTTTCCGCCTGACTTCTACGAGTGGCCAATCTATCTGCAGGAAATGATCATCACGGTGCACATCGCCGTATGGGGTACTTTTCTGGCCGTGGTGTGCGCCGTACCGCTTGGGCTCTTGTGCGCCGAGAATATCTCGCCTGTTTGGATCTATCAGCCCGTCCGACGCCTGATGGATGCCGCGCGCGCCATCAACGAGATGGTGTTCGCGATGCTGTTCATCGTCGCGGTCGGTCTCGGGCCATTTGCCGGTGTGCTGGCGTTGTGGGTGCACACGACCGGTGTGCTGGCGAAACTGTTTGCCGAGGCGGTGGAGGCGATCGATCCGCGCCCGGTGGAAGGGGTTCGGTCGACCGGCGCGAATGCGCTCGAAGGCATTTTGTATGGGGTGATTCCCCAGGTATTGCCACACTGGGTGTCGTATTCGCTTTACCGCTTCGAGTCGAATGTCCGCTCGGCATCGGTGGTTGGCATGGTGGGTGCTGGCGGAATCGGAGTCGTTCTCCATGAAGCGATCCGTGGATTCGAATACGCGCAGACGTCTGCCATTTTGTTGATCATCATTGTTTCAGTGACCCTGATCGATCTTGCTTCGGCGAGCGTTCGACGCTGGGCGGTTTGACTTACACGCGACAGACTCATGACCAAGGGCGGCACAAGCCAGAACATGTCCATCGAACTGAACGGAATCCGATATCGCTGGCCCGATCGGCCGGTCGTTGTGGTGTGTATCGACGGCGGTGATCCCGCCTACATCGATCAGGCGCGCCGCGAAGGAATCATCCCCCATATCAGCCGCTTCATCGATGAAGGGCATTACCAGATCGCGGACGGTACGGTGCCGAGCTTCACCTGTCCGAACAACATGTCGCTGATCACGGGTGCGCCCGCCTCAGTTCACGGAATTTCCGGAAATTTCTACCTAAATGAGCACGACGAAGCGGTGGTGATGACCGGGCCAGAGCTCCTCAGAAGCCGAACGATCCTTGCGACCTTTGCCGACGCCGGCGCGAAGGTGGTGTCCATCACTGCCAAGGACAAGCTTCGGCGGCAACTCGGCAAGGACCTCGACGTGACCCGAGGCAACATCAGCTTCTCGTCTGAGCTGGCGGACCGCTGCACTCTTGAGGAAAACGGGATTGACCGTGTTCTGGATCTGGTTGGCATGGCGCAGCCCGACATGTACTCCATGGATCTGTCACTCTTCGTGCTTGAGGCGGGGGTCATATTGCTGCAGCAGAGGCGCCCCGACCTCATGTATCTGTCCCTGACCGACTACATTCAGCACAAGCATGCGCCCGGCGATCCGGTCGCCAACGAGTTTTACCGCCGCATTGATGACGCGTTTGGGCGGCTTGAAGCCCAGGGGGTTACCCTCGCTCTCACCGCTGATCACGGCATGAACGACAAGTCGCGCGCCGATGGCAGTCCGAATGTTGTTTTCCTACAGGATGTGCTTGATCGCGCCTTGGGCAGCGGGGCGACCCGCGTGATCTGCCCGATCACCGATGCGTTTGTCCGGCATCACGGTGCGCTAGGTGGGTTTGTGCGCGTATGGCTGCGGTCGGGTGCGGTCTCTGCGCAGTCGGTGATTGAGGCGGCTGCTGCGATTCCAGGCGTCGAACTGGCGCTTTCCCGCGAGCAGGCCTGTGCCCGATTCGAGTTGCCCGAAGACCGTGAAGCCGATGTCGTGGTGATCGGCGATGCCGGCACGGTGATTGGAGCAAGCAGTGCCGACCATGATCTGTCGCAGCTTGTCGATGCCAGGCTGAGAAGTCACGGTGCGGTTGCCGAAGCCCGGGTCCCGTTCATTTTGAGCCGTCCGCTAAATCGGGAATACCGTGAGCGCGCCGCCCGCTGGCCACTCAAGAGCCACATGATTTTCGACTTTGCGATCAACGGGACGGCGTGATCGTGTCGATCCCCGCTTCGTCCCGTTTGGCAAGCTACAGCGCGCCCAACGCCGAATTTGAAATCGCTTACTACCCGTTGCGGCCGCTTGCGATGGGCGAAGCGCTGGTCAGGGTAAGCATGTCAACGATATGCCGCTCCGATATCCATTCCTACGAAGGGCACCGTCCCAGCCCTTGTCCGGCTCTGCCCGGCCACGAAATCGTGGGGGCCATTACCGCCCTCGGCGAGGGCCTGACCCACGACATGCGCGGCGAACCGCTGAAGCCGGGCGATCGCGTGACCTGGAGCGAGTACTTCATCCCAGGGGATGACTATTATTCCGACGTGCTCGGCATGCCGCAAAAATCGCGCGGGGTCGAAAAATACGGCCACATGGCAGCCACGACTCCGCCGCATCACCACGGCGGCTTTGCCGAATACTGCTACATCCTGCCGAAGTCATGGATCCTGCGTCTTCCCGATGAACTGAGCGACGCCGAGGCTGCACCACTCAATTGTGGTGTTGCCACGATGGTAGCGGTGACCGAGGCGGCCGACATCCGACTCGGCAGCACGGTGGTGATTCAGGGGCTTGGCCTGCTCGGGCTATATGGTGCGGCGCTCGCCAAGTCGCGCGGCGCGCGGTTGGTGGTAGGCATCGACGCGCATCCAGGGCGGCGCGAACTTGCGGGGCGCTTCGGGGTCGATGTTGCGCTGGATGCAGCGACCGAAACAGAGGCGCTCCAGACTGCGATTGCTTCGCACTGCCTGCCGGCCGGTCCTGATGCGGTCATCGAGGTGTGTGGTGCCGCTGAAGCGGTGGCTGTGGGGCTTGATCTGGTTCGTACCGGTGGCACCTTTGTTCTGGCCGGGCTTGTCAGCCCCGGTGCGATCACCACCATCGACGCCCACAAGATCGTGCGCAAGATGGTGTCGATCCGCGGCATACACAACTATCATCCGCGGCACCTGATCGAGGCCCTCGATTTCGTAGTCGCCAACCGGTCGCGCTTCCCGTTTTCCGAGCTGGTCGATGCGCGCTACCCCCTGGAGCAGGCGACCCGAGCGATGCGTGATGCGGCATCCCGTCGCGTTCTCCGCGCGGCGATCGTTCCTTGATCGACGAGGCGCGGTGTGCAGCCCATTCTTCTCACGCCTGGCCCCCTCACCACCAGCGAGCGGACGCGGAGCGCGATGCTGTCCGACTGGGGTTCGTGGGACAGTGAATTCAATCGTCTGACGGCTTCGGTCTGCGCAGACCTATTAGAGATCGCAGGCGGCGGCAGGACCCATGCCTGCGTACCGCTTCAGGGAAGCGGTACCTTCGCCGTCGAGGCGGCGCTCGGTACCTTTGTGCCGCGAGACGGCAAGGTGCTGGTTCCCAGCAATGGCGCCTATGCCGACCGTATCATTCGGATACTGCAGGCTTTGGATCGTGAAGCCAGCGTCATCGAGCACCGCGAAGATGAGCCAGTTGACGTGGGCAGGGTGGCGGCTGCGCTGATCTCTGATCCTGACATTACCCATGTTGCGCTGGTGCACTGCGAGACCGGAACCGGTGTGCTCAATTCGCTGGACGAGTTGGCGCGGGTCGTGGCCGACCACGGGCGTGCGCTGGTTGTCGACGCGATGAGTTCATTCGCGGCGCTCGCCATCGACGTATCCAACACGCCGATCGACGTCCTTATTGCGGCCTCAGGGAAGTGCCTGGAGGGCGTCCCGGGCATGGGCTTTGTCATCGCAAGTACAGCCAGCCTGTCGCACGCTTCGGGGAACTGTCATTCTCTTGCGCTCGATCTCCATGACCAGTGGAGTTATCTGCAGCGCACTGGTCAGTGGCGGTATACGCCGCCGACTCATGTTGTTGCTGCGCTGCGAAGTGCGATCGACCAGTTTGTGGAAGAGGGCGGCCAGCCCGCTCGGGGCAGGCGGTACCGGATGCAGTGCATGGAGCTGGTCAGTGGAATGCGCAGGCTGGGATTCAAGACGCTGCTGCCCGACGATGTTCAGTCACCCATCATCGTGACCTTTCTGGCGCCCGATCATCCCGCCTATAGCTTTCCCGAACTTTATCGGCGGGTACGCGACTCGGGCTTCATTCTCTATCCGGGAAAGCTCACAAAGATTGACACGTTCAGAATCGGGTGTATCGGCGCCATCACCGTCAACGACATCTCGCGTGCGGTCGTGGCGGTCAGCGATGCGCTCGATGCGATGGGCATTCAGCTTGGGGCCGCAGCATGAAGCTTTCTGGCGCTCGAATCATTGAGGAGCTGGCTTCCCTGTTCGAACTTCGCGCGGGCAAGCGATATGGGCTCGCGTCCATTAGTCAGCGCGCCCACGGCCTGCAGGCCGCTGATCTCGCGCGCAAGGCAGGAATGGGCGAGGCGATAGTGGTAGCTGCTCTCCTCCACGACATCGGCCACATGGTCCACAGCCTGGGCGAGCATCCCGCCTCACACGGTGTTGACGATCGCCACGAGGTCATCGGCGCCGATTGGCTCGAGCCCTGGTTCGGCCAGGAGGTGACGGAACCTATCCGGCTGCACGTGCAGGCCAAGCGATACCTTTGCTCTGTCGAGCCCGGGTATTTTCAAGGCCTTTCGCCGGACTCGGTGGAGAGTCTTGTCCTGCAGGGCGGGGGCATGTCCGATACGGAAGTGGCTGCCTTTCGCATGACACCGGGGTGGAAGGACGCGGTTGCGCTTCGGCGCATCGATGAATGCGCGAAAGATCCAGCGGTGACAGCGCCCGGCTTTGAGGAATTCGTCGCGTCGATTCGTAGCTGTATGCGACGCTAAGGGTCTCGCTGTCATCGAATCGTTGCAATTGGGATTGAAGATTGATTTCCCGAACCGTGACGAACCGAGGCCAACGCAATGAATCCTCTCGCAACGAATGGTCGCCGTGATTTCCTGATCAAAGTCGTCTCGGTCACTGCGACCGTCGCCGCCGGGGGCAGCATGTCGGGGTGTGCGTCGGACCGCGACTGGGGGCCGCAGTTTGAATACGGCGTGGCAAGCGGTGACCCGCTCGCAACCGCGGTCATTCTCTGGACGCATGCGCGTCGCTCCGATATGTCGGCGGTACCGGTACCCCTCACCTGGGAGGTGGCAACCGACGCGGGGTTCCAGTCGATCGTTGCATCTGGCAAAGTCACCGCAGAGCCTGACACCGGGTATACCGCCAAGGTGGACGCAACCGGGTTGCGGGCCGGGACCGAGTACTGGTACCGCTTCCGGCAGGAAAATTTCCGCTCGCCTGTCGGGCGGACGCGAACGCTGCCGGAGGCCGGCGCGACCCAGGTGAAGCTCGCCGTGTTCTCGTGCTCCAATTATCCGGCGGGGCGCTTTCACGCCTACTCGGATGCTGCCGCGCGCGGGGCGCAGGTCGCGCTGCATCTGGGCGATTACATCTACGAATATGCTTCCAATGGTTACGCCTCGGCGCAGGCCGCTGCACTGGGTCGGCAGTCAGATCCGGTCAATGAGTTGATCACGCTCGAGGACTATCGCAAGCGCCACGCGCAGTACAAGTCCGATCCTGATGCGAAGGTGATGCACGCGGCGATGCCGATGATCGCGGTCTGGGACGATCACGAGACAGCCAATGATGCGTGGCGCGACGGCGCCGAGAACCATGACCCGACCCGCGAGGGCGCCTGGCAGGCGCGCAGGGCGGCGGCGCTCCAGGCCTACCACGAGTGGATGCCGATTCGAACAGGGTCCTCGAGGGAGGTCATTTATCGTAGCTTCGACTTCGGTGACCTCGCTTCGCTCCACATGCTGGACACGCGCTTGATCGGCCGCGACAAACAGGTGGGGTTTACTGAGTTGCTCAATCCCGCTACGCAGGTTGCCGCGCAGCAGACCCTTGCTTCGGCCACCCGCCAGATGCTGGGTGGTACGCAGTCAACCTGGTTGCAGGGGCGGCTCGCGGCCTCTCCCGGGAGATGGCAGATCCTGGGGCAGCAGGTGCTGATGGCCAGGATGGAGTTTCCGGTGAGTGTGCTTCAGGCGCTCAACCCCACCGACACCTCTGCGGCGGCGCAGGCTGCAGGGCAGGCCGCGATCAATGCTTACCTCACTGCGAAAGCCAAGCGGGCAGCCAATCAGCCGCTCACGCCGCAGGAAACCGACCTGCTCGACACCACCAAGAATCCCAAGCTTGGATATAACCTCGATGCGTGGGATGGCTATCCGGTCGCGCGCGAAATCTTGCTAAATACGGCCGTGCAGGCCTTTGCCGGTCGCGACCGCAAGCTGGTGAGTCTTGCGGGCGATACGCACAATGCCTGGCACGCACAGATCACCGCTGCAGGTTTTCTTGCTGCACAGGGTGGACTCGCGGCGAACACCGCAGTCGGAGTTGAATTGGCAACTCCGGGTGTCAGTTCGCCAGGGCTGGAGTCTTACCTGACGATTCCGCCTGCACAAATCACCCAGATCTTCCGCGGTGTTGTCGACGATCTTCGCTGGATGGATGCGTCGCAGCGCGGCTACCTGCTGCTCACGGTCACCCGGGCCGAATTGCAGGCGGATTGGGTTTTTGTAAGTGATGTCACCAAGACAAGCTTCACCGCGTCGATCGGCAACAGCGTGAAAGTGACCTGACCGTTCCGGTTGGGGGTCAGGCGGGCTGCACACCTGGCCGCTCGGCATCAACCACAAACCCGGCGGCAACCCGGCACGCGCTCTTCGGGTCGACTGGGTTATCGACTGTGACCAGGTCGGCGCGAGTGAAATTACCGTCGATCGCGAGCTCGATGTAGCCTCTTCGGTCAGACTGCGCATACCGGATATGAGGGTTGGCCGCGCGACTCGCGTCCACCCGTGACTGCGGTGGTCCGAGGCTGCTTATCGATGTGCAGCAGAACTCGCTTGCTACGACTGGTTTCGAGAGGTCTTCGAAATCAAGCCGCAGGTCCGCAGCTACATGGGTATGTATGTCGCCCCCCAGGACCAGAGGGCCAGGACGTCCTGCGATAGATTCCAGCAGACGCCTGCGCGCGGCAGGATAGCCGTCCCAGCCGTCGGTCCAGTGGCGCTCGGAACCTGGAGGGCCAGAGGCCGCTTTTGCCATCAGGGTGCTCTGCGCGATCAGATTCCAGCGGTGATCGGAAGCCAGTCCGGCGGCGAGCCAGCGCTCCTGCTGCGCGCCGAGCAGCGATCGATTCGGGTCAGACAATTCGGGGCAGTCTGCGAGCGTGACCGAATTCGATCCGGCACGTCCCGGGCGGGGACAGGCCTGGACATCACGATACTGCCTGGTGTCGAGCAGATGAATCCGCGCGAGGCGCCCCCAATCAAACCGATCGTAGATTCGAAGCACGCCATCGCGTGGACGCCAGGCCTTGGGCACTGGCATATGCTCCCACCAGGCTTGGTAAGCGTCGGCGCGGTAGCGCGCGAAATCGGGCTGAAGGCTCTGCCCCGTAAGGCCAGCATAGTCGTTATCCACCTCATGGTCGTCCCAGACGACGAGCCACGGGTGCGCGGCGTGCGCGGCCT
Organism: Betaproteobacteria bacterium; assembly: GCA_009921765.1. The sequence continues at coordinate 29,596 of RFXC01000003.1, read as the reverse complement.
GAAGGGCTGGGTCACTGCGATGTATCGCATAGCGCGCGCGGAAATCCTCGAGTGTCTCCACGCGCGGCCCCACCTCCCGGATGGCGCCGGCTCGCGTGGCGTATTCATAGATGTAGTCGCCCAGGAATACCACCAGATCAAGTGGTCGCTCAGCCACGTTTGCCCAGGCCGCGTAGTGCCCGGTGTCAAAGCGTTGGCAACTCGCGATCGCCAGACGCAGCGGCGCCAACTGATCTGCTCCTGGCGCGGTTCGGGTTCGGCCGGTGGGGCTGAGCACGCCCTGGGCTTCGAACCGGTACCAGTAAGGCCGCCCCGACTCAAGACCGGACGGCTCGGCGTGAACGCAGAATGCGTCGCGAGCGATAGCGATTTCCGTTCCGTTTGCCACGACCGTTCGAAACGCCTCATCGGCCGCGACTTCCCAGCGCACGCGTACGGGGCCAAGGGATGGTTCGACCATCAGTCGAGTCCAGAGCACAACGCTGTCCGGCCGAGGCTGGCCGGAGGCAACACCTAGCGCAAAGAGATTGGACGAGTCCGCGCGTGCTGCGGCAGTGGGCATCGCAAAGGCCAAGGCGCCAGCGCTTCCAAGCAGGAGGTCGCGGCGGGCGGGCGAGAGAAGAGAAGTTGATCGGGGGTCCATCGATACTCCAGCAAAGGGCTTGATTGGCGCATGGCGTGATGACATGGGCGTGACGGAGGACGGGCGAGAAAGGTAGCGGGCGAGGAGAGCCGCAGGCGATGATCGTGTGGGCATGCGGTTGCCCTGTTGAGTGCCCTGAGCCCTTCGGGTGTTCCCGTCATGAGCCCGTCACGCGGGCGTCATAATTGGCGGGCAATTTGCGCGGGTTGAGGCAACACATCCGCCATGCCCTTTCAGACTCTCGCCCCCGGTCGGCCTGGTCGCGCTCAAGTCGAGTGCGGTTCGCTCATTCGTTTGACGCTCATCCTGCTGTTCGTGACCGTTGTCGCGGCGCAGATCTCCGGCTGTTCGATTAACCGCATGCTTGCGCGCGCGGTGGCTGATCAGCTTACCGCGCAGGCTGAAGATCAAGATGACGATCTGGAGCTGGTGCGGGACGCCGCACCATTCTTTCTGAAATTTGGCGAGTCAGTGCTTGCCCGAACGCCCGATCACGAGGGGCTGGCCGAAGTGATCGCGGCCGGGTTCGTTCGCTACGCGTGGGCATTTGTTGCCTTTGAAGCGGATCGGGTCGAATCGCGGGATTCGGCCGCTGCCACCCGCCTGCGACAGCGAGCCGTTCGCTTATATGCGCGGGCCGAGCGCCATGCTATGCGCGCGCTCGAGCAACATTACCCCGGCCTTGAAAGGTGGCTTGCCAATCCTCTGCCTGGCGGTGATCCCATGGTGCTCGATCCGCGGCATGCGGGCGTCGCCTATTGGGCGGCAGCCGCGTGGGGGGCCCGGATCGCACTCTCGAAAAGTAATGCAGAAGCTATCGCGCAACTCCCAGCTGCAGTTCGCCTCACCAGCCTGCTCACCGCCTGCTGTGTGACCTGGGGTGACGGCGCTGTGGCTTCGCTCGCGGGTACGTTTGAAGCGGGTCGACCTGGCGGGCGTTTGAGCGACGCGCAACGCTGGTTTGACGAAGCGGCGCGGCTATCGGGCGGTCGCATGGCAGCGGTTGCGCTTGCGCGCGCCGAAGCGCTGCCGCTTGCGGCTGGCGATCGCGATGAGTTTACCCGGCTCGTGCGCGAGGCCATCACGATCGCAACCCAAAACCCAGGAGCGGATAACCGCATCATGCTCGAGCGGGCGCTCTGGCTGCTCGATACGATCGACGACCGCTTCTGATTCTCCAGACCTGTAGAGATCAACTCATGTCATCGTCCCGCCGCTACTTTAGCGTCAATGCCTGCGTGCTCGCTTTGAACACCTTGATCGTTGCGGGTACGACGAGTGCACAGCCCGCCGCGCAGCTGAGAATCGGCTCGGTGGTCCCGAGGAACTCGGTGTACCACCAGGAACTGATGAAGCTTGGTGAGGCGTGGCGGGCCGCTCAGGGTGGCAACGCACGCTTTGCTGCGTTTACAGATGGTTCGCAGGGCGGCGAAGCCGAGATGGTCCGGCGCATGCGGATCGGCCAGCTTCAGGGCGCACTGATGTCGGTCGTGGGTCTGCGTGAAATCGAACCCACCATCTCGGCGCTGCAAAATTTGCCACTGCTTTTTCGCAGCTGGGAGGAAATCGACTATGTCCGAGAGCGCCTGCGACCCTCGATCGAACGGCGATTCAGCGAGCGTGGCTTTGTGGTACTCGGCTGGGGCGATGCGGGCTGGATTCGGTTTTTCTCTCGCGAGCGGGCCGTGCATCCGGATGACTTCAAGCGGATGAGATTTTTCGCCTGGGGATCCGAGCCCGAGCAACAGTCCATCATGAAGAGCCTGGGTTACACACCGGTTCCGCTTGAGACGGGGGATGCGCTGGCGGCGATTCAAACTGGGATGATCAGCGTGGTGCCGTCGACGCCCTATTTCGCGTTGGCCGCACAAATTTTCTCTGCCGCATCGCATATGCTCGAGATCAATTGGGCCCCGATGGTTGGCGCTCTGGTGGTGACCCAAAAATCCTGGGACTCGATGTCGGATACGGCTCGCGCATCGCTCCGCACTGCGGGCGAATCAGCGGGCATCGCCATGCGGAATCGCGCCCGAGCTGAGGTCGACGAGGCGGTTGAGGCCATGAAGAAGCGCGGACTCACCGTTAACCAACCCGATGACTTGCAACGCAAGGCGTGGGAGGACCTCGCCCAGGGCCTTTATCCGAGGCTTCGCGGCACCCTGGTGCCTGCTGACGCCTTCGATGAAGTGTTTTTGCACCTTAAGGCTTATCGTTCAACCCGGGGCGGTTGAGCGGCCGGCTGCGTTGAGTACCCTCGCATCATCGGAATCGCGGACTGACCTGTTCGGCTGGTTGGCCGCGCTCGCGCTCGCGCTGATGGTGGCGATTCCGGTGGTGGAGATCGCTGCCCGGCCCCTGATGGGTCAAGGCATTGATAACGCCTCGGTGGTAGTCCAGCATCTCGGGCTATTGATGGCGATGGCCGGTGCGGTAGCGGCCGCGCGCCGAAACGAGTTGAGCACTGTGCTGCATCTGCCCGAGCGAGCAGATCAGGGGCTGGGGCAGCCGGTCGATCCGTTGTGGGTACTGCATGCGGTTGCGCTTAGCGGGTCGGCGTTCGCGGCCGCGGTGCTTGCGCGGGCGAGCTGGACCTTCGTCATGACCGAGATGGACGCAGGCACTCGGCTCGCCTATGGCATTCCGGTCTGGGCGATCCAGTTTGCGCTACCCGCGGGATTTGCGCTGATTTCGGTCTTTCTGGGCAGGCGCCTGTCGCGACGGGCCGCCCAGGGCTGGGCACTTGCGTTGGCACTGCTTGGCGCAGGATGGTTGGGCGCGGAGGCCTTTGAGGGCACGAGCCCCATCGGAACTGTTGTAGCGGTAGCGATGATCGTTGCCATGCTACTTGCAGGCGCGCCGATCTTTGCCTGTCTCGGTGCGCTCGCTGTGGTGCTGATGGCGGGGGAAGGGCTGCCGCTTGCGTCAGTTCCGCTTTCTCACTATCAGATCACCGTCAATCCGTCGCTCCCCGCGCTACCGCTCTTTACGCTTGCCGGTATTGTGGTGGCGCGAACCGGTGCAGCCGCGCGGGTGGGGAGGCTCTTGCAGGCGCTATTTGGCGACGGACCGCGGGCGGTTGCGATCGCCGCGGCACTGCTCTGTTCAGGCTTCACTGCGCTCACGGGCGGAAGTGGCGTAACGATTCTTGCGCTGGGAGGGCTCCTCTATCCGATGCTCACCCGTGCCGGCTATCCAGAGCGTCGGGCGATCGGTCTGCTGACCGGTGCGAGTGCCCTCGGCGTATTGATCGCACCATCGGTTCCGCTGGTGCTGTATGCCGTGATTGCCCGGGTGCCGATTCAAGAGATGTTCGTTGCCGGGCTTCTGCCCGCCGCGATCATGATCGTCTGCCTGTTGGGCATTGGTGGCTATTTCAGGAAGATGCCACGGCCCGCGCCGATGCTCGGCGGAGCCGATCTGCCGCTGCAGAGGCCTGATCGTAAGGCCGATATCTATCTCGCGGCGAAGGCGGCGGGGTGGGAGCTGTTGATTCCAGTCATTGCCGTCGGGTCGATTGCGGTGGGCATTGCCACACCCACTGAAAGTGCCGCACTCACGGCGGCATTTGTCGTGCTGTCCCAAGGTCTGGTGCACAGGGAACTGACCCCTGGGCGGTTGGGGCTGTGCCTCGCCGACAGCGCGCGACTCATCGGCGGGGTGATGCTGATCCTTGGCATGGCGCTTGCGCTCACGAATTGGCTGACTGATGTCGGGGCGCCAGCCGCGTTGGTTGACTGGGTCCGGGAGCGGGTCGACAGCCCGCACCTTTTCATGCTCGCGCTACTTGCCACGCTGTTTGTGGCCGCCGCGTTGCTCGAGATCTACGCCGCGATCGTGGTGCTGGTTCCGCTCCTCCTGCCGCTTGCGCAAAGCTATGGCATTGACCCGGTGCACTTTGGCGTGGTGTTCATGGCGGCGATGGAGGTGGGATTCATCTGCCCGCCTGCGGGGATGAATCTGTACTTTGCCTCGGCCATGTTCGCTAAGCCGCTTCTCTGGACCGCGCGCGCGGCGCTACCTTCCCTTGTGGCGATCATGCTTGGCACGCTGGTGGTTGCGTTCGTAGTCAGCTAGGGATTCGGTGTCCTCATCTTGAGCGCGATTCACGGCCCTGTCATCTGCCCCGCTTAACCTCTCCAGCATTCTTCTTCCCTCAAACCTGGAGAGCGCAATGACGACGCGTCGACAACTGATTTCCGCACCGCTTGCTGTGGCAACGGTGTCAGCCCTGCCCGCCCCTTTTGTGCATGCGCAGAAGCGTCCGGTCCTGAAGGTAGGCTTGGGCCCGCAGCAGCCCACACAGGCCGATACGCGCCGGGTGTGGGAGCCGCTATATCGCAGCGTGTGCGATCAGGTTGGCTGCGATCTTGACCTGACAGTTGCCAACGACTGGGCAGGCATCGCGGTTGCGCTTGCCAACCAGCAGATCGATGTCGCGCAGATGGGGCCCTGGGGATACGTGCTCGCCAAGCAAAAGGGCGAGGCGCAGGCAATTGCCATGCTGCTGATCGAAGGTCGCGATTACTACAAGGCGATTGTAGTGGGCCGGCCCGGGCTCGAGGTGAAGAGTTTTCCAGATGACGCCAAAGGGATGTCGATGCAGATGCTGGACGTCGGGTCCACGTCGGGCTGGCTGGTTCCCACCCACTTCCTGCGCTCGCGCGGCATCAACCCCCGTACCTACTTCGGGCGTTACGCGGAAGGTGCGTCGGCCGCTGCCGCTCAGATGGCGACCATTGGCGGGCAGGTTGACCTCGCGACAGGCTGGGACACCCACCGCAACACCATGATCCGAAACGGGCAGATCAAGCCTGACTCCAACCGAGTGGTCTGGGAGTCGGAGCCCTTGCCTAATGAGCCGGTGGTTGTACGGCGAGGCTTTGATCCGGATCTTGCGAAACGCTTGCAAAGCGCGTTTGCTTCGCTACCCAAGGATGACGCCGCCAGGATGATGCCGTGGCCTTACTCTGGCTTCGTTGCGGTGGGGCATGAGCCCTACGCCAAGCTTGAGGTCATGGGTCGCGAAGTCGGCGTGCTCAAGGGTTGAGTAGCAGGACACCATCATGACCCTGCGTGCACCGGCGCGTCGGCTTGCCGCGGGTGGCTATGCGGAGCAGCTATTCTCCTGGCGATCCCGAGCAGGACTGATCCGTGCCGCGTCGGTGCTTGTCGCGTTTGCTTTCGTGGTCGGCTGCGCCTGGATCGCGAAGGTGGAGCCCGGCAAGTTGATTGAGGGCTTGCCGCGGCTTCTGAAGTGGGCGGCGACCGCCTGGCCGCCCAACCTGTCCGAGCTGGATGCGGTGGCGCTGCGTGCTGCCGAAACGGTGGCAATTGCCACCATCGGAACGCTTGCTGCGGCCATCGTATCGGCGCCGCTGTCGATGTTCGCAGCGGCTAATGTGACGCCCAGTCCGTTCGCATCGCGGCTGATTCGGGGTTTTGCCAACGGTTGCAGGGGGATCGACACAGTGGTCTTTGCGATCCTCTTCGTTGCAGCAGTTGGCCTGGGGCCGTTTGCTGGCGTGCTGGGCATGTTCATCCACTCGATTGGGGTGATCACCAAGCTGAACGCCGAGGCGATTGAAACGCTCCCCAAGGCACCGCTTGAGGCGGCTGCAATGACCGGCGCCGGAACCGGTTCGATCATGGGTCATATCGTCTTTCCTGCTGTACTCCCCAACCTGAGTTCAGTGTCGCTTTATGTCTGGGAAGCCAACGTTCGCACGTCAACGGTGCTGGGCATCGTTGGCGCGGGGGGGATTGGAATCGAGATCAAGGCTGCGATCGATCTCCTGGATTTTCAGCGTCTTTTGACGCTGACAGTCGCGGTGCTGATTATGGTGACGCTGATTGATCAGTTGAGCGCATGGTTGCGGCGGCGGCTGGTCTGAACATGGCTGGCAATGACACGCTGCGGGTTGATACGCTCAGCAAACGCTACGGCGACGTCTGTGCGCTCGACAACGTATCGATCTCGGTGGCCCCTGGCGAGTTGGTGGTGCTGCTCGGGCCGAGCGGTGCTGGCAAGTCCACCCTGTTCCGTTGCCTGACAGGTTTGGTCCGCCCTGACTCCGGCGAGGTCCGGTTGCTGGGTGCGGCGATCAACCGGCTCGAGGGTAAAGCGCTACGGCAACACAGGCGCTCGGTGGGCCTTGTGTTCCAGCAACACAATTTGGTTGGGCGCCTGAGCGCGATCGACAACGTGCTCACCGGACGCCTCGGAACGACGCCGCTTTGGCGGGTGCTGGTGCGCCGATTTGCGAGCGTGGACCGACAGGCGGCGCTTGCAAGCCTTGATCGTGTTGGCCTCCTTGACAAGGCATATCAGCGAAGCGATCTGCTCTCAGGTGGGCAGCAGCAACGGGTTGCGATTGCGCGCGTGCTCGCGCAGGACTGCCGGGTGCTGCTCGCGGACGAGCCGGTGGCGAGTCTCGATCCCGAGTCGGCGCGCGGCGTACTTTCGGACTTGCGCCGGGTTGCGCGCGATGAAGGGCTTGCGGTGCTCTGCAGCTTGCATCAGGTGGAGTGGGCCAGACAGTTTGCCGACCGGGTGGTGGGTCTGCGCAGCGGTCGTGTGATGTTTGATCGGCCTGTGGCCGATCTTGATGAAGCGCTGGAGTCGGCGCTCTATCGCCCTCACAATGGTGACGTTGCTTGAACGCGCAGCCACAGAGCCGTGCTCTCGCAGAGCTCTATGCACGGCCACTTCAGGTCTTCGATCTGGACGGAACGCTGATCGATACAATTGTGGATCTGACCGTAGCGCTTAACCTTGCACTGTACGACCATCGGCTCCCGCCTGTCGGACGTGAACTAGTACGAGCTTCGCTTCATGGCGGAGTCGAGGCGAGCGCCAGGGCGGCCCTCGTTGCCGCGAGCGCCTCCGAAGACAGGTTCGAACCACTTCTCGAATCCTACCGCGTCCACTATCGCTCGATATCGGGAAAATTCGCCCGCGTGTATCGGGGAGTTCCGTCGGTACTGGCTGCCCTTCATGCGCGGGGCGCCCGGCTCGCGATCTGTTCCAACAAGGCCGAGGCTGAGGCCCGGGAGTTGCTGGCCAGGAAGAACCTAGACGGGTACTTCGATGTGGTAGTCGGGGCTGATACCTGTGGCGTCAGGAAGCCAGCCCCGGAGCCGCTCCTCGCCGCCATCTCGCGGCTGCGAGGCAATGCAGTGGATGCGCTCTTCACCGGCGACAGCCATATCGATGTCGCCTGCGCCTTCGCCGCTGGCGTCGACTGCGCCCTCTTCGAGGGGGGCTACGGTGACCGTGCTATGGAGGTCAGTGCAAGATTTGCGACCTGGATGGAGATCTCAAGCGACGACTTACTTTGACTCGCAGCAGATCGCCCGCACGCGAGTACTCGACCGACACAAAACTGTCATAAGCAGTCACTAGCGTTCAGGGCTTCCATTGTTTGAGGCCCGCCATGACCAAGTCCACGTCGCCGACCACTCCCGCCACTGTCGCTGCCCCGTTTCAGGCACGGACTGCTGCCAGGAAAACCCCATCCAATAACGCCCCTGCGCGAGCGGTACCTGTGAACGCTGACGCGCTGGAGGTCTCGGTCGACACCGGAGCGGCGCCTGTTTCGGCGGCCGTGAACGTACGTGCGAAGTCCAAAGACGCCGACCGACTTGCAGAAGAGCTGGACATCCATGCGGAGGACGCCGCCATCGAGGCGAGCGCTGCTGTATCCGCAGTGCCTGTGGCTGATCTCGCGCAGGCGCAGGCTGCCAGCGCGGCCGCTGCGACCGATGCTGCTGCACCCGCCGCAGGGGCGGCCGGTGTAACGCCGGCGATCGGCGGCGTGCTGGTTGGCGTGGGCGCACTCGGACTCATCGCCGCCACCCGCGATAAGAACAGCCCACCCACCAATACCGGCAAGGTGGTCGATGGCTACATCGCTGGCGCAACAGTCTTCATCGATACGAACCGCAACGGCCAGCCCGATGCCGGCGAGCCGATTACGCAGTCGGATGCTCAGGGGAATTTCACTTTGCCCCAGGGGGTCGACGGCCCGGTGGTCGCGTTCGGCGGACGCGACGTTACCACCGGTGTGGACTTCACCGGCATTCTCAAGGCCCCGGCCGGATCCACTGCAGTCACGCCGCTCACCACGCTGGTGACCGAGGTGATGCAGAGCAAGGGCTTGAGCCTGGCAGCCGCCCAGGATCAGGTGCTTGACGCAGTGGGGCTTGCTGCGCTGAAGGGTACGGTGAATCTGACCACGCTGGATCCCGTTGCGGGGGCAGCCGCCGGACAGGCCGGCGCGCTCGCGGTGCAGAAGGCGGGTGTGATCGTTGCCACGATGGTCAACAGCCTCACCGTCAAGGTTCAGCAGGTTGCAGGCGTGGCCGCCGACAAGCACGACGAGATCGCAGCAGGCATCTTTTCCGAAGTTGCGAAGGCGATGACGGCGGGTGCGCTTGCCGCCGACAAGATTACGGCTACAGCTGAGACGCTCATCAACTCGGTTGCCACGCAGGCCAAGGTTGCCGGCATTAGCGTCAATAGCGCCAATCTGAAAGCCGCGGCAGTGAGCGCGTTGGAAAACCTGGCTGCGATGTCCTCGAAAATCGACGCAGCCACATCGGTGGACTCCGTTGCAGCGGGGCAGAAAACCGCGTTGACGCAGAAGACCTTTACCCTGCAACTGCTTCATTTTTCTGACGGAGAAGCGGGTACGCTCGCGCCTACGACCGCGCCCCGACTCGCAGCTCTGGTCGACAAGTTCGAGGATGCTTACCCGAACAGCATTACGCTGGTGGGTGGAGACAACTTCATCCCCGGGCCCTTCCTGGCTGCGGGAACCGATGCTTCTGTGATTGCTGCGCTCAATAGCGCCGGCGGCGGCGCACTCGCAGCCACCGCAACCGTGCCGATTGCAGCCGTTGATATCGCGATTCACAACGCGATCGGCGTTGAAGCCTCGGCGATCGGCAATCACGAGTTTGATCTGGGCTCGCGTGTACTGAGCGACGCGATCAAAGGGTCCAGCGGCGCGCTGGGCGCGCAATTTCCCCACATCAGCGCCAATCTGGATTTTTCCGGCGACACCGACCTGAAGTCGATTTACGTCGATACGACGGCCACCTCAGGACTCGAACTCGCTTCCGCGCAGAAGGGCAAGATCGTTCCTTCAGCCATTCTGATCGAAAACGGCGCGAAGATCGGACTGGTCGGCGTGACCACGCAGATACTGGAGGCGATCTCGTCGCCTTCCGGAACCGAGGTGAAGGGCTTTCCCACTGGCCCCGGTGCGAATGGCGAAGCCGACGACATGACGCTCCTCGCCGCGCAACTTCAGCCGGTGGTCGATGACCTTACCGCGCAGGGCGTCAACAAGATCGTGCTGCTGTCGCACCTTCAAATCGTTGGCAACGAAAAGCTGCTCGCAACCAAACTCTCCGGCGTCGACATCGTCATTGCAGCGGGCTCCAACACCCGGATGGGCGATGCAAACGACAAGGCGGTTGCGATGGGCGGGCATTCGGCCGCTTTTGCCGAGACCTATCCGTTCGTCGCGAAAGACAAGGACGGCACGACGACGCTGGTCGTGAGTACCGACAACGAATACACCTATCTCGGCCGGATGGTTGTCGACTTCGACGAAGCCGGCAAACTCATCGCAACCAGCATCACGGCCAATGCTGCGGTCAATGGTGCCTACGCGGCGACCGATGCCAATGTCGCTGCGGCATGGGGCGTGGCTGAGTCCGCGCTTGCAACCACCGCATTTGCCAGCGGTACCCGCGGCGGCAAAGTGAAGACACTGACCGATGCGGTGCAGTCCGTCATCACGGTAAAAGACGGAAATGTCGCGGGATACGCGTCGGTTTACCTTGAGGGCGAACGCACGCTGGTGCGATCCGAGGAAACCAATCTCGGCAACCTGTCGGCCGATGCGAATACCTATGCGGCCAAACTTGCACTCGGGACTGCGGCATCAAGCACCCGCGTGGTGTCGCTCAAGAACGGTGGCGGCATCCGGGCTCAGATCGGCACAATTTCTGATCCCAAGGCGGACGGTACGGTTGACAAGCTTCCGCCGTCCGACGGCAGCGTGTCGCAGCTCGATCTGGAGAATTCGCTGCGCTTCAATAACCAGCTGATGATGTTTGACACCACGCCGGAAGGCCTCAAGGCGATTCTTGAGCACGGTGTTGCGGCCGGTACGCTTCAGGGACGGTTTCCGCAGGTGGGAGGCATGAGCTTTTCCTGGGATCCCGACTTTGCTGCGGGCTCGCGGGTGATGGATATTGCCCTGGTGGCCGATGACGGTTCACGAATCGGCCTGTACGACAACGGAACCAAGCTGGCGGGCGCGCCGGCGGCAATTTCGATGGTCACCTTGAGCTTCCTCGCGCAGGGCGGCGACAGCTATCCCACGAAGGCCAATGGCGAGAATTTCCGGTATCTGCTCGACAAGGCGGGTGGCGGCTACACGCTTAGCCAACCGGTGCCCGAGACGCTTGACTACAGCGCTGCGGCCACCACCCAGCAGTACTCCACGGCGAGCACGCCGATCTCGGCTGAGCAGGGCGTATTCCAGGCCTACATGAAGGCCGTGTTTGGCGGTGCTTCCACCGCGTTCGATCAGGCTGACACGCCAGCCGCGCTTGACGAGCGAATCCAGAATCTGAACATGCGTGCCGAGTCGGTGCTTCAGCCCTCCCAGCTTGCGCTGAGCAAGGTGGGCACCTTCAGCACCAATGTGTACAACGCAGGTGGTGCCGAGATCGTCGGCTATGACCCGACCTCGAAACGCATGTTCATGGTAAATGCGGTCGCAGCAGAGATCCAGGTGCTGAACCTGTCGGATCCCGTTAATCCGGTGCTGGTGGGCAGGCTTGACTTCAAGGGTTATGCCACGACCGCGGGCAGCACCCCGCAGGTGAACTCGGTTGCGGTTTCCAACGGCACGGTCGCTGTGGCGTTGGCCGATGCCAACCCCACGGCGGCGGGCAAGCTGGTGCTCTTTAAAGCCGATGTCGCGGTGTCGTCCACGGCGGCGGCGCCGGCCGGCGCGCGCGCCCTGGATGCCGGGGTTGGTCCGGATATGGTGACCTTTACGCCCGACGGCAAGAAGGTGCTGGTTGCCAACGAGGCCGAGTCGATCAACGAGCGCGGCTCCACCGATGTGTACTACAACGGTGGCAGCCCGTTCGTTGCGAACGGCGGCATTACCGTGGTGACCCTGGGGAGCGACCCCGCCACAGCGATTGCGAACGCCACCGTCCAGCAACTCGATTTCACCGCCTACAACGGGCAGGAGGGCTATCTTCGCGAGCGTGGCGTCCGGATTGCCGCGGGTGTCAGCGCATCGAACGATATCGAACCCGAGTACATCGCCGTATCGCCCGATGGCAAGCAGGCGATGGTCACGCTTCAGGAAAACAACGCGCTTGCTGTACTTGACCTCAGCGCAGCGACTGCAAAGATCGTTGATATCGCCCCGCTGGGCTACAAAAATCACGCCCGGGGCGATCTGGTGATGACCGCCTACGACACCATGACGGGCTCAGACCTTTCGTCCATCGGTACGGATGCGTTCGGCAAGTCCGTCCCGTCCGGCGGCTTTTCGGGTCTGCAGTACATCGGGACCAGCAACGGCAAGTGGCGCTTCCTGACGGTGAGCGACCGCGGCCCTAACGGCGAGCCGGTGAATGTTGATGCGGATGCTGCGCTCGAGCGGCCCTTCGTGTTGCCCAGCTACCAGGCACGCGTTGCCACGCTCGAATTCGATCCGGTGACCAAGCAGGTCTCGATTGCCGGCACGACGATGCTTACTCGAGCTGACGGCACGCCGCTCACCGGGCTGCCCAACATCCCCGGCACTGATGAAGAGCCGGTTCAGATCGTCCCCGCTACCGACGCCACCCGCACGGGAACGTTCACGTCGGGCGGCGTCACGCTGGGCTACAAGACGCTCTCCTACGATCCCATGGGGGCCGATCTGGAGGGTGTCTACCGCACGGCTGCCGGCAATATGTGGATGGTCGATGAATATCGGCCGGCCATCTACGAGTTCGACGCCACCGGCAAGATGGTGGTGCGCTATGTCCCCTCAGGTACGGCGGCACTCACGCCAGACACCACCGATACCTTCGGCACCGAAACGCTGCCCGCCCATCTCATCAAGCGTCAGGCCAATCGCGGTTTCGAAGCGCTGGCGGTCAATGAGGCGCAGGGGCTGATCTTCGCATTCGTGCAGAGCCCCCTTGATAGTGTGTCGGGCAACACCACCGACACGGGCGGGCCGCTGGTGCGGATCGAAGTGATGGCGATGCGCGATCTTGCTGTCGGCACGGCGCTCCCCCAGGGTGGCACGCTTGCGGCCGCCGCGTCCAAGGGAACGGTGATTGCCGAGTTCGCCTACCTGCTGGAGCGTCCCGCGCTCAACCTGGGCGCGCTCGACAAGATCGGTGATGCCGTGTTCAACCCCGCGACCGGCACAATCTTTGTGTTCGAGCGTGATTCGTCAGTGGCGCCCGAAGCGAAGAAGGTCCTCTACGAGATCGATCTTCGCGGCGCGACGAACCTGCTCACGGCCACGCCCACCTTGCCCACGGGCAAGACCACGCTCGAGGTGCTGACCGTGGATGAGATGCTCGCCGCAGGCATCAACCCTGTTTACAAGGAACGGGTCGCCAACCTGCCGTCGCTGGGTTACACACCGAATGACAAGGCTGAGGGACTGGCCCTGTTGCCTGATGGTGGCCTCGCGGTGATCAACGACAACGACTTTGGCGTCAATGGCGTTGGCACGGAAACGATCGGCCTCGGAATCTTTGGCTTCAACGGCGCCAACAAAATCGACGCGGATAACGACACGACCGGTCAGCCGTCCGGCACGATCCCCGCTGTCAGCCTGACAAGCCCCAAGCTCTATGGCGCCTACATGCCGGATGCCATCGCCTCATTCAGTACGAATGGGAAGACTTACTACATCACGGCCAACGAGGGCGATTCGCGTACGGTGGACGAGGTACAGGTCAAGGATCTCGGAGGGAGCGGTAAGCCGGTGGCCGACGCGACAGCCGGTGCTGCACTTCTGGACGGCGATCTGAAGGTCATCACCAATGGGATTGATGTTGACGGTGACGGAGATCTCGACAAGCTGGTGGCCTTTGGGGGGCGTTCATTCTCGATCCTGGACGCTTACGGAAACCGGATCTACGACAGTGGCGACCAACTCGAGCGTCTGGTTGCTGAAGTGCTTCCTTCGAACTTCAACGCCAACCACACCAGCAATTCGATTGACAACCGTAGCGACGACAAGGGCCCCGAGCCCGAGGGTGTGACGACCGCAGTGGTCGGCGACAAGGTGCTGGCGTTTGTCGGACTCGAGCGGATTGGTGGCGTGGCGGTGTACGATGTCTCGGACCCGTATCGCCCCAGTTTCCTGAGCTACGAGAACACGCGTGACTTCACCAAGACGCCGGCTCAGGATTCCACCACCAAGGCCATCTCCGGGGGAGACCTTGGCCCAGAGGGTCTGCTCCTGATTCCCGCGTCGAGTAGCCCGACCGGTTTGCCAATGCTTGCGGTGGCCAATGAGGTGAGCGGTACCGTGGGTCTGTTCAATGTTGCCGCGCTGCCTGCAAACGAAACCGATCCGACGGTCTGGCTCGCTTCCAACCTGCCGCAGTCTGCTTTGCCGGCGGTGCCAGCGTTGCCCGTGCTGTAAGCCAATGCGGGGCTGTTGCGGGGCGGGTGCGTAGCCCTCGCCGCTTCAGCCCCGACATCTGCGAAATATTATTTCGGCTTGGCCCCGGCCAGCTCTTTTTCGCGCTTGACGATCTCTGACCGAATCGCCGCGAACCCCTTGGCGTCGGGCTGGCTCCACTTGCCGCCCGAGGCATTGACCATGTGGACCACCGCAGCAGCGAAGTCTTCAATGGACAGGTCGGGTTTCCCACCCTTGGCAGGCATGCCGCGCACACCGACGTAGCCGTGCGCGGTGAGAATCGCCTGGCCCTCCTCGATCAGCGGTGTCCAGGCCTTGCGGTCGCCAAGCTTTGGTGCTCCTGCCACACCAGCCGTGTGACAGACCGCGCAGGTGCTCTGATAGACCTGTGAGCCATCGGCTGCCGCGGAAGGGCTGGCAGCAGCCATGGCGGTAAGCACGAGCAGGCAGAGACGGCTCGCAGCCGACGATGTGAAGAGGCGTTGCATGGGGACTCCGGGAGCGGTGTTGAGGGGTGCGACACGATGAACGGGCGCCTTGCCCGAATTATCGCGCGGCCGAGCGCCTTTGCTCGGTTCCCGATCAAGACCCGCACGGGGCTGGCAGCCCGGATGGGCGCGCGGTAGAGTGGCGGTTCGTTCTACGTGCCCAGTCCACCCGGCAGGCCCGGGTTCTGGCCCCCAAGACAATTGAGGAGACATCCCATGAGAATCTTTCGCGCCCTGGTTGCTGCGCTGGCGACTGCAGGCCTCTCGGGTTTCGCCGTCGGCGTCGAATTCCGCTCTGCCGACATCCACAATGCCGACGACTATCCGACCGTCGTTGCTGTGCGGGCGATGAGCGACGAACTCTCCAAACTCTCCGGCGGCAAGCACCGCATCAAGGTGTTCAACAAGGGGGCGCTCGGCGGCGAGAAGGAGACCATCGATCAGGTGAAGATTGGCGCGCTCGACCTCACCCGCGTCAACGTGTCGCCCATGAATGCCATCTGCCCGCTCACGCAGGTGCCGACCATGCCGTTCCTGTTCCGCTCGGTCGATCACATGAGAAAGGCGCTCGACGGCCCGGTGGGTGACGAAATCCTGGCCAGCTGTGCCTCACAGGGTTTCATCGGTCTTGCCTTCTACGATAGCGGCGCGCGCTCCATTTATGCCAAGAAGCCGATCCGCACCGTGGCCGACGCCAAGGGCCTCAAGATTCGCGTGCAGCAGTCCGACCTGTGGGTGGCGCTGGTGAGTGCGATGGGTGCCAACGCCACGCCGATGCCCTACGGCGAGGTGTTCACCGCCCTGAAAACCGGCCTGATCGACGCTGCTGAAAACAACATCCCGTCGTTCGATACGGCCAAGCATGCCGAGGCGGTGAAGGTGTATTCGCGGACCGAACACTCGATGGCGCCCGAGATTCTTGTCATGTCGAAAATCATCTGGGACAAGCTGCCCAAGGCCGAGCAGGACATGGTCCGGCAGGCAGCACGCGCATCGGTGGCGGTGCAACGCCGTGCCTGGGATGACCAGGAGGCCAAGTCGCTCGCCAACGTGAAGAAACTCGGCGCCGAGATCGTCGAGGTCGACAAGGCCTCGTTCCAGGCGGTGATGGGCCCGGTCTATGACAAGTTCATGACCACGGCCGACATGAAGCGGCTGGTGAAGGCGATCCAGGACGTCCGCTGATCGCGGCCGCCTGACCCGCGTCTGGCGCGGTCGTGCTCTATTCGCGCATCTGCGCGCTGCTCTCGCGCGCGAGCCTCGTGCTCGCGATCGCGGGGCTGCTCGCGGTGGTGGTTTGCGTACAGTGGCAGGTGTTCGGCCGTTACGTGTTGAACGACACGCCCACCTGGGCCGAAGCGCTCGCCATGTTGCTGGTGCTGTTTGTGACCGCGTTCGGGCTCGCGGTGGGTGTGCGGGATGCAGGCCATATCGGGCTCGAGTCGCTGGTCGCGCTCCTGCCCGATCACTGGCGCCGCCGCATCGAGCTGCTGATTCACGCGCTGATCGCGGTATTTGGCGCGCTGATGGTGCAAAGCGGCTGGATGTGGGCGAGCGCCAAGTGGAATGAAAAAAAGCCGATGCTGCCAGTGCCCGACGGCATTGACTATGTGCCGCTCGTCATCGCCGGAAGCCTCATCGTGCTGTTTTCCATCGAGCACATTGTCGCGAACCTGCAGGGTCGCGAGATCAAGCCCGCCTGGCACTGAGCCCCATGGAACTCACCGTCCTCTGTGTGAGCTTTGCGATCCTGCTGCTTCTCGGGGTGCCGGTGGCGTTTGCCATCGGACTGTCGTCGGTGGCCACCATCCTTGCGGCCGGGCTGCCGATTGCCGTCGTCTTCCAGAAAATGGTGGGCGGCATGCAGGTGTTCAGCTTTCTTGCCATTCCCTTTTTCATTTTTGCCGGCGAACTGATGCTCTACGGCGGCATTGCCGAGCGCATCGTGCGGTTTGCCAATTCGCTGGTGGGTCATGTGCGGGGCGGCCTGGGGATGAGCAATGTGCTCGGCTGCACGCTCTTTGGTGGCGTCGTGGGGTCGCCCGTGGCCGATGTGTCGGCGATGGGCAGCGTGATGATTCCGCTCATGAAGCGCGAGGGTTATGACGCCGACTATGCGGTCAACGTCACCACCCACGCCGCGCTGGTCGGGGCGCTGATGCCCACCTCGCACAACCTCATCCTGTTCACACTCGCCACCTCGGGGATTGCCTCGGTGAGCGTGATCGGGCTGATTCTCGCGGGGCTGGTGCCGGCCCTTATCCTCACGCTCTGCAATCTCACCGCCGCGTGGTGGGTGGCGCGCCGGCGCGGCTATCCGGTGCACGGCGTCTTCCCGGGCTGGCGCGCGGTGGGCGTGGCCTTCATGGCGGCCGCGCCGGGGCTTCTGATCGTGCTCATCATCCTGGGCGGCATCCTGTCCGGCATCTTCACCGCGACCGAGTCAGCCTCGATTGCCGTGGCATGGGCGCTGCTGATCACCGTGCTCGTCTATCGGTCGCTTTCCTGGAACCACTTTCTCGCGGCCTGCGCCAAGGCCTGCAAGACCACCGGGGTGGTGCTGCTTCTCATCGGCATTTCAGCAGCCTTTGGCTATTTCCTTGCGCTCTATGAGGTGCCCCAGCGCACCGGCGAACTGATGAAAGCGGTGAGCAGCGAGCCGTGGGTGATCTTTCTCATGATCAACGTGTTGCTGTTTGTGCTCGGTACCTTTCTCGACATGGCGCCCACCATCCTCATCTGCACCCCCATTTTCCTGCCGATCGCGCAGCAGTTCGGCATGGATCCGTTGCAGTTCGGGATCCTGATGCTGATCAACTGCGCGCTCGGCCTCAACACGCCGCCGGTCGGCACGGTGCAGTTCGTGGGCTGCGCGATTGGTGGGGTGTCGGTGGGTGCGGTGATGCGCACCATCTGGCCTTTCTATGGCGCGCTTGGCCTTTGCCTGCTGCTGGTGACCTATGTGCCGGCGTTTTCACTCTGGCTGCCCGGGCTCCTGAAGTAAGCCGCCGGGTCGGTCCCGGTCTGTGGAACGGCTCGCCTGTCGGGCGCTTGCGCGACACGCGCCGCTCTGTCACATTGCCCCGCCATGAACACGCCCCCTACTCCGCAGACTCTGTTTGACCGCATCTGGGCGCGCCACGCGGTGCTGGAGCGCGAAGACGGTCAGACGCTCCTCTACATCGACCGGCATCTGGTACAGGACGGCTCGGCGCCGGCCTTTGCGATGCTGAGGGCAAGCGGTCGCGCGCCGCGCGTGCCCGAGCGGGCATTTGCGAGCCCCGACCACTACGTGCCGACCAACAACCGCGACCTGTCCTCGGTTGCAGACCCCGAAAAGCGTGCCATGGCGCAGGCGCTCGAGAATGACTCTCGGGCGGCCGGCATCCGCTTTTTCGGTCTTGACGATCCGCGCCAGGGCATTGTTCATGTGGTGGGCCCGGAGCAGGGCATTACCCAGCCCGGCATGCTGCTCGTCTGCGGCGACAGCCACACCTCGACCCACGGCGCGCTTGGCGCGTTGGCGTTTGGCATTGGCGCGAGCGAAGTGGCACATGTGCTCGCCACCCAGGCGCTCTGGCAGCGCAAGCCCCGCACGCTGCGCATCCGGGTGGAGGGGAAACTGGGGGAGCAGGTGAGCGCCAAGGACGTGATTCTTGCGATCATCGCCCGGATTGGCACGGCGGGCGCAGTGGGGCATGTCATCGAATATGCGGGCTCGGCGATTCGCAACCTCTCGATCGAAGGGCGGCTCACGCTTTGCAACATGTCGATCGAGGCCGGGGGGCGTGCCGGCATGGTCTCGCCCGATGACACCACGTTCGAATACCTCGCCGGCCGGCCGTTTGCCCCGCAGGGTGCGGCCTGGGACGCTGCGCTTGCTCGCTGGCGCTCGCTCGCCACCGACGCCGATGCGCGGTTTGATCGCGAGGTGGCGCTCGATGCAGCCGACATCTCGCCCATGGTGACCTGGGGCAACAGCCCTGAGCAGGCCCTGGGCGTGGACGGGCGCATCCCGGACCCTGCCGCCGAGCCCGATCGCGAGCGTCGCGAGGCGCTCCGCCGCACGCTCGATTACATGGGCCTTGCCCCAGGCCAGACGATCGCCGGACTGCCGGTCGATCGGGTGTTCATCGGCTCCTGCACCAATGGCCGCATTGAAGATATGCGGGCGGCGGCGGCGGTCGCGCGCGGGCGGCGTGTGGCGGCGGGGGTCGAGGCCTGGGCGGTGCCTGGCTCGGGCCTGGTCAAGGCACAGGCCGAGGCAGAGGGACTTGACCGCATCTTCACCGAAGCAGGCTTTCAGTGGCGTTATGCAGGCTGCTCGATGTGTATCGGTACCAACGGTGATCTGGTAGCGTCGGGCGCGCGCTGCGCGTCCACCTCCAACCGCAATTTTGTGGGCCGTCAGGGCCCGGGTTCGCGCACCCACCTGATGAGCCCAGCGATGGCCGCGGCTGCTGCAGTCACCGGACGCATCACCGATGTTCGCGCCTTGCTTGGAGGACGCTGATCATGCGGCCCTTTACCCGGCTTGATGCGGTGGCGATGCCGCTCGCCCAGATCAATGTCGATACCGATCAGGTAGTGCCCGCGCGCTACCTGCAGAAGCCCCGTAGCGACGATTTCGGCAACTACCTGTTTCGCGATTTGCGCCAACGCGCGGACGGCACCGACCACCCCGACTTCCCGCTCAACCAGCCCGCCTGGCGCAATGCCAGGGTGATTGTTGCGGGACGCAATTTCGGCTGCGGTTCCTCGCGAGAGCACGCGGTCTGGGCACTCTACGACTATGGCTTCCGGGCTGCGATCGCGCCGAGCTTTGGCGATATTTTTGCAGGCAATTCACTCAAGAACGGCTTCCTGCCGGTGGTGCTGCCCGAGCCGGTGGTGGTGGCCACGCTCGCCTATCTGGAAGCCCATCCGGGGGCCCGCATCGCGGTTGATCTGGAGGCGCAGCAGGTGGTGCTGCCTGATTCGGGCGCGCACAGCTTCGACATTGCGCCGTTTGCACGCCGGTGCCTCCTGGAAGGACTGGACGAAATCGACTACACCCTGAGCCACCTGGCGCAGTTGCAGGAATTCGAGCGCCGCCACGCGGCCGACGGACTCTGACTCTCGGAGCGCATCGCATGAAAATTCTGGTTCTTGCCGGTGACGGCATCGGCGCCGAAGTCACCGAGCAGGCGGTTCGCGTGGTGCAGGCGGTAGCGGGTTCTGTGGCGGGCTTCGAGCTTGCCCACGGATCGATAGGCGCGGACGCCCTCGCATCCCACGGCGACCCTCTGCCGGCCCACACGCTTGCGCTTGCCCGCAAGGCCGAGGCGATCCTGTTTGGCGCCGTGGGCGTGCCCGGTGATGAAGACATTCCCTACGAGACACGGCCCGGCGCGAGCCTGTTGCGGCTTCGCAAGGACCTCGACCTGTTTGCGAATTTCCGTCCGGCCTTTCTGTTTCCCGAGCTGATCGGCGCCTCCACGCTCAAGCGTGAGGTCGTCGAGGGCCTGGACCTCATGATTCTGCGCGAGCTGACGGGTGATCTTTATTTTGGTGAACCGCGCGGCTTTGACACCACCGCTGATGGGGTGGCGCGCGCGGTGAACACCATGGTTTACACCGAACCCGAGATCGAGCGTATCGCTCACGTGGCGTTTCGGCTCGCGCGTACCCGTCGGCGCAAGCTGTGTTCGGTCGACAAGGCCAATGTGCTGGAGGTGATGCAGCTCTGGCGCAAGGTGGTGACTCGCGTGGGCCGGGAATATCCCGATGTCGAGCTCACGCACCAGTTTGTCGATGCCGCGGTGATGCAGCTCATGCGTGCGCCCAGACAGTTCGACGTGATGGTCATGGGCAATGTGTTTGGTGACATCGTCTCGGATGCCGCCGCCATGCTCACGGGCTCAATCGGCATGTTGCCCTCGGCCTCGCTCGCGCTGGGTCGCAAAGGGCTTTACGAGCCGGTGCACGGCACGGCGCCCGATATTGCCGGACGCAACCTCGCCAATCCGCTTGCCGCGATTCTGTCGGCCGCGATGATGATGCGGCACTCGTTTGATCGTTCCGATCTCGCGGATCGCATCGAGCGGGCGGTCGGGCAGGCACTCGCGAGCGGCTATCGCACCGGCGACATCATGCAACCGGGCATGAAGCAGGTGGGCACCCGCGAGATGGGCGATGCAGTGCTCGAGGCACTCGAAGCCGGCCGTTGAGCAACCAGGAGAACGCAGGATGAGCAGTCCGCTACATGCGCTCAAGAACCAGATCGCCGTGGTGGGGGTTGGCAACACCGCCTACGGCAGTTTTCCCGATGTGAGCGACTACGGGCTGGGCGCGCAGGCGTTTCGCTCCGCGATCGAAGACTGCGGGCTCGACAAGAACCAGATCGACGGTCTGGTGTGCTGCCGGGTGCCCTACTACGCGCGGATGGGCGAGATCCTGGGCCTCGATCCGCGCTGGACCCTGCAAATGCCGCCGCACGGCCGAATGTCGGGGATGTCGATTGTTGAGGCCGCGCTTGCGCTCCATACGGGCGCAGCCAAGTATGTTGCGCTCATCTACGCCAACATCGGTCGCTCGCGCCGGGTGAACTACGGCGGGGAGGAAAGCGCCGCGTTCTGGGATCCCTGGGGCTTTACCTCGCCGGGGGCCGCCCACGCCATGATGTTCCGCATGCACATGGAGCGCTATGGCACCACCACGCGTCAGCTCGCCGAGGTGTCGGTTGCATTTCGTCGGCACGCCCTGCTGCAGCCGGATGCGGTGATGAAGACGCCCATGTCGATCGATGATCACGAGGCGTCGCGCCCGATCGTTGAACCGCTCCGGCTCTTTGATTACTGTCTCATCAACGACGGCGCGGTCTGCCTCATCCTCACCACCGCCGATCGCGCGCGCGATCTCAAGAAGCCCCCGGTGCTGATCTCCGGTTTTGGTGCCCGCGACGCGTTTCGCCGAAGCGCCATTCCCAACTTCGATCCCGACTTCTGGTATGCCGAAACACGGGACGCGGGGCAACAGGCCTACGCGATGGCGGGCGTTGGCCCGTCTGATGTCGATGCGCTCATGTGCTATGACAACTTCAGTCCCACCGTGCTCTTCAGCCTTGAGGGGCTTGGATTCTGCGAGCGGGGCGAAGCGGGCGCGTTCGTGGAGGGCGGCACGCTTCAGCTGGGCAACAGGCTGCCCACCAACACTGACGGCGGTCACCTGTCCAACTCCTACATGCAGGGCTGGGCGCTCAACGTCGAGGCGGTACGGCAGCTGCGTGGCGAGTGCGGCGAGCGCCAGGTGCCCGACTGCGAGATCGTGCAGTACGTGGCAACCGCCCCCTGCACGCGTTCGATCATCTACACCCGCGGCTGAGGAGACCCGACATGCTTGGACACTATGACAAGCCGCTTCCGTCCGACGATCCCGACGCCCGCCCGTTCTGGCAGCGCGCGCGAGAGCATCGCCTGGCAGTGCAGCGCTGCGATGCTTGCGGTGACCGTCACTTTCCGCCGGGTCCGGTGTGCCCGGCTTGCCTGTCCGATCGGCAGTCGTGGGAGGATGTGAGCGGACGCGCGACGCTGCTTTCTTGGGTGCTGTTTCACCGCGCCTACTGGGTGAGCTTTCGCGACGACGTTCCCTACGATGCCTGTCTGGTGAAGCTCGAGGAAGGGCCGATTCTGATCAGCAATTTCGCGGGCGGCATTCCTGAAGGCGCTCGCGCCGGGATGCCGCTTCGCGTGGTGTTCGATGATGTATCGCCCGAGCTCACCCTGCCGCGTTTCGTGCCCGCGTAAGTCAGGCGCTATCGCTTGCGCGGGGGCGCCTGGGGTTCGCTCGCCGCTCAGTCGAGTTTCGCTCCCGCGGCCTTCACCACTTCCGCATAACGCTTGATTTCGGCCTCGACGAAACGGCCGAAGTCTTGCGCGCTGCCGCCGCCGATATCGGCGCCCAGGTCATTGAGCCGCTTCACCACTGCCGGATCCTTCAGCACCGCATTGATCTCGGTGTTCAGCCGATCGACAATCTCGCGCGGCGTGCCTGCAGGCGCCATCACACCGTACCAGGCCGACATCGACACCCCCTTGATACCCAGCTCGGAGAAAGTGGGGAGCTGCGGAAAAGCAGGTGAACGCTTGTCGGCTGCCACCGCAAGCGCCTTCATCTTGCCTGCTGCCACGAAGGAAACCGGCGCGGTGGTGTCCATCATGAGCGTGATCGTGCCTGCAAGCAGGTCGGAGTGCGCCATGCCGGCACCGCGATACGGCACATGCATCAGCTGCACGCCGGTATGGGTTGCAAGCATCTGTCCGGCCAGATGGTGTGACGAGCCCACACCGGCCGAGCCGTAGCTCACCTTGTTCGGGTTGGCACGCGCGAAATCGATCAGTTCACGCGCCGAGTTGTATGGCGAACCGGCTGCGACCACCAGGATGTTGGGCACCTGCGAGAAATAGATGACCGGCTCGAAATCGCGGATGGGATCAAACGGCAGCTTGGAATAGAGATGAACATTCACAGCATTCGGACTGACCGAGGCCATCAGAATGGTGTAGCCATCGGGTTTTGAGCGCGCGGCGACTTCGGTACCGATGTTGCCGCCCGCGCCGCCGCGGTTGTCGACCGCCACCGATTGCCCGAGGCGCTGTGCAAGGGGTTGCGCAAGGATGCGTGCCATGGTGTCCACGCCGCCGCCGGGCGCGAACGGCACAACCAGCCGGAGCGACTGATTGGGCCAGGGCTGTGCGGTGACTGCGCTGGCAAGCATAAACAGAAATGCCGCAACGAAACTGCGCTTCATGGGGATGTCTCCGGTGATTAGAATGCCTTGCGCCCGAGCATGCGATCGAGAAGGCCTCGCACACGCGCCAACTTCCAAGGCTGTCGCACGATGGTAGGCCACATCGCGTGGCGTGCCGACCCGATGTTTCATTGAATCCAATTCGAGATTGCCATGTCCACGCCCTCAGCGCCGGCCGAATCCCTCGCACAACGTCTGTCGCCCGCCGGCAAGCCCGGCATGCTGGCCGGGCTCAGGGTGGTTGAAGTGGCCGACGAATCGGCCGAATACGTGGGTCTTGTGCTTGCCGGGCTCGGTGCCGAGGTGATCAAGATCGAGCCGCCCTCGGGTAGTCCCACCCGCACCATCGGACCGTTTGTTGGCGATCAGCCGGGTGCCGACCGATCGCTTTTCTTCATGAACTACAACCGGGGCAAGCAGTCGGTGGTGCTGGATGCCGCAGACGCGCAGCAGCGCGAACAGATGCTCGCGCTCATTGCGTCCGCGGACATCCTGGTCGATGGCACCAACGGGCGCCTTGCCACAAGTCTCTCGCCCGACAAGTTGCTTTCAGAGCGCTTTCCGAGGCTGATTCATGCCCGCATGACGCCATTCGGTGACACCGGCCCGTGGAAAGATTTTCAGGCGGGCGATCTGGTGCATCTGGCGCTGGGCGGCGTGATGATGAATTGCGGTTACGACCCCGATCCCACCGGCCAGTACGACACGCCGCCGATCGCCCCGCAGAGCTGGCACGCGTATCACATTGCCGGTGATCAGCTGGCGGCGGCCATCGTGGCGGCGCTTCTTCACCGTGCGCGTACCGGAGAGGGCCAGGATTTGTGCTGCGCAGTGCATGAGGCGGTATCGAAGAACACCGAGATCGACGTGATGTCCTGGGTGATGCGGCGCGCCCCGGTCTTCCGTCAGACCGCGCGCCACGCAGTCGAATTTCCCAGCCGCTCGCCCAATGTGAGCCACACCAAGGATGGACGCTGGGTCATGACCTGGGGGGTATCGGCGCGCGACAAGGCAAAGCTCGTGCCCTTTCTCGACCGATGGCAGATGGCTGCTGATCTCGAGCAGCCCGCTGCCGAGGCCGACTTCAAGGCGCGAACGATTCCGGGGTCGGCGGGTACCGATGAGGCCACCATGCACACGCTCGACGTTGTGCAGCGTTTCATGCGGGCCTGGCGCCATGAGACTGTGCCCTGGCAGGCCGCGCAGGAGGCGGGTTTGCTGTGGGCGCCGGTGCGAAAGCCGCATGAAAACGCGACCGATCCGCACTGGCAGCAGCGTGCAACCTTTTCCAACATCGAACACCCCGAGCTTGGGCGGTCGCTGTGCTACCCGGTGAGCAAGTGGCTGAGCACCGCGACGGCGTGGCAGAGCTGCGGGCCGGCGCCTGCGCTCGGCGAACATCAGGCAAGGCTCGCCGGGTGGCTGGGCGCGCCGGGCGTTGCCGCGCGCGCGTCCGAATCGTCTGCTGAATCGCCGGTGTGCGCTGCGGCTGGCCCGCAGGCTCCGGCCGCACCGCACTCCGCCAGCCCGCACTCCGCCGCCCCGCAGCAGTCAGCGCGCGGTATGCCGTTTGCACTGCAGGGCGTCCGCATCCTCGACTTCTCCTGGTTTCTTGCGTCGGCAGGGGGCACACGGATTCTCGCGTCCCTCGGCGCAGAGAGCCTCAAGGTTGAGTGGAAGGAAAACCCGGATACCCGGCTTGCGGCCATGGCGCCGGTTGGCGGCCGCGAGGCACGCGAGCGAGCTACCGCGCCGCTCGTCGGCGTCACCGACCCCGATATGGGCGGGCAGTTCAACAACAAGAACTCGGGCAAGCGCGGGCTCTCGCTCAATATCCGGCATCCGAAGGGCCTCGCCATCGCGAAGGAACTGATCCGGGTCTCGGACATTGTGGCCGAGGGCTTTTCGCCCGGCGTTCTTGAGCGCCTGGGCCTGGGCTATGACGTGATGCGCTCGATCCGGCCCGACATCATCTATGTGCAGCAGTCAGGGATGGGGTCGGTAGGCCGGTACGGCCGATTTCGCACCGTGGGTCCGATTGCAGCGTCGCTGGTGGGCTCCACCGACATGTCCGGACTGCCCGAGCCTGCGATGCCGGCCGGATGGGGCTATTCGTATCTCGACTGGATTGGTGCCTATGGGTTTGCGCTCGCAGCGCTGGGTGCGCTTTGGCACCGCGAGCGCACGGGGGAAGGGCAGTGGATCGATGCCTCGCAGTGCGAAGCGGGGATCTTTCAGACCGGTGTTGCAGTGCTCGACTGGTCGGCCAATGGCCGCGTGTGGCAGCGAACGGGCAACCGCTCGCCCTATAAGCCCGCGGCCCCGCACGGCGCGTATCGGCTTCGCGGCGACGACCGCTGGATCGCGATCGCCTGCTTCGATGAATCCCAATGGCAGGCCTTCATCCGCGAAAGCGGCATGACTGCGCTGGCGCAGGACCCGCGTTTTGAAACGCTTGCTGCCCGCCTCGCGAACCAGGATGCGCTCGACCAGGCTGTGCAGTCATGGACGCTCCAGCAGAACGACTATGACTGCATGCAGCGGCTGCAGCGCGCCGGGGTGCCGGCGGGCGTCTGTCAGACTGCCGAAGATCGCTGCGATCACGACCCGCAACTGCGCGCGCTTGACTGGCTGTCCGAAGTGACGGGCAGCAAGATTGGTCGCTGGCCGGTGGGCGAATTTCCGGTGAAGCTGTCACGAACGCCTGCCTGGAGCGGCGGGCTGATCGATCGCGGAGCGCCCTGCTATGGCGAAGACAATGCGTTCATCCTCTCCACCTATCTCGGTATGTCGTCCTCGGACATTGCCAGGCTCGCAGAGGAAGGCGTGATCTGAGACCTGCGCTATTTCGCCAGTGCCGGCACCCAGGTGGCAAGCGGCGGGAACATGATGATGAGCGCGATCAGAATCAGCACGCAGGCGATGAACGGTGCGGCGGCGAGATAGATGTCACGCATGGTGGTTTCCGGCGGTGCCACGCCCTTCATCACAAAGAGCAGCAGCCCGAAGGGTGGCGTGGTGTAGCCGATCTCGAGCGCGAGCAGCATGATGAGGCCGAACCACGTGAGGTCAAAGCCCAGCGTCTTGGCCAGCGGGAAAAAGATGGGCGCGGTGAGCAGCATCATGGACAGCTGGTCCATGAAACAGCCCAGGAACAGCAGAATGCCGATCATGGCGAGCAGCATGGCAAGCGGTGCGAGTTCGAACGACAGCGCCCAGTTCATGAGTCCGCTCGAGGCGCCCGTGAAGGCGAGCGCCTGGGCAAACGTGGCCGAGCCGAAGATGATCAGGAACGACATCACCGTGACCCGAAGCGCGCCCTCCACCGAACGGACGATCGCCTGCCAGGTGAGCGTGCGGTAGCAGGCGGCGAGCACCGCGACCGACAGCGCGCCCAGCGCTGCCGCTTCGGTGGGCGTGGCCCAGCCCACCAGCATCAGCACCACCGAAAATACGATCAGTCCTACCATCGGCAGCACATCGAAAACGATCAGCCGGATTTTCTCGGCGAACGGCGCGGGCTTGACTTCGTAGTAGGGCGCAGCACTGGGATCGATAACCGTCCAGCCCCAGATCAGCACGCCATACATGACCGCAAGCACCAGGCCCGGGATGATGCCGGCAAGCAGCAAGTCGGTGACGTCGGTTTGCCCCAGCGTGGCGAGGAGCACGGTCAGTGCCGACGGCGGGATGATGACCGCCAACCCGCCCACGCCCATGATCGGACCGATCGACAGGTATTTGTTGTAGCCCCGCTTCATCATGTCGGGGACCATCAGCGAGCCGAGGAGCGCACACGCGCCCATGGAAGAACCGGCAGGGCCGGCAAACGCGGTGCCGCCGATGAGCGTGACATAGGACAGGCGACCGCGGACGTTGCCCAACAGCTTGTCGGCGGCGTTGAAGCAGCGCGTGGCAAGACCCGTGTGATAGAACAGTTCGCCCATCAGGAGGAACATGGGGATGGGCACCAGCGCGAAGGTGGTCATCGCGCCAAAGCCGTTGTTTACCACCTGGCCGATTGCAGCCGATCCGCCCATGTAGAACACCGCGGCCATGATGTTGGTCGCGAAAAACGCGATGGCCACCGGTATGCCAACCAGCATCAGCGCAACCGATGCGCCGAACAGCACGATGGCGGGCCAGATCCAGTCCATCAGTCGTTGGCTCCGCCGCTTTCGCTTGCCAGGGCTGCGAGCGGTGATTCGTCACGCCACAGATAACGCACGAACTCGAGCCCCATGAAGAGAAACGAGATCGGGATCCACATCACGATGGCCCAGCGCGGCGCGTCGAATGAACGCACGTCCTTGTTGTTCTGAACCCAGTCGAGCATCGTGACCTCAAACCCGTACCAGGCCATGGTGAGGCAGATGGCCACGCAGAGCAGACCGATCGCGCGCAGAAACCATTTTCGCGCGGGCCGCTTCAGGGTCATCAGCAGCAGTTCCACGTACACATGACCCTTCTCGCGAACCAGCCAGGGCGCCCCGAGGCAGGGAATGAGGAGCAGCGCGTATTCGCTGAAGGTAAAGAAGTGGGCAGAGGGCTGGCGGTCAAGATTGCGGATCAGGACATCGAGACAGATGGTGATCATGACCGCCACCATGAGCAGTGCGGCCGCGACCGCCATGGTCTGGATGAGCAGCGTATGGAGTCGGGCGATCAGGTTCACGGCCGGCTTTCGCGGGTCGGGGCGCGGTTAGGGGCAGGGTCAGAGTGAGGGACAGGCCAAAGCTCAGGTCGGTGCCCGGACGACGACGGCGCGATGCATATCACGCGCCATCGTCCGGCAGGAGCGGCTGCGCTCAGGGTGTAAACAGCTTGACGACCTTGTCGTAATCGTTGGGCACGCCCGCTTTGTCCATCCGCTCTTTCATGCGGGCGTGCGCTGCGGCGCTTGCACCGGCGATGAAGCGCTTGCCGGCCTCGGCGCCGAGCGCGAAGGTTTTGACGCCGCGCTTTTCGAGTTCGGCGATCTCGCGATCCCGGATCTGCTGCATGTCGGCGATGCTCGCCACCTCGTGCTCAATCGCCATCTTGGTGAGGAACTCGCGCGTCTTTGGCTGCAGCGACGCCCATTTCTTCGCGTTGATGATCACGCCCAGATCGGTGGAGAAAAACTTCGGGTCGAGCCGGAACTTGAGGTGCTTGTCCCAGTTGGCATCCATGATGCCGATCTCGGTCCAGCCGGTGATTTCGATGGTGCCGCGCTCGAGCGCGGTGTAGATGTCGGTGGAGGGCATGTTCAGCACCTGCGCACCCAGGAAGTTGGTGAGGAAGGCGTTGTAGATGGGGTTGCCGCGCACCTTGAAGCCCTTCACGTCGAGGTTGCCCTGCGCGTCGGTCTTCATTTCCTTGGTTGACCAGAGGTGGAAGCGGATGCCGCTGTCAAACCAGCCCAGGTAGTGCACGCCCATGCGCTTCATGTGGGCTTCGTTCAAGGCGTCGTAGGCGCCGCTCTTGCGTGCTGTGGGGCCGTCGATGGAGGAGGCCGACACGGCATCGCACTCGGGCACGGCGGCAGCATAGAACGCGCACGGCGTATACACCATGTCGACCACGCCGTTGCGTACCGCGTTGGGCTGCTCGAACATGCCCATGGCCTCGGGGCCGCCGCGTACGGTGATCTCGACGATGCCCTTGCCTTCGTCATTCACCTTTTTCACGAAATTGAGGAAGCTTCGCGAGTACACCCAGTTGGCTGGAAACGAATGCAGTGCGGTGAGTTTGTCCTGGGCGAGCGAAACTGAAGCGGGCACTGCGAGCGCGATGGCCAGCGCGGCGCCGAGCAGACGACGGATCATGTCGAATCTCCTGTGAGGGCTTGACGAAGGGCAGAAGTGTCGCACGATCGGGAGGGGCGCGGGCAATACCCGGACAAACCCTGCCGGGCGGGTCGCGCGCGTCAGCCGGGCCGAGCCTTTCAGCCGCCACTCGCGATCGGGATCCGGCTCCGGCAGCGCCTGGCTCACGGTGG
>RFXC01000200.1 GCA_009921765.1 Betaproteobacteria bacterium | reverse complement strand
CGGGCTTGGGTGCAGGATCTGATCAACCCGCGGCGCAAGCCCCGCCGGGCCAGCGGCAAGCGCCGCTTCGATCCGGGCCCGCGCATAGCCACCCACACCGATCACCCATGCGGGGGCAAGCGCCGCCAGCGCCTGCCTCAGGTGGGCATCGCACGCGGCCTGGAGCGGCGCCAGTTCGGCGCGCGGCAGCCGGTCGGGCGTGAAATTCCGCCCCGATGCCTCCAGAAACACGAGCGGGCAATAATTGAGCACGAAGCACTGCGAAAAGAAGACGTCGGGCGACCCAAAGCGACGCGCGGCCCAGCCCCAGAGCCGGCGTCCACTGACCTCGGAGCGACGGCAGGCAAAGCCCTCGATGGGTCGCCGCGGATGCGCATCGGCGACGCCGACCACCGGCGCCTCGATCCCCATCCAGTCGCGCACCGCAGCCACCTCGCCGAACGGCACGCCGGTCTGCATCATGCCGAAAGGCCCGGGATTCATGCCGACGAACACCGCGCGAAGGCCCTGCGCCGCATAGCGCTCCAGGTAGGCGCGATGCGGTGCCCAGGCGTAGTCGAGCGGGTTGTAGACATGGGTGACCGGCGCGGAAAATTCGAGCGCCGAGACCGCCTCCGACAGCCTGGTCGCAGCGGCGATCAGCGCCTGCGCGACGGCGGGCCGGAACGACTCGGATTGGGACGCCCCGGGCCGGAACGACTCGGACGGGGAAGCGGGAGGCGGGGCAGCAGAATTCACAGCCGGCAGTGTAGTGCGCCCGGTCGCGGGATGCACGCGCGCCCGCTCTCCGCTAGCATCCGGCTCCAAGGAAACGTTTACCCCAGGAGCACCTCATGGATATGCCGGTACGCAAGCGGCCGCCGAATCCGGCCGGACTCGAGCCCTACGAACGCCCCCAGCCCTGGGGCATGGTCCCGGACATGGTGATCAACGACGCACTCGATGGCGATGACACGCTCTGGGCGCCGGTCGCCCCCGGCATCTGGTCGCGCCCACTGCACCTCAACGTAAGCGGCGGCTATTACGTGCACCTGCTGCGGGTCAAGCGTGCCGGCATTCTTCAGCGTCACCGTCACTCCGGGGCCGTTCACGCCTGGGTCATCCGCGGCAGCTGGTACTACCTCGAACACGACTGGATTGCCTGCGAGGGCAGCTACGTGTTCGAGCCACCGGGCGAGACCCACACGCTGGTCGTACCCGATGATTGTCAGGACATGATCACGCTCTTCACGGTGCACGGCTCGCTCATGTATGTCGACCCGCAGGGCGCCTCCACCGGCTATGACGACGTGTTCACTCGCATCGAGCGCTATCGCGCGCACTTTGAGGCTGTCGGCCTCGGGGCGGATTATGTGAAGCGGTTCATGCGCTGAGCCGCGCCTTCGGGGTGGGCGCGGGAGCGTGCAACACCCATCACCAGCCCGAGACCCAGGCCCAGCGTTGCCATGGCAGTGCCGCCATACGACATGAACGGCAGCGGCACGCCCACCACCGGCAGCACGCCCGACACCATGCCGATGTTGACAAAGGCATACACGAAGAAAACCAGCGCAAGCGCCCCCGCGAGAAGCCGGTCAAAAAGCGTGAGCCCGCGGGCCGCAATGGCAAGCGCACGCAGCACCACCGCCAGATAGAGCGCGATCAGCACGCCGTTGCCCACCAGACCGAACTCTTCGGAAAACACCGCGAGAATGAAATCGGTCGTGCGTTCGGGCACAAACTCGAGCCGGGTCTGCGTGCCCTCCATCCAGCCCTTGCCCCAGACGCCACCCGAACCGATCGCAATGGTGGACTGGATGATGTGAAAGCCCCGACCCAGGGGATCGGAGGCGGGATCGAGGAGCGTCAGCACCCGCTGTCGCTGGTAGTCGTGCATGCAGCTGAGCCCGGCGAGAAAGATCACGAAGCCGCCGCTCGCGAGGACCAGAAGCGCGGTACCCAGGTCGGGCTGGCGCGCGATCAGCCAGACCGGCACCATGAGGAGCACGGCGGTCGCCGCGAAATCAAACCAGCGCAGCATCCCCTCGCGCTGCTGAAAATACCAGGCAAGCATCAGGGGTGCGGCGATCTTCAGCACTTCGGACGGCTGGATCCGGATGAAGCCGAGATTGAGCCAGCGCCGCGCGCCCTTGGCGATATCGCCGAACAACGCGACCGCAATCAGCATCGCCACCCCGGCAACAAAGAGCGGCACGGCAAACCGGACCAGCCAGGTTCTTGGCACCAGCGCGGCCGCCCAGAGCGCGAAGGCGGCGATTGCGAGGTTGCGCAGGTGCGCCTCAAAGCGGCCGGGAAAATCATAGGCGGCCGAATACATGGTGATCACGCTCAAGCCCACCACCAGTCCGATCGCAATCGAGAGCGGCCAATCAAACACCGCAACCCAGGGTCGGACCCTCGCCCACGCGGCTTGCAGCCGACTCACCGGGCGCCTCCCGGCTGTGCCGCGGTGGACGATGCCTCGACGCGCTCGGGCTCCAGATCTTCCGGCACGTCGCGAATCTCGGACTCGTCCATGGGGGGGAGCCGGATGCCGGCCCGGTCGGGTGGCAGCTTTCCAAGAAGATGGAAATCAAACAGCGCGCGCGCGATCGGGGCTGCGGCCTGGGCGCCAAAACCGCCGTTTTCAACGATCACCGCCAGCGCGATCCGCGGCGAGGCGACCGGCGCAAACGCGATGAAGAGCGAATGATCGCGGTGCCGCTCGGCCACCTTCCGTAGATCATATTTTTCGTTTTGACGGATACCGATCACCTGCGCCGTGCCAGTCTTGCCCGCCGCCTGATACTCCGCCCCGCTGAACACCACACGACTGGTCCCCAGCCGGTTCACGTCCACCATCGCACGCGTGACCAGGCGCACATGCTCGGGGCGCAGCGGGATCGGTTCGCCCGGGTCGGCAGCCACCAGCTCGACCGGCCCGCCAGGCGCCTGTGACGCGCGCAGCAGCCGCGGGCGCATCGGTCGACCGCTGTTGGCGAGCGTGGCGGTCGCATGGGCGAGTTGAAGAATGGTGAAGGCGTTGTAACCCTGCCCGATACCGATCGACGGCGACTCACCGGGCAGCCACTTCTGCCGGAACCGCCGCTGCTTCCATTCCGATGACGGCAGAATACCCGTGGCTTCATGATCAAGATCAATGCCCGTGCGCTGACCGAATCCCCATTGCTTCATGAAGCCGTGAATCCGGTCAACGCCCATGTCGTAGGCGAGCTTGTAGTAGTAGGTGTCGCTCGAAACAACTATCGAGGTGTGCAGATCAACCGATCCATACCCCTCGGGGCGCGAATCGCGAAAACGATGTTCGCCCAACTGAAAGTAGCCGGGATCGGCCGTGAGGTCACCGGGGCGTCGCATCCCGGTCTCCAGCGCAGCAAGCGCCATGAAGGGTTTGTAGGTTGACCCCGGGGGATAGGTGCCGCGAAGCGCCCGGTTCAATAGCGGCTTGTCCGGATCTTCGTTGAGCGCCTGCCAGCTCGCAGGATCGATGCCATCGACAAACAGGTTGGGATCAAAGCTTGGCTGCGAGACGAACGCGAGCACTTCACCGCTGGCCGGTTCAATCGCCACCAGCGCACCACGACGGCCGTTAAACAGCTGCTCGGCAAGCGACTGAAGCCTCAGGTCGATGGTGAGCGTGAGATCCGAACCATTGACCGGCGGGTGCCGGGAGAGCGTGCGCATCACGCGACCCGCGGCCGACACCTCAACCTCGTCATACCCGGGCCGGCCGTGCAACAGTCCCTCATAGGACTGCTCGATGCCAGCCTTGCCGATGTGGGTCGCCCCCAGATAGCGCGACAACTCCCCCGCATCATCGAGCCGCTTGCGGTCAGCCTGCGAAATTCGACCAATGTGGCCGATCAGATGGGAGGCGAGATCACCGTGCGGGTAGCTTCGGAACAGCCGGGCGCGAATCTCCACCCCGGGCAGCCGATAGCGATTGGCGGCAATTTTTGCCACCTCTTCATCGGTCAGCCGTGATTTGATCGGCAGCGGCTCAAGGCGCCGGGAGTCTTCGATCAGCCGGCGAAAGCGCCGCACATCGCGCGGTGTGATGTCGACCAGGCCGGCGAGGTCGGCCACCGTCTGCTCAAGCCGGGAAAACCGCGACGGCGCGAGCTCCAGCGTGTAATACGCAATGTTCTCGGCCATCAGCAGACCGTTGCGGTCGAGGATCAGGCCACGCGTGGGCGGCACCGGCACCAGCGCGATCCGGTTGTCTTCGGCCTGCGCCTGAAAATCGTTGTGGCGAAGCACCTGCAGATAGGCAAGCCGCGCGAGGAGCAGCGCACCACCGACAATTGACAGCACGGCACACAGCAGCAGACGCCTGCGGATCTTGCGCAGGTTCGCGAGCGCCTGATTGACGTCGTCCGTCACCCGCATGACGGCCTGCGGGCGCGGTGGGGAGCGGGCGCGCTGATCACAGCGGACGGGTCTCGTCGCGCTCGACCGGTCGACGCTGCGGCGCAAGCAGCAACCACTCGGTGGGCACCCAGAGCGCGGCAGCGGCGAGGCTGGGCACGAAATAAAGCCATCCTGGAAACTCGGCGCCCAGCACCATGCGGATGATCAGGGTGGTGACCTGCGCGAGCAGAAAAAGCGGCAGCAGATGAAGCATGCGGCCGAGCGCACCGAACCAGGCGAGCCGCCTGTGCAGGCTGATCGCGCCATAGGAGACAAGGCTGTAGGCGAGCGCATGCTCGCCCAGAAGCGCCGCCGAGTGAACATCCATGAGGAGCCCCAGCGCAAAGGCGACACCAATCCCCACCATTTGCGGCTCGCGAAGGCTCCAGAACACCAGCGCCAGCGCGACAAAATCCGGGGCGAGCGGCAACGGTCCCCACGGAAACAGGTTGAGGAGAAAGGCACACGCGAGACTGAACGCAGCAAACGCCCGGTTGGCCGGCAGCAACACGGTTTCGCGATGGGTGTTCATCCGCCCGCCCCCTTGCCGCGCGCGCCCGGCGCCCGTTGGGCGGGCTCGGCGGACGGGCGGGGCGGCTCAAAAGAGGGCCGCCCGCCGGTGGTCTCAAGCAACACCAGGAGCATGCGCGAGCGCTCAACCGCGGCGGCCGGCTCAACCCGTGCGACCGTAAACGATGAGCCGCCTCGGCGTACCTCCCGCACCCGCCCAACGGGCAGGCCCGCCGGAAACACGCCATCGAGCCCCGAGGTGAAGAGTTCGTCACCGGTACGCAGGTCGACCCCCGCAGGCAGGTAGCGCAACTCGATCAGATCGGCTCGGCCGGCCCCGAAAGCCACTGCACGCACACCGTTGCGGCGCACCTCCACCGGCAGCGTCGAGGCGCGATCGGTGAGAAGCGTCACCTCGGCCGACAGCGGCAGCACACGGGAAATCTGGCCAATGACCCCTTGCGCATCAAGCACCGGCTGGCCGGCCAGGAGCCCGTGCTGCTCGCCGCGATCGACCACCACCCGCCGGGTAAACGGATCACCGGTTTCATAGAGAACCTCCGCCACCGTGGAGCGGAATGAATTGCGCTCGCGCATGCCGAGCAGCTTCCGGAGCTGGGCGTTTTCAGCAGCCAGATGCTCGCCCTGCTGAAGGGAGCGGGCATTGGCGGCCTCGAGGCGGACCAGCCGCTCGTTGTCTTCGCGCAGACGCGTCACACCACCCGCGTAGTCGGCCATCACCGATACGGCATCGCGCGGCGCGAGGAGCGCACGCTGCACAGGGTAGAGCGCGGTACCGACTGCCGCGCGGACGACCTCGAGGGCACGATAGCGCGCATCGAGCACCAGGAGCGCGACCGCAGCGAGCGCGAACAGAACCAGTCGGACGTCGGCCGACAGGCCCTGCCGGAAAAAAGGCGGCGGTGCTCGGTCCATCGGCTCTTTGTGAAGCGGGCGAGCGGCGCGCGGCGCAACCGCCGCCTCGCCTTACTCGCTGGTGAAGATCAGGGTGTTCTTGTCGATACGCTCGAGCGCCATGCCACAGCCTCGAACCACGCAGGTGAGGGGGTCTTCGGCCACGAGAACCGGCAGACCGGTTTCCTCGATCAGCAGGCGGTCGATGTCGCGAAGCAAAGCGCCACCGCCGGTGAGCATGATGCCGCGATCGGTGATGTCGGCACCGAGCTCTGAGGGCTTCCAGAATTTCGTTGGACGACACCGTGAAACTGCGCGGGATGCCCTCGGAGAGATTGCGCCCCTTCACTTCCATCTCGCGAACCTCGGAGCCGGGAAACGCCGAGCCGATGGTCTTCTTGATCATCTCGGCCGTGGGTTCGCCGATCAGCATGCCGTAGTTGCGACGGATGTAGTTGATGATGGCTTCATCGAACTTGTCGCCGCCCACGCGAATGGAACCCTTGTAGACGATGCCGCCCAGCGAGATGACGCCCACCTCGGTGGTGCCGCCACCGATGTCAACCACCATCGATCCCGAGGGCTCGGAGACCGGCAGGCCCGCGCCGATGGCTGCAGCCATGGGTTCTTCGATGAGGAAGACTTGCGAGGCGCCTGCGCCAAGCGCTGATTCGCGGATGGCGCGACGCTCGACCTGGGTGGAACCACAGGGCACGCAGATGATGATCCGCGGGCTGGGCGAAAAAAGCCGCGACTCATGCACCATGCGGATGAATTGCTTCAGCATCTGCTCGGTGACGGTGAAGTCGGCAATCACGCCGTCTTTCATGGGGCGGATGGCTTCGATACTGCCAGGCACCTTGCCCAGCATCTGCTTGGCCTCAAGGCCCACCGCTGCAATGGTGCGCTTGCCGTTGGGTCCGCCTTCCTGGCGGATGGCGACTACCGACGGCTCATCGAGCACAATGCCCTTGCCACGCACATAGATGAGCGTGTTCGCGGTGCCGAGATCGATCGCCAGGTCGCTGGAGAAGTATTTGCGCAGGAACCCGAACATGGTGTCCGTCCAGGGTCAGAGGGATGGCCGGCAGTTTCGCCGGGGGCGCCGCGACCGGAGATCCGGGCAGCACCGCACAGGGTTCCGCCCAGAGCCGGTCGCGACCGGATTTATTTGCCCGAGAAAGAAAGAAGCCCGCTCAGGCAGGGCGGAAATCATACCGTATTATCATTCGTCGAATGTCCCTAAACGCTGATGCCGTGCGACGCCTGGCCACGCTCGCACGTCTTGATCTCGATCCGGCCGAGCAGGCCGCGCTGCAGGCCGATCTCAACGCGGTCCTCGGGCTGATCGACCGGCTGCAGTCGGTCGACACCCAAGGGGTGGCGCCGCTTACCCATCCACAGGCACTTGCGCTGCGGCTGCGAGACGACGCGGTGACCGAGTCCGATTCGCGCGCAGCGCTGCAGGCGGGCGCACCCAAGGTCGAGGCCGGGCTCTACCTGGTTCCGCGGGTGATCGAGTGAGCGCCCTCACCGACCCCAGCACGGCTTCGGTCGCCGAGCTCTCGCTTGCGCTCGCCTCCGGCCAGACCAGTGCTGTTGAGCTCGCCCGCCACTTTCTGAACCGGGTTGCCGCAAGCCCGTTAAACGCTTTCATCGACGTGCAGCCCGAGCTCACGCTCGGCCAGGCGCAGGCTGCCGACCAGCGCCTGGCCCGGGGCGAGCGCGGGCCGCTCTTGGGCATCCCCATTGCACACAAGGATATTTTTGTCACCCGCGGCTGGCGCTCCACGGCGGGCTCGCGCATGCTCGCCAACTATGTGAGCCCTTTCGACGCCACCGTGGTCGAGCGGCTGGCGAGCGCGGGCGCGGTCTGCGTGGGCAAAACCAATTGCGACGAGTTCGCAATGGGCGGGGCAAACGAAAGCATCGTG
>RFXC01000199.1 GCA_009921765.1 Betaproteobacteria bacterium | reverse complement strand
GGCATTCATGACACTGACGATCGCAAAAACCGAAAACGGGACTGCCAGCCAACCCAGATCGGGCGCCCAACCAGGAATGATTTCCCCCAATGCCTGCAGGCTGACCCCGCTGCTCACGACGACGGCGGCGGAAATGAACGCTTGAAAAAGAAACTTGGGACCAGCCCTCAGGTGGGCGCGATCATCGATCGCACCGAGCGCAAAAAATAGAAAAACACCGCCCATCCACGCAATCGGGGGACGAACCCCCGGAACAAGAAGCCAGGCTGCGAACAGCCCGACGCTCATCGCTAGACCACCGACCACCGGCGTGGAAATTTCGTGTTGTTTTCGGCCACCGGGGTGATCGAGAAGGCCGAGCCACGGTGCGGTTCGCCTGAGGATACCGACGCTGGCGATGGTGGCGAAAAAAGCGAGGGTAACCGCTAAAACGAGCGCCAATGCGGGTGCCATTTATAAGACCAGGTAGGACGATTGGGAGCGACTGGTGGACCGACACGCAACACACAGTGCCCGCGTACATCCGCAATCTTACAGTGACACGCACCAAATCTCTGGATAACCGACTGAGAAATAACGCAC
Source organism: Betaproteobacteria bacterium (assembly GCA_009921765.1). The sequence continues at coordinate 7,188 of RFXC01000199.1, read as the reverse complement.
ATTTTTTCCGCTAAACCAGATCAACGCCTCTCGGAGGTGCAGCGCGGCGGCATTACTGCGCAAATCCAAAATGCGAGTCGAGCCTCGACGCGATGTAAAGCACCCGATAGCTTCCAAACACCTGCTGGGCATAGGCATCGATCAGGTCACGCCCCGCCGCCTGCAGCACCTCCTGCGCATTGAGCAGGTCCAGGAGCGTTCCGCGGCGAAAAGCGAACTGCTCGCGAACCGCCCGGAGCGATGCAGCCGCCAACTCTGCTGCCTCGATCCGCGCAAGCAGCAGTTGATCGGAAGCACTCGCCTCGGCGAGCACCTGTGCGGCAAAGCGCTCGAAGGAGAGCACTGCAGTCTGGTAGTCGTGATCGGCCTGCTGCAGTCTGGACAAGGCCTGTGTCTCACGCGCCTGCGCTGCGCCGCCGTTATAGAACTCATAGCGAAAATTGAACAGCGCGGTACGGTCATTTCCCGGAAACCCATCGCCAATCTGGTCTCGCCGGGTGAATGTGCTCTCGAAATTAAGCTGTGGAAGCGCGCGAGCGGCGACTGCCTTCAACTCTGACTGCGCAGCTTCCCTTCCAGCCTGGGCCGCCCGAACTGTGGCAAACACCGGCGCAAGAACCGACGCGCCCGCGACATCACGCACCTCAACCGCTGCAAGCAGATCCGTTGCGCCTGCAGGCTCAGCCCCAAATATCTCGCGATAACCGGCTCGGGCCGCTGCAACCCGCGTCCTGGCTGCCACCACCCCGGCCAGCGCGTCGGCCACCCGCGCCTGCGCCCGCAGTACGTCGCTGCGCGACCCGCCGCCCAGCTCGTAGCGCTCCCTTACGTATTGAGCAATCGCGACGCGAGCTGCCTGGTTTTCGAGCGCGAGCCCCTCCTGCAAGTTCGCCGACTCGAACTCGATCGCAACCTGTATGGCCCTCAGCGCCAGCTCTGCGCGACGTGCCTCGGCCCGCGCAGCTGCAATACGCTCTCGCGCTTCGGCCGACACAACGAAAGCCTCGGCTGCCCCGAAGTCGAACACCAACTGCCTCAACGCCAGGCCCCACCCCGCACTCGTGTACCGCCGCTCGGGAACGCCGAATAACCGGTTCTCGTCGAACGAGCGCCAACCGCCATCGGTCTGGCCGGTGACCTGGGGACGAAGTGCCGCACGCGATTCTTCTGTCGCGCCACGAGCGCCCTCCCGGGCAACCATGGCAGCCTGAAATTCCGGATGCCGGCTGACCGCCTCGCGCACCCGATCACGGAACTGACGGTCGACAACGGGCGATAAAGCAATTCGACGATCGGAGCGCAACGCATCGAGAAAACCGATCTGAGACTCGCCCAACGCCGGAACCTGCTCGGGAGGCGCTACGGCAACGGTCTGGAGTGGGGAAATTCCCCCGCCCGACAATGGAAGGGTCTGCGAGAACGCAGCCGGCGACATGAGCAGAATCGCGATGAGCGCGCCCCCCGCTCTGGTCCAACCCCCTCCGTGCTTTGCGGAACCCGGCACAACGAACCGCCTGAGCAACTGATCCTGCCTAGCGCTCACGGAACGCATTCTCTCGAACGGCGACCATCGGCTTAGACAAATACTGCAGCACGGTCTTGGCCCCGGTGATGATATCGATCTGCGCCTGCATGCCAGGTAGCACCGGCAGTTCCTTCTCGCCCGCCTGAAGCACAGGCGAGAGCGTTTCGATGCGGGCGAGATAGAAACTTTCGCCGCGGTCATTGGTCACCACATCCGGACTAACCTGCGTCACCGTGCCCACCATGGCGCCGAAGATCGAAAAATCATAGGCCGAGATCTTGAGGCGTGCGGTCTGCCCAACCTTCACAAAACCGATGTCCTGGGGCAGGATCATTGCCTCGAAAACCAGCTGATCATCAATGGGTACCACCTCGGCAACCGGTTCACCGGACCGAACGACCCCACCGATCGTGGAGATCAGCAGGCGGTTAAGAATGCCGTTTACGGGCGACCTGAGCTCTGTTCTTCCCACCCGGTCGGCAAGTGCCGGCATGACCTCCTCGAGCGAACGCAGTTCCGCGGTAACCTGGTTCAAATCCGCCTGTGCCTGCGTGCGGATCTGCCGGAGCGTTGCATCCTTGCGTGCAACCACTTCGGCGAGCGCCGCCTCCAGCCGCACAATGGCCGAGCGCGCCGAGTCTAGCCGGCCCTCGGCATCGGCCATCATCCGGTCCAACCGGACCAGTTCGATCTGCGGCTCAAGTCCTCTTGCCACCAATTGCGCAAGAATGCGTCGCTCTTCTCGGGCGAGCGTGAGCGTGCGTTCGGCCGTCTGAATGACGATACGGGTTTCCTCGATTTCGCGGCTGCGCTGCTCACGCTGGGAATCGAGCACCCGTATCTGTGCATCACGCTCCTCAGCCCGGGCTCGCCATGCGGCGCGTTCAATGCTCACAAACTCGCGGGCGTCGCGCTCGAGTTCCGCACCGAACGAGGGCGCGGTTTCCGTCAACTCGGCGCGCAGCCTGGCCACCCGCGCAAGCAGCGCGAAGCGCTGCTGCCTGCGTGACTGGTAATCACCGTCAGCCTGAATCGAGCTGAGGGACACCAGGGCCACGCCATCGGCCACCTTCTGCCCCTGCTTGACATGAATCGCCTGCACCACGCCGCCCTCCAGGCTCTGGATCACCTGGATTCGCCCGGACGGAATCACCCGGCCCTGCGCGCGGGTGACGGTGTCAACGTGGAACGTGGCGGCCCAAACGAAAAAAGCGACCACCGTGAGCACAATTGCGTAGAGCAACCAGCTTGCGCTGCGCTTCAGGTCGTGCTCGCGCAAGGTGGCTGCGATCGTTTCACCGCGTGGGCGCGAGGAATGGGCGCTCACGGTTCAACCCGCCTTGGTGGATGAACTGTCGGAACCCGGGCCTGAAAGCCCCGACGCGGAAATATCAGTGCTAACAGAACGCCCCGTTGATTGTCCGGTTGCAGGGGTGGACGGCACCACGACCTGCAGCGCACCACCGCCAGGGGCCTGAGCACCAAACGGTCTAGCAGACAGGGCGCCACGGAGTGCCGAGCCTGTCGGAGGCGAGACGACTGTTTTTTGCGAGGGGGCCACCGCCGAAGGGGAATCACCGCCCGCTCGCCCAGGCGAACCGTCCGGGCCAGAGGGCCCCCTTGGACCCGCAGCCGCCGACGCGCTCCCGGAAGTCGATCCCCCGCCCGCGCCCAGCACCTTGTCGCGGGGACCGTCGGCCACGACCTTGCCCTGATCGAGCACGATCACACGATCGACCAGTTCGAGAAGGGTTGCCTTGTGAGTGATGACGACCAGCGTTGAGGTGCCGATGACCGGCTTCAGCCGCTCGATGAGTTGCCGCTCTGCATTGATGTCCATCGCACTGGTGGGCTCGTCCAGCAGCAGAATGGGGGGCTGGCCGACCAACGCCCGCGCAATCGTAATGGCCTGGCGCTGACCGCCTGACAACCCTTCGCCCCGCTCTCCCAAGCGGAGGTTGTAGCCCTCGGGATGAGCGCTGATGAAATCGTGTACGCCCGCAATATGGGCTACCTCGACGATTCGCTCGTCGGCGGGGTAATGCGCGCCGAGCGCGATGTTCTGCCGCACCGTACCCGTCATCAGCCAGATTTCCTGCATAACCGCGCCGATGTTGCGACGAAGATCGGCGGGATCGAGCTGCCGAACATCCGCGCCGCCCACCAGCACCGCCCCAGCGTTGGGTGCATAGAGTCCGAGCAGCAGCTTCGCAAGCGTGGTTTTGCCCGACCCCACGCGACCAACAATGGCCACCCGCTCGCCTGCGCTGATTTTCAGACTGACGCCGTTGAGACCCCCGGCCTGTTGCTGCGGATAAGAAAAGGACACACCGCGCAACTCAATCGTGCCATCGAGGGATTCACGCGGCATCAGCTGTCGTGAGGGTTGATGCTCGCGGGGTTCGTTCATCAGTTTGGCAAGCGCCTTGTAACTGGCGTAAGACTGATTGGCACGCGTGAGCAACTGGGCGAGCTGCGCAAGCGGTGCAATCGCCCGCCCGGCCAGGATGGAACAGGCAATGATTGCACCCATTCCGATTTGTCCCTTGGCCACCAGAAAGACGCCCATCGAGACGATGGCCACCTGCGACACCTGGGATACGAAGTTTGCGAAATTGCCCGCAAACTGCGCCAGAAAGCGGGTTTTGAGCCCCACCCTTGCCTGATGGGCAATCGCCCGCTGCCAGCGGCCGCGCATCACGGGACCGGCCCCAAGCGCCTTGATGGTTTCCAGCCCCGCAATGGATTCAACCAGCACGGAATGCTTGGTCTGCCCGTCTTCATAGCCTGTCTGCACCAGACGCCTCATGGCCGGTTGCAGCGCAACGCCAACCAGCAGCATGGCAGGGATGAGGATCAGCGGCACATATACCATGGGCCCACCGATTGCCCAGATGACTGCAACAAACAGCAGCGCAAACGGTATGTCGATCACCGTGGTGAGCGTGGCCGAGGTCAGAAACTCCCGGACAGATTCAAATTCCTTCATGACGTTCGCCAGCGACCCGGTTGAGCCTCGCCGTGCGCGCATCTCGAGGTCGAGAACATGGTCGAAGAGTGCATCGGCGATCGCCATGTCTGCTCGCGACCCCGCGACGTCAAGGAAATAGCCACGCAGGCTGCGAATGACGAAATCGCTGACAAAAACGATCGCGATGCCAGCCATCAGTGCGATAAGCGAATCGATCGCGTTATTGGGCAACACGCGGTCGTAGACGATCATCGTGAAGATCGAGGTTGCGAGCGCAAACACATTGGTGAGGAGCGCGGCGAGGCCCACCTGAACATAGAGCGACCGAGCAGTTGAGAGCGGCCCCCAGAACCAATGCCCGAAGCGGCCTCGAGGCGCATTCACCTGGTCCGACGGCACGCGAAGCGGAGGACTCACCGCAACGAAAGTGCCCGAAAGCATCTGCTCGATACGGTCAGGATCAGGATCTGCCCTGAATTCGCCCCCCCTGGAGGCGGGATCAAAAAGCGACAGGCCACCGTCGTGACCGCGAGAAAGAATCGCGGGTCGATTGTCAGGAGTCAGGAAAACAAGCGCAGGCAGACCCGAACGCTCGACCGCAGAAAATTTGCCGCTTTGCTGCTCAGCGACGAACCCCCGGCTCGAGAGGGCTTCGATGAACTGTTCGAGCGTCCACGCTCCTTCTGGCCGCAACACCTGAGCATAGAGAGACGCCCGCGAGAGCGGCACCTCGTGCAACGCAAACAGATGCAGAAGGCAAGACTCGAGCGGGTCGTAAACAGCGGGGGTCGGGGGAATGCCCGAATCAGAGCCAGTCACGGTAATGGCGTAGAGCGCCCATCAAGCAAATCGCAGGGTCGACCAGTTTAACCCAGCCACCCGCATGTTCGCCCTCCCAGTACGCAGCAAACTCCCGACATTTCCTCTATTCACGCGTAAAGCTGACCCGCGAAGTCGGCCAACGGCATGTAGAGGTCAGGAAGCATCTTGTCCGCGAGTTCCTGCATGGATGGCATCTCGATCATCCTCGCGGCTGCGGCCGCCATTTCAGCCGAACCGACCAGCGCGGCGCTGAGGCTGCTTCCGGCGCCAAGCGCCTCGATCGGCGCGGCTGCTCCCGCATGGTTGTTGTCCGATGTAACCGCTTGAAGCCCCGCGATGTAGAGCCCATCCAGAGAAACGCGATAGTCCCCGGACACCGCAGCGCCGGCTGGCAACGAACCAAGCGCTGCAATGCCTTCCGCACTGGTTCGCAGGGCCGACAGATCCAACCCGTCCGCGGTGGTCAGGTCAGCGATGAAGGCGTTGACGCGATCCGGAGCGCCCGCCCCGTCTGGCGAGTCATCGGGCAAGGCGCCACTTCCGCTCGCGATCCTGAACACATCCGAGCCCGAGCCTCCCATCATTCGGACCGGCCCCGCGTCCGCAGAGGGACCGGCGATCAGCAAGTCATTGCCGGATCCTGCAATCAGAATGTCTCCCGCCGGCGCAGCATCCATCGACAGCAGGACGTCATTGCCCGACCCGCCAAACAGCCGGTCCGCGCCCGCCCCGCCGTCCAGCCAATCCTGGCCAGCGCCACCGAAGAGTTGGTCATCGCCCTCTTCTCCAAGCAGCCAGTCGTTTCCGCCTCGACCATCCACCAGGTTGTCGCCATCGTTGCCGATGAGCACGTTGTCAAAACTGTTGCCAACGAGGTTCGCGGCGCCCAACCCGAACAGCGACAGCGACTTGACCGACGCTGCCTCTGCAAGCTGGAAGGTGAGTGGTGGCGCCGAATCATTTTCGAGAACGATATGAAGATCGTTTTTGTTTACGATGATCGGCGCGAACGCTGCCGGCTCAGCATGCACCGCGCTCACGATGATGGTCGCGCCATTCGCCGCAGATGCGATGGCGGCAGCGATGCTGCTGGAACTTGAGCAGTTCGGCCTGCACCAGGACCAGACCGGTTGCCCCCGACTTCGGCTGAATGGCAAACACCGACTGCGAATCGCTGTAGGTGTCGTTTGACAGCCCGCGGACCAGCGCCCGCTGCCCTGCCGTGGCAAGCTTTACCACGTAGTCGCCCACCGCGCCCGGCAACTGGGCGATATCAAGACCCGCACCGCCAACAAACATGTCGCCCTCGGCAAGCCCGCGGCCGAGATCGTTGCCGCCCGCGCCAATGAGGACCAGATTGTCGCTCCCACCTCCCTCGATGGTGTCATCGCCGTCGGTGCCACGACGAATTTCATCGCCCTGGTAACCCGCCTGATCGGGTCGGTGGCTGATCCCCCCCACGGATGTGTAGACCTCGTCGGGCGTGACACCGAGCAGAACCAGACCGGTATCGACCACCGATGAATCCGCAGCGCCGTCATACACCACCAGCGTATCGGGGCCGCTTTGCGTCACCGCGAACTGCGTCGCACCGCCCGACTGGGACATCTGTCCGCGAACGATGAAGAACCCCTGATCGGTCACTTTGCCATCGGCAGGCATGACGCCGCTCATCGCCTGCAGGCCGGTACCCATCGGACGCAGGCCTTCAATATCGCGCAACTGATGATTGCGGGGAACCAGCGATACAAATTCGTCGGGCCCCAGGTCGGTGATGACGTCGGCGCCCGCAGCGAAGCTGAATGCACTGACCTGCCCCGAGACCAATTGAACCTGTACGGCGGGTGAATCGCCAGGTACGAACTCGAAT
>RFXC01000198.1 GCA_009921765.1 Betaproteobacteria bacterium | reverse complement strand
GCCATCCGCCTGATGGGCGACAAGGCTGCTGCCCGGCGTGCCATGGCCTCGCTCGGGCTTCCCGTTATCCCAGGATACGACGGCGACGACCAATCCGACCTCACGCTGCAGCAGGAAGCAGCGCGAATCGGTGTGCCACTCATGATCAAGGCACGCGCGGGGGGAGGCGGCCGTGGCATGCGCCGAGTCGATTGGATCACCGACTTTGAGTTGGCGCTTTCCGCCGCTCGCGCTGAAGCCCATGCCGCCTTTGGCAGCGCTGCGGTGGTACTTGAGCGGGCCGTCGATGCAGCGCGGCATGTCGAAATTCAGATTCTTGCCGACGCCTACGGCAACGTGGTCAGCCTAGGCGAGCGCGACTGCTCGGTGCAGCGTCGGCATCAAAAGCTGATCGAAGAGTCGCCATGCCCCGCGATCGATGCGGACCGCCGGCGCGATGCGGGCAGGGCCGCCGCACAGGCTATCAAGTTGCTGGGCTATGAAGGGGCGGGGACCCTTGAATATCTGCTTGCACCCGATGGGCGACTGCTGTTCATGGAGATGAACACGCGCCTGCAGGTGGAGCATCCCGTGACCGAAGCGGTCTACGGTGTCGATTTGGTGCAGTGGCAGTTTCGTATCGCCGCGGGCGTTCGCCTCACATCAGAGCCGGAGCTGGGTGCACGGCCGCCTCTCGGGCACGCAATCGAGGTTCGGCTGTGCGCGGAAGACCCCGCCCGCGCGTTCCTGCCGCAGTCGGGCGAACTGCTGCGCTGGCGACCTCCGACGGGTGTTCGGGTGGAGCATGCCCTCCACGACGGTGCGATGATTTCGCCTCGATATGATTCGATGATCGCGAAGCTGGTGGCCCACGGGCCAGATCGGGAATCCGCGCGTCGCAAGATGGTGGCCGCGCTCGCCCACCTGCAGGCGTTTGGCGTGGTCACCAATCGTGACTTTCTCATTCGCTGCCTCGAGCATCCCGTGTTTGTGGCGGGCGATGCCGACACACACTTTGTTGCGGCACACGCTGACGCGCTGGTTTTGTCCGACGCCGCTGCCGGTGCGGCGCTGCTCACAGCGGCCGCATGCCTGTTTCAGCTCGCGCCCAATGAGTTGTCCGGGGCGAGGCTTTTGCCGCTGCTGCCTGTGCCGTTGTTGCTCGAGGCCGAGGGTCGCCGGTCGGCGCATGCGGTCAGGCGTCAGTCGCCGGGACGTTTCAATGTGATTTCGGAGGCCGGGTCGCTCGATTGCATCATCCTGCGCGCAGACCCTCACGATACCCACATTCAGGTTGGAGATCAGTTTCTTCGCTGCCGCTGGTGGCGGGGGCAGGGTGAGCTCTGGCTTGCAACCGATCAGCACACGCTTTGCGTGCGCGACCGCAGTCTCGAGCCCGCCATGATCGCCACGGCAGCTGCCGATCCCCGTGCTTCGACCGGTGAGGTGCGCTCACCGATGAACGCGCGGGTCTCCCGCGTGCTGCACGCAGCCGGTGATTCTGTGGCCGAGGGAACGGTGCTGCTCACGCTCGAGGCCATGAAGATCGAACATCAGGTGGTCGCTCCCCTCACCGGCAGGCTGCGCCAGGTTGACGTGGCGGCTGGCGGACAGGTGCAACAGGGCGCGCTGCTGCTCGTGATTGAGCCGAGCACGCCCTGATTGCGGGCGGGTGCCGGCGATGCGCCCAGTGCCGGGCCGCCCGCCAGCAGTTCAGCCATTCCGTCGCGGATTCGCCTCGCCTTAGCTGGCAGCCAGCGCCTGCTCAAGGTCGGCGAGCAGGTCATCGATATGTTCAATGCCCACCGACAACCGAACCAGGTCTTCGCTCACGCCGGCCTTGCCCATTTCTTCTGCGCTCAGTTGCCGATGCGTGGTCGACGCCGGGTGCGTCGCGAGCGACTTCGCATCACCGATGTTGACCAGTCGCGTGAACAGTTTCAACGAATCGAGGAAGCGGGCACCCGCCGCGCGTGGGTCGCTGTCGCTGCTGCGCAGCCCGAACGAAATGATGCCCGACGCCTTGCCACCCATGTATTTCTGGACCAGCCCGTGTTCGGGGTGATCGGACAGACCTGCATAGTTGACCCATGCCACCCTCGGATGTTTCTTCAGGTGTTCAGCGATGGCCAGCGCGTTGGCGCAGATTCGATCCATACGGAGCGCCAGCGTTTCAATGCCCTGGAGAATGAGGAAGGCGTTCATCGGCGAAATGGCTGCACCCATGTTGCGAAGCGGCACCACCCGAGCGCGTCCGATATAGGCGGCCGGCCCCAGCGCTTCGGTGTACACCACACCGTGGTAGGACACATCGGGCTCGTTCAGGCGGCGGAACCGGTCCTTGTGCTCGGCCCAGGGAAATTTGCCGGAGTCGACAATGGCGCCGCCCACGCTGTTCCCGTGTCCCCCCAGATACTTTGTGAGCGAGTGCACAACAATATCGGCGCCGTGCTCGAAGGGGCGGCACAGATAGGGGCTGGGGACCGTGTTGTCGACGATCAGCGGCACGCCGTGCCGATGCGCGATGGCTGCCAACTTCTCGAAGTCGGTGACGTTTCCAAGGGGATTGCCCACCGATTCGCAGAAGACCGCCCTCGTCCTCGCGTCGATCAACGCTTCAAAGGTTTCCGGCTTTCTGGGGTCGGCGAAGCGCGTCTGAATGCCCATCTGCGGGAGCGTGTGCGCCAACAGGTTGTAGGTGCCGCCATAGAGCGTGCTCGCTGAGACGATGTTGTCGCCCGCCTCGGCGATGGTCTGAATGGCATAGGTGATGGCTGCCATGCCCGAGGCGACCGCCAGGGCTGCGATCCCGCCTTCCAGGGCCGCGACGCGCTTCTCGAGCACATCCTGGGTGGGATTCATGATCCGCGTGTAGATGTTGCCGGCAACCTTCAGATCAAACAGGTCGGCGCCGTGCTGTGCGTTGTCAAACGAGTAGGCGACGGTCTGATAAATGGGCACCGCGACCGCCTTGGTGGTGGGCTCGGGCGTGTAGCCGGCGTGTACGGCCAGGGTTTCAATTCGCATCGTCAGTCTCCTTATGGTGCAAGTCGGGCTTTTTGGCAGAATGAAATACTGTGCCAGAATTTTCCGATGCTTCGACAAGCCTTCTGGTGCTGCTGCCTCATTGTGCTGGTTCTGTCGCTGCCCCCCACCGGCGGCAGCGACATGGATCTGTCCGGCTTTTGGGGGAAAGTTCAGATCTCTGCGATCTTCGCCGCGCTGACCGTACTTGGCCTGATCGCTTATCCAGCAAGCCCCAGGTGGCTGGTCATGGGGCTGATCGCGATGGGCTTGCTGATTGAACTCATTCAATCGTTTGCCCCCTGGCAGTACGCCGAGCCCGATGATCTCCTGGCGGTGATGACCGGGATCATCATCGTGAGGGTGGTGTGGGTGGTGACCTTTCGCCGGTAGCCCGGCGGATCGCCTCCGGTCAGTCAGACAGCCAGCGCTCCACCAGGCGAACCCAGAATGCGGCACCGGTGGTAAGGATCTCATCATTGAAGTCGTAGCGGGCGTTGTGAAGCATCGCGCTTGATTCACCGTTACCGATCCGGAAAAAGCAGCCAGGTTTCCGCTGCAGGAAATAAGCGAAGTCCTCGCTCCCGGCCACAGGCGGGAAGGGCATCACGACCCGCTCGGCACCCACGAGTTCGGTGGCCACCTGCCGGGCAAATTGTGTCTCCGCCTCGCTGTTGACGAGCACCGGGTATCCCCGCTCATAGTCGATGACGGCTTCGGCGCCATAGCCTTCGGCATGGCCTGCGACCAGCCCGCGGATCCGCGCTTCAAGCCGATCGCGTACCGCCGGGTCGAATGAGCGAACGCTCAATTCCAGGCGCGCACTCTCGGGGATCACGTTGGCAACGGTTCCTGCCTGCAGCACCCCGATCGTGACGACCGCCGCGTGCATGGGGTCGATGTTGCGCGACACAATGCTCTGGAGTGCCATCACCAGACTGCCTGCCACCAGAACCGGGTCGACGGTTTGATGTGGCCGCGCGGCGTGCCCCCCGCGTCCGCGGATGGTGATCCTGACGGTGTCGCAAGCGGCCATGAAGGGGCCGGTGCCGAACAGAAAGGTGCCGGCCGGCATGCCGGGGTGGTTGTGAAGCCCGAATACCGCGTCGCAGGGAAAACGCTCGAACAACCCGTCTGCGATCATTCGTTCTGCACCACTGTCTTTCCCGGACTCTTCTGCGGGTTGAAAAATCAGTCGAACCGTCCCGGAAAAGTTGCGCGTTGCAGCCAGGTGCTGCGCTGCGCCAAGCAGCATGGTGGTATGGCCGTCGTGGCCACAGGCGTGCATCACGCCAGGCACCGTGCTGTGATGGGGGCGATCCGTCTGTTCCTGAATGGGTAGCGCATCCATGTCGGCGCGAAGCGCGACGGCCCGTTCGCCCACGCCCGCCCGAAGGCTTGCCACCACCCCGAAACCGCCAACGCCCGTGGTGACGTCCCAGCCCCAGCCGGAGAGTTTTTCGGCGACCAGTGCGGAGGTGGCTTCCTCGCGGTACGACAACTCGGGATGACGGTGGATGTGCCGTCGGGTGTCGCGAAGCAAAGCGCCGGCGCCCGCCAGATCGCCCAGTTCGCAGAAACAGCGAAATGCGCCCGCCATGAGAGCTTCCTCATTGCTCAAAGTCTTGAACGGTATCACGTAGAATCATCGGGCTGCGTTGCTATTGACTCCCTACAGGAAACCCCTTCCTTGCCCGCATCGTTGTTCTTGCGATTTCGATTTTGTGCGCGTGCGTCGTCCTGGTCGTCCGTCGTGGTGATGCAGGTTGCCCTCGTTGCCGGCCTTACCGCCTTGTCCGTCGCGAACGGGCAGGAAGCGCCGTCAGCAGGTCCTGCAACCGCCCAGTCGGGATCGGCCGATGGGGCTGCCGCCCGCACCCCTCCGGGGCGTCTGGCCCGCATCGGATCGTCGGGTCCCGTCAGTCTTGCGCGACTGCTGGAGGCCACGGTTTCGGTTCACCCCAGCGTGCGCGCCAAGCAGGGCGAGTTGCAGGCTGCTGGCTTTGACCTTGACGGTGCGAACTGGGGCTGGTTCCCGACGGTCTCGAGTGAAGTGCAGGCCGATGACGGATCGCGGGCGGCTGCGGTTCAGGTCCAGCAGCCGCTCTGGACGGGCGGCCGAATTCCGGGGCAGATCGACCTCGCAACCGCCAACCGCGAGGCGGCCTCGGCTGCAGTGATCGAAGCCGAGCAGCAGGTCATGCTGTCAGTCGGCGTATCGTTCTACGAGTTTCTCCGGCAGCAGGCCCGAATCGAAATCGCACGCAGCAACGAAGCCGAGCACAGCAAGCTCCTTGAAATGATTCGGCGACGGGTCCGCGCCGAGGTCAGTCCGCAGGCGGACCAGACGCTGGCTGCGGCCCGTTTTCAGCAGGCGCTTGCCGAGCGTCTGCAGTTCGAGCGCGCGCTGGAAACCGCCCGGGTGAGTCTCGAGCAGCTGTCGGGGATTTCGCTGGCAGGGGGGTTGCGCGCACCGGAGCGGCTGCCGGCCGTCCCGGGAAGCGAATTCGAAGCGCTCGATGCCGCCATCGATTTTTCGGCGGAGCGAAGACGGCTCCAGGCTCTGGTGATCGCCTCGCGGGCCCAGATCGATGTCACGCGCGCGGGCACGCGTCCGACCGTGTTTGCAGCGGTGCGCCAGCAACTGGGGACCCTGCCGTTCGGTGTTGACCGGACGCGCGCTTTCCTGGGCGTGGAGTTCAAGCCGGGTCCAGGCCTGTCCTCGCTCACGGCCGTGCAAGCGGCGTCCGCGCGGGTCGAAGCGAGCGAAGAGGCCGTCGTCGTCCATGAACGACAACTCGCTCAGCAGGTTCGAGCCGCATGGCTCGATCTGCAGGCCCAAACTCTGCAACTCGAGCCTTCGCGCGCCATCTCGTCGTCCACCGACGAGGTCGTCGCGTCCTACCTTCGCCAGTATCAGGTCGGCCGCAAAACCTGGCTCGACGTGCTCAATGCCCAGCGTGAAACCACGCAGGCCCGCTACACCCTTGCCGACCTTGAAGCCGGCATTCAGGCAGCCCACCTGCGACTGCTCATGCTGAGCGGCCGCATCGACGCCCGCTCGCTTTCCCGACTCGGACCCTGATGTCAGACGAACCCACCCGCGAAGATCCGACCCTCGCACTACTTCTGTCGCGCCTTGCCGCGATTCAGGGGCAGGCGGTCCCCGCTCACCGTTTCGGAATGCTCGACAAAACCGACGACGGTGTCGAGCTGGCTGCGCTTGGCCGCCTCGAGCGGGCGCGGGAAAGCTGGCTCGCCCGGTTTCCCCAGGCGGAATGGCGTGAGATTTCCCCCGAGCGCGCCACCCGCGGCGACATGCCTGCGCTCTGGGTATCAGCGGATGGCACCAATGTGCTGCTGGTCCGGGGGTTGCTCGGTGGCGGCGCGTTCGCGGTCGAAGACGCGGCCAGCGTATCCATGACCCTCACGGCAGAGGCGGCGCGAGAGGGGGCAATTCTGCATCTTCCGGTCACCGTCGCTGCGGTTCCCAGCGAAACCGGCGCTCCCCAGCGAACCGCTGCGGAGTGGTTTGCCTTTGCCATTCGCCGCCATCGACGTGTGTTCTTTGAAGCGGTATTTGCCACCTCGGTGGTGAGCATCATTGGTCTGGTGGCTGCGCTTTATTCCATGCAGGTGTACGACCGGGTGGTCCCGACCAAGGGGTATTCCACGCTCTGGGTGCTCACGATCGGCGCCTTGATTGCCATCGCACTCGAGCTGATTCTCAAGCAGGTCAGGGCACTGATGGTCGATCGCGCCTGCAAGCTCATCGACCAGGAACTCTCGGCCATCTTTTTCGGCAAGGCGCTCGATATTCGCCTTGACGCCCGGCCACGAACGGTTGGCACCTTTGCCTCGCAGATTCGGCATTTCGAGTCCGTGCGCAATTTCATGACCTCATCCACGCTCTTCATTCTTGCTGACGTGCCGTTCGCTTTGCTCTTTGTGGCCGTCATTGCCATGCTTGCCGGGCCGGTTTCGCTTGTTCCCCTGCTGATGGTGCCGGTCGCAATTGGTGCCGGGATGGTGTTTCGAAAGCCGATTGAGCGTCACACGGCCGAGCACATGAACGAATCCAACCGCAAGAATGGGCTCCTCATCGAGGCGGTTGACGGTATTGAATCGGTCAAGTCTGCGGCGGGTGAATGGAAGATGCTCGATCAGTGGAGAGCACTGACCGCCACCATCGCACAGAGCGAATTGCGCATGCGAACGCTCTCGACCTTGTCAACGAATCTCGCCCAGACCATCCAACAGCTCAGCTATGTTCTGCTGATCGCGGCCGGCGCGTACGCCATCACGTCGGGCAGCCTGACCATGGGCGGGCTGATCGCCTGCTCCATTGTTTCGGGCCGTGCGCTGGGCCCCATGGCACAGATTCCGGGTCTCATCGTCCAGTGGAAGCACGCCAAGGTGGCGCTGAAATCGCTTGACGCGATCATGGCCATGCCCGGTGACCGTGATCCCACCGTCCGTCTGCTGGTCCCGCAGTCGTGTGCAGGTCAGATCCGCCTTGATCAGGTGCGCTTTGCCTACGGGCGGGATCGCCCGGTCATTGAAATCCCGGAAATGTCGGTGCAGGGCGGGGAGCGCATTGCCGTGCTGGGCGCGGTCGGGTCTGGCAAATCCACGCTCATCAAGCTGATGTCAGGGCTTTTCAAGCCCGGGCAAGGCACTGTGTTCCTCGACGGTGTCGACATGACCCAACTTGCGCCGGAGTTCGTTCGCGAGCACGTAGGTTATTTGCCGCAGGATGTCCGCCTGTTCAACGGGACACTGCGCGACAACCTCACCCTTGGACTGCCTGCGCCCAGCGACTCCCAGATCCTCAAAGCCTGTCAGGCCACCGGCCTCGA
>RFXC01000197.1 GCA_009921765.1 Betaproteobacteria bacterium | reverse complement strand
TGGCCGCAACCACCGCCGTTTGCACTTCGCCACCGGGGAACGTAACGGTAATGGTGTCGCCAGGCGTACCGCTGCCACTGATCGTGGGCGTGGTGTCGTTCGTGATGCGGTCGCCCTGCGTACCGCTGTCGCTCACGCTGGCCAGCACGGCTGTCGGGGCCACGGGCGCAACGGTGTCCAGGGTGAAGCTGTTGACCGTGGGAGCGCTGGTCAGGCCGTTGACTGCCGACGTGAGGGTGGTACTCGCGCTATAGGCCCCGTCCGCAGCGAGGGCACTTTGCGCAAACAACTGGCTGATACGGCCAGCCTCGATATCGGCGGGTTTGAGCGTGGTGCTGAGTACACGGGTGCTGCCGTCGGGCAGGGTGACAGTGGTGGTTACCTGATCTCCCGCGCGGGCGTTGGCGGCCAGCTGGGTGACGATGGGCACGCCGGCGTCAGAGACTTTTTCGGCGGCGTTGATAAAGCGGTCAGTACCCGTGGCTTCGGGAACGATGGTGGCCGGTGCAGCCGGCCGGCCCGCGTCAATCACCAGGTCGAAGTAGCCCGAGGGCTTGAGGCCGCCAACCGGGCCGCTGGCGGTCTCGACCACCACCTGCCAGGTGTAGTGGCCGTCGGCCAAAGGAGCGTTGAGCCCTTTGCCGTCGCCGTCCTGAAAGGTCCAGGCCGTGCCATTGATGCTGGCCACGCCGACCCTCACAGACGTGCCGTTGTCGAGTTGCCGGTACACGACCAGGCTCTGCCCGGGAAGCAATTCGGCGCCCAGGGTCCCAGCCAATTGCGGGCTGTTGTCATTGGTGGTCGAACCGTCAGCGAGCAATCCGAGTTGAGGACCCTCGCTGTCAACGGCGCCAGTGATCAGCAAGGCGGCGACGTATACCCTGTTGGCGCCCGGTTCGCTGGTGTTGCCGGCAGCATCGGTAGCGGTAGCGCTAAGCACGGTGGCATCGGGCAGCGGCTGCGCGGGCAGCACAGTCCAGTTGCCATCGGCGCCCACCGGGCCAGCGGTTCCGATGACGATGCCTTGCGCGTCGCGCACGGTCACAAAAGTGCCAGGCTCGGCCGTGCCGTTGATGACCTGGCCGTTGGAGGGACTGACCTGGGGCGCCGCGGGAGCGTCGGTGTCCACAATGAAGCTGCTGCGGACGGGTGCGCTTTGGCCTACCTGGGTGACGAGCGAAATGGCCGCCTTGTAAAGACCGTCGCTAGCCAGTTGGGCGGGGGTCAGGGTCCGGGTGATGGAGCCGTCCACGATCTGCGCGGCTGTCAGAACATCGACCAGCGTAAGCGTGCTGCCGTTGGGCAAGGTCACCACCGTACTGACCGAGTCGCCCGGGAGGGCAGTAGCGGGGAGGCCAATGGCAAAGCTGATGCCGTCGCCAGCCTTTTCTACTGCGTTGATGTAGCCATCTGCGGCTTCGGCCAGGCGCACGCTGACCTGCTCGACGTCCACTTCACCCGCGCCCGGGCCCGACACGTTGCCCGAGCGGTCGACAGCCGAGGCCCTGAGCTTGGCGTTATCGCGCAGAGGTATCGGCGGCACCAGACTCCATTGCCCCAGCGCATCCACGACAGCGGCGCCAATGACCTCTCCGCCGCTGTCGGTGAGGGTCACTGTGGAGCCCGGCGTGCCGCTGCCACTGACGATCTTGCCATTGCCCGTTTCAATCTGCGGCGCCGATGGCGCCACATGGGGAGCAGGCTGGAGCAAGCCGTCGGCGCCGGTGAGTTTGAGCGGCACTTCAAGCGTGGGTTGAGCAGCGGCGCTGGTGAGCGTGAAGACGCCCACTTCGTTGGCAACCACAGCTTGCAAGCTGCCGTCGGGCAAGGTGACGGTGACCGTGGAGCCTGGCAAGGCGGTGCCGCTGACTTCGAGTTTGCCATCAGCGGTAAGCGCTTGCGCAGTGACGATCACATCGCCGAGCAGTTGGCGATTGAGCGTTGTGTCAGTGGCGAAGGTTTTCTCTGCCCCGGCGGGCGCTGCGATCAGTGCGGCAAGTGCCTGCTGGCGCCCCTGGTCCACCATGGCAGCACCAGCGGTCGTGATGCGGCCTTCGCCCGTGGTGTCGATGTTTTGCGAGAGTTGCGTGAGGCTCACCGCGAGGCTGCCCCCGTTCAAGCTGTCCAGGCCAGACAGCTTGGTGAGCAGAAGACCATATTTCTCGCCGGCAGACAGCCCATTGCTGCCGTCAAAACCGCTGCTGTTGGTGGTCACTGGACGGGAGGTGATATCGACCGCGCCTAGACCCAGCACCTTGGCAACGGCCTGGTTCGTTTGCAGCACGAGCGCCGGATTCGCGGGCGCAGCGTCGGTGATGACCCCCGCCTTGATCACGGCCAGTTCTGTCACCGGAGTGATGTGAATGACAAGTGCCGCATCGCTGCCACTGGCGCTGAACTGCGCCTGTCCATCCTGCGCCACCCCCATGGCCCGCAGCACGGTGCCCAGATTTTTATCGGAAGCGGTAACTTCGTCGAGATAGTTGGCGTTATTGCCGTTGCTATCAACAGCCTTCAGCAAGATCGCGCCGCGGTAGTCGCCGCGGCCTTGAACGGCGATTTTGAATGTACCGTCACTCTGGATGGCCGCCGCACCCAACAGCGTACCCTGCGCGTCATAGGCGTAGAGCATCACTCCGCCGCTAACAGGGCCTGCGGTGACACTGCCAGCGATGGTGAGGTCGCCAACGGCCGGTGCTGATGCGACCAAACCTTTCAGCAGATGAACCCCGAACCCACCGAGGCCACCCGCCACGCCCCAGTCCCACGAAGGCACCCAGCCAGAAGGGCCTTCGCGCAAAACAATTGGAGTGACATCGCCCGTCAGCGTGCTGAGGGCTGGCCGAAATACCTCATCAATTGCATAGACGCCGACGTCGCCCCGGGCGGTGAGACCGGTCAGGCTGTCTGCTGGTGTAGCGATGATGGCGTCATCGTAGTAGCCCTCGATAACGGCATCGGCTTTGACTGAACCTTCAAGAAAGATCTCGAGATCTCGACCGTTCCGTTTGGCTCGAACGCCCCGCGGGCCCTGGCGCTTGACCGGATCAAGCAACTCATACCGCGCTCCAGCCTCCGCCGGTATGCGAAGCGCCTGACCGCCATCCCCCATCCCCGCTGTCAGTTCGAAGGTTCTTGCGTCGCTCGACCTGTTTTTGAGCAGCGCAATGAGCTGGATCTTCATCCGGGTGATGTTTGACATGTCTGACTTCAGGGCGAGCAAGTGGAAAATCGATTATCTAGAGATCCCTCCCTGCAAAAGTCATCCGATAGGATGATCGGGCGCCTCTGAAAAAGAATAAAAAAAACCGACCTTGCGGTCGGTCGGCGATGGAGCTAAAAGAGCTCGCAGATTCAGCGTTCCGCGGCCGTCAAAGCATCGTGGAACACGATCAACTCAGCCAGACTTCCGAACTTCATCTTGCGCATGACGGCCGCCCGGTACTGCTTGGCCGTAGGCAGCGAGATACCCATCTCGTTCATCATCTCGCTGTACGAGTAACCTCTCGCGAGGCAGAAGAACGCATCTTTCTCGCGCTGCTTGAGCACATCGAGCTGCCTCGCACACCGTTGCTGCCGAGCCAGGGTCTGTAACTGCAGCGAGTCCCGTGTAAAAGCGGCCTCGATCAGGTTCGTGAGCTCGTCGAGGTCAAAGGGCTTGACCAACAGGTCCAGCGCGCCCTGTTTCATCGCAGTGATGCCCTGCGACAAGGTACTGGCGCCGGTAATGAAAATAACCGGCACAGTCCAGCCGTCAGCCTGGAGGTGAGCCTGCAACTGGACGCCGTTGACACCGGGCATCTGCATGTCGATCAGGAGCACTGCAGGGCGGAACACGACTGCGCGCTCCATGAAAGCCTGTGCACCATCGAACTGGTGGACGTCGTACCCCGCTCTGGCAAGCGCTCGGGTGAGCGCCATTCGGACAGGTTCGTCATCGTCGATGATGTAGACGTGTTTACCCTGTCGGGTGGGCTCCGATGACGGCGGGCGATTCACGGGCTCGGTCTCGTTGTTTTCAGGCGAGGGCACCAGTGCCGATGGGCTGAGGTCGCGCCTGCGGCAGCCTGATCACGAAGGTGGCCCCCCCTAGCCGGGCGAGCGCGTGCGCGATCGAACCGTCATGACGTTCGATGATGTACTTGCAAAGCCAGAGCCCCAGGCCCATTCCTGAATCCTTGCTGGTGGTGAGAATGTTGAACAAGAGATCCTCAATTTCCTTGGGAACGCCAGGCCCGTTGTCGGAGATGTCCACGACTCCGTTTCGACCTTCCGCCCAGGTTCGGATAGAGATGATTTTCTGTCGTGAGTCGTGCACCTCGTTCAGTGCCTGCATGCTGTTGAACAGCATGTTCATGATGACCTGCCGGAATTCGTCTTCCGGCACCACCACCGAAAGGTTTTCGGCGAAGTCAACTTCAAGCTTGATACCGCCTTTCTCGAGCTCCGGCTTCGCCTGATCCAGAAGTTTCTGGATCAAGTGGGCCAAATCGACTTCGATTCGACTGTCCCTGCCCTGAGAGAAGATGGCACGCAGCGACTCGATGATTTTTGCCGCACGCTCGTTCTCGCTGAGGATCTCGTCGACGATAATCTTCAGCTCGCCCTGATCGAGCGCGATTGTTTCAACGTTCTGATTAGCCAGTATTTTTCGAAGTACCTGCCCGTTGATTCGAATGGACGCCAGCGGCTGGTTCAACTCGTGGGCAATCGATGCAGATAATGCGCCCGAGGTGACTGTCCTGTTGACCTTGGCCAGGGTTTTCTTGAGTTGCTCCTGCTTCTCGTTTTCAGATTTCTTCAGCAGAAGCATCGGAAACATCAGGTACTTCATGATCCCTGTTACGAAAATCGTCAGGAAAATCGCAGTGTTCAAGGGCGTGGGATCAAAGGCATTTACACCCTGTCCGACGACGGCAACAGCCACCCTGCTCCCCCACAGCCCGGCCACGATCAGATAGAGATACCCAAAGTAGCGACCGAGTTCGAGTGCGTACTTGCCTGAAATACGAAAACAGTAGCGCGCCCCCTCAAGGGACAACACCACCATCACGATCGACACAAACCCGGTCTTGCCTACGCTGCGCCATTCTGCCGGCGCATACCATTCGATCGCATACAGCAGGCCCAGATAGGTGAGGAAGTAGAAAGGATCCATGTGACGACGAACCGGGGAGCCCCGGTCGTCCTGGCCCATGACCCACAAGGCTCGATTCAGTTCGATATTCGCGCTGAAAGCAATTGCATTGGCCAGGAAATAGGAAAGCAGAAGCGGAAGCTCGGTCCTGAAAACAGTCAGCGTGACGGCAACACCCCATACCAGAGCGCCCAGGCTCCAGTGGAGGACAACGCGCGGATCGGTGTGCCGCAGGTAGTAATGCAATGCCGCGGCATACACGAACGACAGCAAGCCGAAAAAGAAAAACAGCGATGGAATCAGAGAGAGATTCATGGCAGGGGAACATCCACTCCCTGAAATTGATCACCGTAGCGAATAATTGTCGCGCCTGAACCGGTCAACGGGCGCGAAGCGCAGTCTTGTGACCAACTCAGGATAAACCCACTACCCGCGAGGGTGATCATCCGATCGCATGAGCGGCTAGCAGAGCGCAGCGTGCGCCTGCAGCCTAGCGCAGTCCATCAGCTGTTCGAATTTCTGGACCTCGGCCTGAACGAAACATACCCATAAACGCAACTGCGCATACGGCACCGTATGGATAACTCGCTCAGTTTCCAGACCCGTCGTTTCCTGACATCACCGAATCCACGGCGGACACCAATGCGCTGGCCTGCGCTGACACGTTGTCGACTGCTCGCCGCAAAGTTTTGGCGGGTAGCGGCGCATCGTAGTGCGCAAGTGCATGAAGGCGCTTGCCTTTGACCACAATGACAGGGCGCAGGGCCGTGGGCACCTTGATTGCCGCATCGAGTCCGGCCAGTGGCATGGTCAGCCGCGTTGCAAGAGCGTCGAGCAGGCCGCTCTGAATCACCACCACGCATGGGATGCCAGCCGCAGCGCTGTGGCTTGGGTTGGGAAAACATCGTACTGGGCCATCGGCGCATCACCACGGACGCAGATCCGCTCCCGGCAACTGGCGTCTGACTTTTGCGTTTGAAAACGGCGATGCCATCCTGGTGGACTACCAGGATGACCACTGAGGTGACCATGAGTTCGATGTTCAATCCCCCACACCCAGGCCTCACTCTGCGGGACGACATCCTGCCCGCCTTGAATCTGCAGGTCAGCGAAGCGGCCGCCCAGTTGGGCGTCGACCGGACGACTTTGTCCAAGGTACTCAATGGGCGAGCGGCGATCAGCCCCGCGATGGCGCTACGTATCGAACGTTGGTTGGGGCGCGACCATGGCGGGGCGGCTGAAGTGTGGCTGGCGCAGCAGGCTGCCTACGATCTCTGGCAAGCGCGGGCGGCTGTGAAGGCCAGCAAGTCGCTCTCAGGCATCAAGGCACTGAAATTTCAAGCAGCTTGAGCAGACCAACGATTGGCCCTCGATAAAAGTACAGGCGTGCGGACGGTTGGGAAGGAGCGTTCGCCCTACCTAGCGACTCCAGGGTAGAAACGGCGCCGCGGCTGACCGTACCGCAATGTCAGCACCGAGCCTAATGGCGCCGCCCGCGATCGGATCGGTTGGACGCGGTACCTGGGGCGCCACGACTCAGCCGTGTCATGGCCCTATTCGAATGAGCGGTTGATGATCTGGAACCGTGCCCGAGTTTGGCAGCAGTCCGCCCGGACCGGATCTTGTCAGGCGATGTCCCTGATACCAGCCCTTCCTCACGCCGTCGCGAAGAATCGCCTGCATGAGGAAAGTGCCCCACGTGTTCGGCATGAAGGACAATTCATTCCCACCAGATGGCTGTTCAACGATTAGGTTTGACTCTAGGTAGCTCAATTTTTTCGGCAGCGGATCGAAAGTCGTTAGGCGAATGCCCTGTCGCTCGCTTAAAGGCACGCGCAAATGCTGAAGCACTTTCATAGCCAACAGTCATCGCGATCTCGCCGACACTTTCTCGCGTCTCCCTCAGCCTCTGGGCGGCCAATTGCAAACGCCACCATTGCAGATACTCACCTGGAGTTTGCCCAAGGTGTGCCTGAAATCGATTGAAAAAAGCAGTTCGGGAAAGGTGGGCGAGTTCTGACAATTCAGCCAGCGTCCAGCGATGCTCAGGTCGCGTGTGCATGGCAATCAAGGCACCCGTCAATCGTTCGTCTGCCGCGGCGGCCAGCCAACCGCTGTCGGCTTGGACATCCATCAAGGCCCGATGTAAGGTCTGAATGAAAAGGATCTCGGCGGCTCGACGCAGCACAGCCGATGACACGCCTCCGGCCTGCGATGCTTCCTGCCTGATCAGGGTAAGCATGGCCGAGATGCGATCACTGCCTGAACTGCCATGGCGCAACACCACCATGGCCGGGGGTGCCGATACGATGGCCTTGGCGATTGCTGCGTCGCTGATGAAACTCGCCGTCAGCAAGCGCGTACGCGCTCCCCCGCCGTCGTGGGTAAAGGTCGTCGCGATACGGTCACGCCGGTCAATAGCAGCCACCGCCTCAACTGGAACAGCTGCTCTGCCCGGACGGTCTGCGACCGCGTGAACGTTGTCGCGGGGCAGCAGAACGATGTCTCCAGCAACAAGCCGAACGTAATTCTCTTGACCGGCGAGATGAACGACACACTCCCCCTCAAGCACCGCATGGAGCGCGGCCAGACGATCGCCAGGGAGCTTGAACGCCCAGGGTGCTCTCAGTTCGCTGATACAAAAAGTCCAGCCCTGGAAACGCAGGGTATCCAGTATCTGTCCGATCAGCTGCGCTTTGGGTGAACGCTCGGCATCAAGTGACGTAC
>RFXC01000196.1 GCA_009921765.1 Betaproteobacteria bacterium | reverse complement strand
GCAGAACGTCGTCAGCCAGACCACCCGTCAAGGTGTCGTCGCCCGCGCCACCGCCCAATGTGTTGGTACCCAGTCCGCCCAGCAGAACGTCGTCAGCCAGACCACCCGTCAAGGTGTCGTCGCCCGCACCACCCACCAGGGTGACCGGCACCTGGCTGCGGCTTGCATCCAGCTGGTTCGAACCGGTGAGATCGACCGCGGTACCACCACCGGTTCCGAAGAGGATCGTGTCGTCGCCATCGCCACCGCGAACATCGAAGGTGACGGTCTTGTCCAGCAGGCGCGTTGCATCGAACGTGTCGTCGCCCTCGCCCAGGTCGACCACCACCTTGCTCACGCCGGAGTAGCGAACCACAAAGCTGTCGAACTCGACGTCGATCACGCCGCCGCCCGTGCCACTCAGGATGAACTTCTCGCCGCCATCGGCGGTATTGACCCACAGGCGATCGGCCGCACGCGGGCCGGCGTTGAGCGTGAGGACGCCGTTGTTCATTTGCGCCAGCGTCGGCTTGACGGTGGGCGCCTCCATCGTGACCGAGGGCAGCCAGATGGTGAACAGCTTGAAAGCCATCGTGCCGGTCGCAATCGTGTCGATCCAGATATAGGGGCTGATGCCGCCCCGGAAGGTGAGATCGAACAGGTTGAGCGGCCCGCCAGGAATGCCGGTGCTGATGTTGGTGAACGGAATGACGCCCGGATACAGCATCATCGTCGCGACCTCGGACAGCCGGATGCGCCCGTCACCCTTGTAGCTCACGCTCGACACCTGGCCGTTTTCGTCACGGACCACGGTACCGCGCTTGATATCGTTCAGATCGGCGTCGACCTTCATCGTGATCGAGCCGCCAATGCCGCCCGACACCACGCCCGTGATACCAACACCGCCCAGCAAGCCGATCTCGAGATCGATGCCGAACTCGGGCTTCTCCTTGCCGCCCGTGCCGGCCACGATGGCGCCGTTGCGGATGGTGGGGAGCGTCCAGTCGTTGATGTAGAAGCTGTCGGCCACGTCGAACAGGTTGCCGGTCTGGAGCGCCTTCTGCACGCCGTAGGTGTCCACACCAAACGACAGGTCGATGTAGGCGCGCGCGCGGCCGATTGCGCCGACGTTGATCGAAAGCCAGGAAAGCGGCGGGAACGGAATGGGGATGGGCGCAAGCATCTGCTCGAACACCATCTCGAATTCCAGGATCGGCAGCTCATAGGTGAAGAGCGTGGCGTTGCCGCCCGAGAAAATCTTCGCCCAGTTGCCGATGTCGAGCAGATAGGGCATGAACTGCAGGCCGCTGCTCTCCTTGGCTGTGACAGTGCTGCCCACGGCGAGCGCGGACAGCGACGAGATCGCGCTGAAGACGGCGTTGTCCTTGCTGCCCGCATCCGGCATCTTGAAGTTGGACACAAACCGTACGTCGGAGGTTCCAAGGCCATAGATGCTGCCGAGCGGCAGGCCGGCGCCCAGCGACAGGAGCGTGCGGATCTGGTCGGGCATGTCGAGCGCGAACTTGACCGCGTCGAGGAAGGCCCAGTTGATCCGCGGCAGATTGAGCGACGGGCGAGTCTTTCTCACCAGTTCGTTGATGACATCGATCAGGCCGCGCAGCGTCGGATCGGGGGCAAGCCCCAATGCCTTGCGTGGTGTATCGGTGAAGAGCTCCATGCCCGGCACCGGCTGGGTGAGCGCATACACGATGTCGCGGAACGGTGAAACCGTATCGGCAATCGTGTTGGCAATCGGCAGCAGGAAGTCGGTCACCGCCGAGCGGAAGTCCAGGCGCAGATTCTCGATCGCGATGGTCGGGAAGCGCAGCGCCTTGTCGGCGAGGCTCCAGTCCCAGCCCACCACCAGATCGGCCTTCAACGCGGGCAGCCCCAGCGCCGAGAGCTCCACGCCCAGGCGCATGTCGGCATCGGCAGTGAAGGTCACGCCCAGCACGGCCGACGGGTTGGACATCAGATCCGACAAGGTGAGGCGGCTTTGCTTCACGTTGCCCTTGATGTCGATGCCCAGCTGCGCGCGCAACCCGCTCGGCTGGAAGCCCGCGGCGTCGGGATCCAGGTCGCGGTCGGTGACGGCCGCGCTGAAGAACAGCAATTTGCCGCTGCCGGCAAACGGTGTAATGACGGTCGGATCCTTGGGCGAACCATCCAGATAGGCGAGGGCATCCAGACGGAGTTCGGGTGTCGCGTCGGCATTGGTGCTGAGGAAGAAGCCATCAGCCACCGACAGGCCGAAACCAAAGTCGTAAGCCCACTGCAACTCGAGCGCGAAGCCACCGTCGACCTTCAGCTCAAAGCCTGGCAGGTTGAGATCCAATGGGATGTCGATGCCGGTGCCCAGCACGCGGCCGCCGAGATCCATATCGATACGGATCGAATCGGCCTCGCGCGGCATCTCGGCGCCGGGCACCCAGGCGGCAAGTCGCTTGCCTTCAATATCGTAGAAATCGATCGAGATATCGCTGAGCGTCACCAGCTTGTCGCCGTTGGCATCGCGCAGAATGCCAAGCCGCTCACCGAACACCTGGTAGAGCGTGGTCCGCATGATTTCGACGGTCTTGCCCGGCTCGCTCAGGCGCGCCCGCAGGTCGCCGAGCAGCCCGTTCCGAAGCTCTGCAATCATTCCGCCCAGCTGCGAGAGCTTGTCGCCAATCAGCGGCAGATTCGCAACCAGCGTGTTCTCGAATACATCCTGCACCGAGCCGAGCGCGAAGTCGACGCCATCGAGCACCGGTGTCGGGTCGTAGAGCACCTCGAGCAATGACGGCGGCTTGGCATTGAACACATCGAAGTCGGGCAGCTTGACCTGCAGCGCGCTTTCAACCTTGCCATTGACCTCCAGCCTCGGGAAGGCGGAGTTGTTGGCGACCTCGCGGACGAAGGCCTCGAGCCCGCGGTTGCCGTAAGCCGGATTGGTGCCAATCGAAAGCTCACCCAGCTTGATCGTGCGCGAACCCACCACGAAGGTGAGCGGCAGATTGATCGAGAACCCGCCCTCGGCAACGATCTCGGGGGCGCCGTTCTTGAGCGATACGGTGAGCGACGCGGGCGCGTCGACGACCACGCTTTCGGTGGCGGCCTGCGCCGCTGCGGCCGCTTCGGGCGCAGCGCCTTCTTCCGGGGCCGCTGCTGTTGCAGGCGCAGCCTCGGCCAGCCTGCCGTCGGCATCGAACACCACCCGGCCACTGTCGATTCCGATATCGAACGGCCCGGCCTTCAGTCGCAGGTCGATGTCGTCGGCCACCAGGCGCGCATCCAGCTTCACGCGCGTACCCTTGCCGGTCGCCGGATCGTAGTCGATCAATTCAACCGCTGGCGCCGACGTGCCCGGCAGACCGATACCGACCTGCAGGTCAAGTGCCGCACCCACCTTCAGGGCGATCTTCGCCTCGCCGGAGCTGTCGACCAGCTTGTAGAGCGCATCGGGGATCGCGACATTGGGCAGCGCCATGCCGATCAGGTCGGCAAGTTTCAGGTTGAGCGCGAAATCGGCCGAGTAAGCGGCCTCGAGGTTCACATCAATGATGAGCTGCGTGGCACCCAGCGTGAGGTCGAAGAGATCGGGGCTGATGCCAAGCGCTTCCTCGATGATGGCCTCGACCGCGTCGAGCGCCGCAGCCGGCGTGTTGCCGGCGGCTTCGATTCGGCCCAGGAACACATCGCCCAGGTCCAGCAGTTCGCCGAGCGAACGGTCAAGGATCGGGAGCGTCTGGTTGTAGAACGGCTGCTCGCCCACGACATCGTCGATCGTCGAGAGCGCAAAGCGCAGACCCGAAACGATGTCGGCAAAGGTAAGGCGGCTGAGATCAAAGAGCGAGCCCACATCGGGCAGCGCGACCACCACGTCGCTCGCGCCGATCAGACCGCCCGTGAGCGCGGCTGCGCGGTCGAATCCGACATTGCGCTCACCGATCACGCCGGTGCTGCCTACCGTCCGCACGACCGTCGGCGTGACGTTGAAACCGCCGGCACTACCCAACACGGTCGAGGTCAGGCGCAGCATCGCGCCATCGGCCACTGCCGTGACGCGTGCGCCTTGCGCGGCAGCAACCGCGGTTGCCAGCCTGCCCGCCAATACCGCAGCAAGGGGCGTCTCGGCGGAGGCGGCCGCCACGTCGGCCGCGGTCACCTTGTAGACGATATCGGCTGCCGATACATCACCGAGGCGCAGCACGTCGCCCGCCTTGAACTGGCCCGAAAGCGGGAGTTCGGTGGTCTGCTTGCGCTCGAGCTTACCCGCACCGTCAAAGCGCGACAGCAGGGTCGGTGTCGATTGGACCAGCTTCACCTCGCCAAAACGCGACAGGTCGGGGACGATCAGCGCCAGTTCAAGGTCTGGCGCGATCGAGAAGCTCGCGTCCTTGCCACCGACCAGCGAGAGCCCGCGGATGCTCGCGCGCGCATCGCCGTCAACATTGAAGCGGATCGCATTGAGCGCCTCGCTCGAGGCGAGTTCGGTAAGCGTAAAGCGCGAATCGCCCGCAGTCTGCTTCGACGGATCGCGATCAAGCGCGAAGTGCACGCCGGCATCCAGCCGCACCCCGGTGCCGGTGCCGGCGCCGCCCGCCTTGAGCCCAACGAAGCCCAGCTTCGCGGTGACCTCGAGATCGGACACATCCAGCAAGACATCGGCATTCGCACGCACGTCGTCGAGCGCAATCTGGAAGCGCTCGCCGCCCAGCGCCAGAATCAGGTCAAAGCCCGCATCCACATCGACATCGAGTTTGCCGTGCGCGGAGGTGCTGAGGCTGATCGGCTGATCTTCGCCAAAGCCCAGGTCGATCGGTGTATCGATTCCAACCAGCCGCTCGCGCAGCCGCAGCGGAATCCGCAGATCGCCGGTTTCGGCGTTGTAGGTGATCGTTCCAAGAATCCGCGAGTCTTTGAAGGCCTCGTTGAACGCGGCAACGAACTCGTCAATGGTGCGGATATTTTCGCGCCGCTCATGCACCTTGTACTGAACACCGGTGCGGCCAGTCGAGTAGGAGTCCCGCAACGTGAGTGTGGAGCCGTCAGCCGACACCGACACGATCTGCGTGGGGGTGAGCCAGCCACCATTCGCACCCGACAGCGTGATCCA
Source organism: Betaproteobacteria bacterium (assembly GCA_009921765.1). The sequence continues at coordinate 2,819 of RFXC01000196.1, read as the reverse complement.
GTAACCGGCCATCGATTTGGCGAACTGGCCGGCGCTGCCCACCAGCGTTGACCGAACGCCATTCGGTATTGAGGCTGTGCCACTTGCCGCGGCCCTCTCGTTCGCTGCCGCAGTCCAGAGCTTGATCGGACGATAGGTGTCGACCTTGTCGACCACCGTGCGCTTGAAGACGCCCGCCAGATCGAGCAGCTGATCCACGCCCTGCGACACGAACGGCAAATCGCCGATCCCGAGGCTCTCGGCGCTTACGCTCTCCAGATACGACAGGATGCCCGGCAGCGCGAGCAACAGGTCGGTGATCGACATCCGGCTGATATTGCTCAGCTGGTCGAAGTTCTCGGTCTTGAAGTCGAACTTGCCGGCGAGCGGGTCACCCGTCAGCTTGGCCGTGGGCACAGCGCTGCCGGAGGCAACCAGATCAAAGCCCGCCACCGACGCATAGAGCGGCAGCTCCAGGTTGAAGCGGCTGGCGGTGGGCTTGAGCGTGAACACGCCGTTCTGCCAAGCCATCCGACCACCGATTGCCGCATCGAGCAGCCCGCGCGCCCAGGGGACCGCCGGTTTGGTGATATTGCCCTGCGCGTCGCGCTGGGCGGGCTCGGCATCGCCCTCGCGGCCAATGCTGAGCGCAATCGGTCCCAGGCTCGCCTTCAACACCACGTCGCGCGCGGACAGCGCGCCCGAGAAGCTCAGATCGTTCAGGTTGAACGAAGCGGAGAAGCCCTTGGACCAGCCGATGTTGAGATCGAAGTCGAGCGCCGCCGAGAAATTCGCATCGAACAGCAGGTCGCCTTCCAACTCGAGACCGATACCGCCCAGCTGCGAGCCGATATCAAGCTTCAGGTCTTCAACCTTCGCGCCAATGGCAGCCTTCAGTCCGAACTTCAAGCCCTTGTCATCGAGATTGAACACCAGGCCCTTCTGCGGGAACGGGTTGATCTCGGCCACCTGCACGCTGTTGGCCCTGAACGTGTCCCGCAGCTTGGTGAAGACGATCTTGTAGTGCTGATAGCGGGTGGTGTTGGCAAAGTTGACCGAGCGCGAGGCGTTCCGGGCGGTGGTGAGTCCGGTTTCCACATCGGTCGCAATCTCGACCCAGCCGGTCGAGCCCCAGGCGGGCGCGGTCGCGCTGTTCGAGGCATAAATCGATATCTCGAGCGGGTCGCGTTCGGGATTGTCGCTAGCGGTGGTGAGCGAAATCGAGTCGACGATCGCCGCCTCGGACAAGGTCATCACCAGGCCGGAGCCTTCCTTGCCGTAGTTCAGATATTTCGATGAGGGCGAACCGTCGATCGCGGCGGCTGCGCCCTCGCCGTTCGGAGAACGCGTTGACGACGCGGTGACGGCCGTGACCGTGGGACCCGCCCGGTCGGAATTGGCCCACTCGAGATAGGCCTGCAGGCCCCGCACGGTGGGCACGCCCTTCACGCCGAAGAACGACGCCGGCTTGTTGAGATAGGCCAGCACATCGTCACCCACCCGCAGGTAGGGCGAGATGTTCAGAATCTCGTCAAGCGTCTGGTTGATGATCGGAAGCGGCTCGGCGTTAATCAGATCCGAGCGCAAGCCGCTCATCTGGCTCGCGATCGTGCGCAGCGCGCCGCCGATCTGGCCACCCAGCGAGCCGTCGAGGTTGCTGAGGGCAAAGCGGGTCTCGCCATCGGCTTTGAACGACACGTCGATCGTCTGACCCGATACCTTGACGGCTTGATCAACCGGCGCACCGGTGAAGTTCGCGCCAATCGAGATATCGCCATAGAGCGATTCGTTGATGAACGGAATCGGTACCTTGGCGGTCGCATCGAGCGTGAACGCAAAGCCCTCGCCCGGCAGCGTGCCGGTGGCGCCCGCCGGCGGCCGCTTGAAGAGCTTGGCATCGGCAACATGCATGTAGCTCTTGCCGGTGAACACGCCCTTCGTGGTCGGGAAGACCACCTTATAGAACTTGTATGCCGTGGTGTTGTTGAAGGCGACCACGCTGGATGCGCCGCGCCCGTTGGCCAGACCCGTTGCACCCTCACCCAGTTGCGTCCAGGTGGTGGCGTCCCAGACCGCGCTGTCATTCGAGCCCCAGACCTGCCAGGTCTTGGGATCCCACTGCCAGATGTTGTCGTTGGTGCGCGTGGTGAGCGAGAGGGCATCCAGCACCTGCTCCGTCGGGAGCGTGAACGTGAAGCCCGATCCCGGTCCGGTGGTGTTCAGATACTTGGTGGCCGGGTTGCCATCGATCACGTTGCCGACCAGTTCATTGTTCGGCGACGATCCTGGTGAGCCGTTCACCGTGCCCGCGGGCGCCGCAAAGAGCAGCGCCTCGGCAAGGTGCATATAGGCCTTGCCCTGCGAGATGCCCTTGGTGGTGGGGAACACCACCTTGTAGAAGCGGTAGGGCGTGTCGTTCGCAAAGCTCACCACGCTCTGCGATCCGCGCGCATCACCCAGCAGCGTGTCGCCCGCACCCAGTTTGGTCCAGCTGGTATCGCCCCAGTCAACGCTGTTGTTCGATCCCCAGACCTCCCAGGTCTTCGGATCCCACTGCCAGATGTCGTCGTTGGTACGGCTGGTGAGGAGCAGCGAGTTGAGCGCCTTGGCCTGGGGCAGCGCGGTGGTAAAGCCGGTGCCCGGGCCCGCATAGTTCAGGTACTTGGTTGCGGGGTTGTTGTCGTTGATGCCGGCAATCCCCTCGTCTACCGGCGAGCCGCCGGGCGAGGCGCTGAGCGCAGGCGCGGGCAGCGGCACCACCAGCCCGAGTCGGCCGTCGATGATGCCGGCGGTCTGGCCAGCCAGCGATACGGTGGCCTCGATGCCGCTTGCACCAATCA
>RFXC01000195.1 GCA_009921765.1 Betaproteobacteria bacterium | reverse complement strand
AAGGCGCCTGCGGCCATCAGCCCGGCATGCCCGAGCGAGACCTGTCCTGCATAACCCGTGAGCAGCATGAGCGCCACCGCGCCCACCGCCGCGATGAGCACCTGGTTGGCGAGGTCGAGCAGAAAGGGCGATGCCACAAATGGAAAGAGGCAGGCGAGCGCTGCGAAGGCAACCGCCGAGCCACGCTGCCCGCGGGTTTGAAGCAGCTTCCAGTCGTCGGCGTAGTCGGTGCGGAAATATCCGCTGGCTTGAGGCTGAGGCATGGCGGGGTCTATACGCGGTCGAGTTCTTCGCGCGTGCCGAAGAGACCCCAGGGGCGGACAATCAACATGGCGAGCAGCACGATGAAGGGCACCACATCAGCAAGGAGCGGACTCACAAACTGAATGACCAGCACCTCGGCGGTGGCGATGATGAGCGCACCCAGCATCGCGCCCGCCAGGCTGTCGAGCCCGCCAACCAGCGCCGCCGGAAAGGCCTTGAGTCCGATCACGACCATGGTCTGGTCGAGCGCGGTGTTGAGCGCGAGCAGCATGCCGGCGGTGCCGCCAGTGAGCGTGGCGAGACTCCAGGCGAGCGCATAGATCACATGAAGCGAGATGCCCCGCTGTGCGGCGAGGAGCGGGCTTTGCCCCGCCGCGCGCATGCGGATGCCCCACGGCGAAAATCGCAGAAAGACAAACAGCCCGGCATAGCAGAGGACGGCTGCGCCGACCAGGGATGCGTCAATCGCCGAAATACGGGCGCCAGCCGGCAATTCGAAAACCGGGTTGTCCCAGCCCAGCGCCGCAAGCGGATGTCGCTCGCTCGGGCCCCAGATGAGTACCGCGAGGCCCCGGAGCAGAATCCCGAGAGCGATGGTGGCGAGCACGGCCGCGAGCACCGCCTCGCCTGTCATGCGCCGCATGAGTGCCGCATACACCACCACGCCCACCACTGCCGCAAGGAGCAGGGCAGCGAGCACGGCGGCGAGCGGCACACCGTCAAACATCGCGATCGTGACCCACAGGCCAAAGGCGCCCAGCATCATCAGTTCGCCGTGCGCGAGCGACAGCACCCTGCTGGTCCGGTAGACGACCACATACCCGCAGGCGATCAGCGCATAGATCGATGCGAGGACCGCGATGTTGACGAGGGTCTGCATCCGGTGCGCGCCCGCTTACTGCTTGACGTCGACCGCTACCCAGTCCTGCACCCGGCGCACCGCACCGGCGGAGTTATCCCAGCGCCACACGCGGTAGTACTGACGGGTGCGGAAGTGGTTGTCCTTGGTCCACTCGAGCGGGCCACCGCGCAGACCCTTGAGATCAACCTTGAGGTTGTTCATCGAGGCGGTGACGGCCTGCGCGGTAGGCTGCGCCGCCCCCTTCATGGCGGTCTCGATCACCAGCCCCGCAACGAAGCCTTCAGCGAGAAAGCTCACGGGATGCTTGAGGTTTGCGCGGTGCGTGACCGCACGGATCTCGGCGTGAATGGGCAGGTCGTCGCTGAAGAAGGCGTTGCTGCCGATTACGAACAGTCCGGGATCCTTGATTCGCGCCAGATCCTCCTCCGCGTTCAGGTGCGCCCAGGCCACATACTGGCCGTTCCAGCCCAGGCGACGCATGGCCTCGAACGTGCGCACCTGCGAAATCCAGGGCGACCAGGCCCATACCCAATTGGGGTTGGCATCTTTCAGCTTGGTGGCAAAGGGTGTGTAGTCGGGCGTGGGGGGCGGGGTGATCTGCTTGTCAACCGGTGTCATGCCCACCTGCCTGGACAGGCCTTCGGCGAAATCGATCTCGCCGCGCGAGAGCGGAATGGCCATCGCGGCGAGCCCCAGACGCACGGGCTCCTTGGCCTGGCTCTTGATGAAGTCGAGTGCTGCACGCGAGTCGAAGGTCGCCCCGAACGCGGTGGAACAGAACTGGAGCGGATCTGCGGGCGGATAGGTTTCCTTGGGGCAGGCGGACCCTGCGAACAGGAGCGGAACGCCCGCGCGTTTGCTATCGGCCACCACCGGCGCATACGTGGAGGACAGGCTGCTGTTGATGAGCAGCACCACGCGGTCCTGGTTCAGGAGTTTTTTCGCGTTGGCTGCGGCGCGCGAGGGCTCACCCTGGTCGTCGGCGATGATCAGTTGAATGGGCCGTCCGTTGACCCCGCCTTTGCCATTCACGTGATCGATATACGCCCTGAGCGCATCCATGACTGGCGCATAGGTGCCTGCGGCCGGCCCCGTCATGGCAGCAGTAACACCCACTACATAGGCATTTTGCGCATGCGCGCTGGATGCAGCCGTGGCGACCAGCGCCGCCGACAGGAGCGTAAGTGTCTGACGCTTCATGGAATGAGTCTCCCTTGTGGTTTGTTGAATTCGAACGAAGTTACTTCAGCATGCCCGCCGCGGCCTCGGCGAGCAGACGCGCTTCGCCATCACCGTACATGGATTCAATCAGATCGCGAAACCTAGCCTCCATCTGCTTGCGCTTGACCTTGCGCGTGGGGGTGACCGGTTCGCCCTCGGTTTCAGGATCGAGCATCTTGGGAAGGATGCGAAAGGCCTTGATGGTTTCAACGCGCGCGAGCTGGTTGTTGGCCTGGCCGATTTCGCGCTCGATCAGTTCCCCCACCCGAGGATGTTCAACCAGGCTCGCAAAGCCGGTGTAGGCGATGTTCTGCGCGCGCGCCCAATCCGATACGGTGTCGTAATCGATCTCGATCAGTGCGGTGAGATATTTGCGCGCATGCCCGATCACAATTGCCTCGGCCACATAGGGGCTTGCGCGAAGCAGGTTTTCAATGGTGGAGGGCGAGAGCGTCTTGCCGCCTGCGGTAACGATGAAATCGCGCGCGCGGTCTACAAGCTTCAGCCGCCCGTTCTCGAATTCGCCCACGTCACCCGTGCGCAGCCACCCATCGGCCTGCAATACCTCGGCGCTTGCCTCGGGCTGACCCCAGTAGCCCTCGAAGCGACAATCGCCTCGAAGCCATATTTCGCCCCGCTCAACCGACCGGGGGGTTGATTCGCCAGAGGCCTCGTCATCCACCGGCACCAGCTTCATCTCCCAGCCTGCAGCGAGTTCACCCACGTCACCCGGACGCGGAAAGGGACCTCGCTGGCCGGTGATGATGGCCCCCGCCTCTTCGGTCTGGCCGTAAATTTCCCGGACATCCACGCCCCAGGTTTGCCATAAGGCGGCCGTATCGGCCGGAAGCGGTGCGCCACCGCACAACACCAGCTCCAGCTTGTCGAACCCGATCTTGTTGAGCACCCGCCGCAGCACCAGCGTGCGCGCTGCGGCCGCGCCCGCTGTCACCAGGAGGCCGGGCTCGCCTGCCCAGCGCGCTCGCGCATGAATGCGCGCGGCGCTCATCGCGAGTTCATAGGCCCGGGCCTTGATTCCCCGGGTGTTCCGGATGCCCACCAGCACGCCCGCTGCAAATTTCTGCAGATAGCGCGGCACGGTGATCAACACTGTGGGCGCAACCTCGAAGAATGTGCTCGCCAGGTCCTCCGGGTCTTCGCCGTAGTGTGGGACCACGCCCCCAAGAAGCGGCAGGGTCCAGGCCACGTCTCGCCCCAGCACATGGCAAAGCGGCAGATAGATGACGGTACGCTGCGGCTTGGCCAGCTCGGGATAGTGCAGGATGAGATTCGCCGCTCCCGCCAGGTGCCGGCCGTGCGTGACCAGCGCCCCTTTGGGATGACCCGTGGTGCCCGAGGTGTAGACGATGAAGGCCGGGTCATCGGGCTTGATCTGCTTGACGCGGCTGGTGAGCCAGCCCAGCGCATCCTCCGGCGAGTCCTTGGACAGATGCTTCCAGCGAACCAGTTTCGGATGGTCAAAGCCCAGCAGCGCGCTGTCATCGATGATGACGATGTGCCGCAGCGCTGGCAGTCGGTCGAGAAGCGGCATGACCTTGTCCAGATACTCCTGGTCTTCGGCCACGAAAATCGAGGCGCCGCCGTCCCGCATCTGGTATTCCAGTTCCTGCATCGAAGCAGTGGGATAGATGCCGTAGACGACCGCGCCGAGCGCCTGGGCGGCCTGATCCGCAATCACCCATTCCTCGCAGACATCCCCCATGATCGCAAGTCGTTCGCCTCGCGCAAGCCCGAGCCGAGCGAGGCCTGCCGCGATCTGCGCAACCCGCTGTGCCGCGTCGAGCCAGCTGCGCTCCCGATAAAGGCCCTGATGCTTGGATCGCCAGGCGATGGTCGATCCGTCGTGGCGAGCGCGCTCGAGCAGCAGACCCGGCGCGGTCTGCTGTCTGAGGGTGTCGGGGCGTGGCAGTGTCTTCATGCGGGGCTGAAGTCTACCGATTGTCACGCCGGAATTCGGCGATCAGTATCAGTAGCGCCTCGCCATAGGTTTCCAGCCTGCGCTCGCCGATGCCATGGACCTCTGCGAGTGCTGCCAGCGACTCGGGTTGTTCGAGCGCAAGCGCCTGCAGCGTGGCGTCATTGAGCACGATATAGGGCGGGACGCGCTGAGTTCGCGACTGTTCCAGGCGCCAGGCCTTGAGCAGGGCGAGGAGTCGGGCGTCGGCGGTACCCGAGGCCGCGGATGTGCGCCCTGGCGGCTCGCGACCTGTGCTGCCTTGGCTTGCGCCGCGCGCGGCCTTCCGCCGCGGGGCTGCGCGCACTGTCACGCGGGGCCGCCTGAGCAGCAGGGTCTGCTCGCCCCGCAGGACCGGGCGGGCCAACTCGGTAAGTTTCAGCGCACCGTGGGCCTCGTGATCGACCTCGACCAGACCGAGCGCGACCAGTTGTCGGAATACCGCCCGCCAGGTGGCCTCGTCGTGAATCGCGCCGATCCCGAATACCGACAACTGATCGTGGCGCCAGCGGCTCATCCGTTCACCGGTGCGGCCGCGCAGCACTTCAATGAGGTGAACGACGCCGAACCTTTGCCCGGTCCGATAGACCGCCGACAGGGCCATTCTGGCCGCCTCGGTGGCATCCCAGGTCTGGGGTGGGGTGAGGCAGTTGTCGCAGTGCCCGCAGGGCGCCGACGCTTCGCCGAAATACGCGAGCAGGGGCACACGGCGGCAACCCGCGGTTTCGGCGATGCCAAGCAGCGCGTTGAGTTTGGCCGCAGCGATGCGCTTCCAGGCCTCGTCGGCCTCGGACTCGTCGATCAGTCGGCGCTGCTGCACCACATCGGCCATGCCGTACACCATCCAGGCGTCCGCGGGTTCGCCGTCACGTCCGGCGCGCCCGGTTTCCTGGTAATAGCCCTCGACGCTCTTGGGCAGATCAAGGTGCGCGACAAAACGGACATCGGGCTTGTCAATCCCCATGCCAAAGGCGATCGTGGCCACAATGATGACCCCGTCCTCCTCCTGAAACCGTTGCTGGTGCCGCGCGCGGGTGGAGGCGTCAAGGCCCGCGTGGTAGGGGAGTGCCAGCAATCCCCGTTCGGCCAGCCAGTCGGCGGTTTCCTCGACCTTGCGGCGCGACAGGCAGTACACGATGCCGCTTTCGCCCTCGTGCGAGCCGCGAATGAAGTCGAGCAACTGGGCGCGGCCGTCGCCCCGATCCTCGATCATGTAGCGGATGTTGGGCCGATCAAAGCTCGATACGAACACCCGGGCCCGGTCGAGGCGCAGTCGCTCGATGATTTCGGCCCGGGTCTGCGGGTCGGCGGTGGCGGTGAGCGCAATCCGGGGAACCTCCGGAAATCGCTCCGCAAGCACCGAAAGCTGTAAATACTCTGGCCGGAAATCATGCCCCCACTGGGCGACACAGTGCGCTTCGTCGATGGCAAACAGTGCAATGCGCGCCCCGGCCACCATGTCGAGAAAACCGTCCGAGAGCAGCCGTTCGGGCGCCACGTAAAGAAGATCCAGCGCACCGCCCAGCGCGGCACGGCGGGTTTGCGACGCCTCGCGGCCACCCAGGCCGGAGTGCAGCGCCCCGGCCCGTACGCCGAGTTGCTGAAGCGCAGCGACCTGATCCTGCATGAGTGCGATCAGGGGCGACACCACGATGGTGAGCCCGTCGCGCAGCAGCGCCGGCAACTGATAGCAAAGCGATTTGCCGCCCCCAGTGGGCATCAGCACCAGGGCATCGCCGCCTTCGGCCACATGCCGTACGATCTCGGCCTGACTGCCTCGAAACGCAGGGTGGCCGAAGGTCTGGCGCAGCCGCTCTAGGGCTAGTGCGTCGGTAGTGGGAGGTGGAGCAGACACGGCGCGAAAGATATCGATAAACCGCCCGATTGTCGCCGCACCCGGTTTCGAAAGGATTAGTCAGAAATTCCGGGAGCCCGATTCCATGCGAAGATTTTGGGAGGTTCGAGACTCGATTTCGACCCCGTTTCCGGCTGATTCGAGCGGCCGGACCGGCCTCCAGACGCCTGGCTCACCCTTATGAACGCACGCATCGCGATCGTTCTCCCCCAAAGACTCCATGCGCGCCGGGTTTCGGTGCGTAAGAGGGCATTTGCCGCCGGACTCGCCATCGCCGTCCTGGGGGTGTCTTCGCTTGCCTCGCCTCGTGCGGAGGCGGGCGAGCTCCCGCTCGCGCTTCAAGGGGTGCTTTCAAGGGTTGCGCAGGTGCATCCCCAGATGCAACGCGCCCGTGCCGAGGCGGAGGTGTCGCGTCAGCAGCTCGAAACCGCGCGCTGGGGACGGTTTCCGTCGGTGACCGTCGGGGCATCCGCAGGCGAGGGCGTCAATGCAGCGGGCAGCCTCCGCATTCAGCAGCCGGTCTACACCTTTGGCCGCACTGACCATGCAATCGATGCGGCACAGGCCTCGCTCGAGGCCACGACGTCGGGCATTGACGCTACGCGACGTACGCTTCTTGAGCGCGCCGCAATTGCGCATGGCCGCTGGCTGTCCGGCTTGCAGCAGGTGGAACTCGCCCTGCGGCATGTGGCGCGTCAGCAGGAACTTCTCGAATTCATTACCCGTCGGGCCGATGGGGGGATGGCCGCGCGAGGCGACACCCGTCTGGCGCAGGGGCGTCTGGAGCAGGCGCGCGCGCGCGCTGCGGCCTTGCAGGCCAATGTCAACCAGGCGCGGGCTGAACTCGAATCCCTCATGATGCAACGGATCGATGCCCCGAGCGTGCGCCAAGCCTTCTCACCAACCACTACGACACCCGCACGCTTCTTGCGGTGGACTATCAATCCGGCGGGGGACTCTCTGCGCAATCGGAGTATCTTGCCCGGCTGGGGCGCGTCGATGCGCTGCGCGCGGAGATCGATGCGCAACGTCGCGAACTGGAACTTGTCGCGACGTCGCTTTGGGTTCAACGCGCGACGCTGGTCGAGCAGCAGACCGCGATCGACGGGCTGGTGGCGTCATCGGCTGAAACTGTGGAATCGTTTCTTCGCCAGTTCGATGCGGGTCGTCGAAGCTGGCTGGATGTGTTGAACGCAGAGCGCGAACTGTTTGACGCAAGGCTGGCAAGGGCACAGATTGATGCCGGACTGCTTGAAGTCGCCCTTCGAATTCAAGGTGGTACGGGCGGGCTTGAGAGACTGTCTGCGGGGCAACCATGACTGCCGGTCCTGATCATGTCTGGGAGATGCCTTCGGTCATGCTGCTTCGCCGGCTGCTGGCGGTGCAGGGCATGTCGCTATCGCAGGGGGCGGCTGAGCAGGCCTGGACGGAAGCGTTTCGCAAGTCGCCAGCCGTTGCGGACGCTGCCTCGCAAATGCGGTCGCTGGGCGAGGCCCTCCGCCGCTGGATGGGGCCGTTCGATGCGGCTGCTGAAGTTTCCGTTGTGCCGGTTCAGACCCTGCTCGCGCAACACTTTCCGGCACTCGTTCTTTGCGAAGGCCGTTGGCGGGTCGCGCGTTGGCTCCGGGGTGAGCGGCTTGGGCTGGAAACCAGCGACGGCAGGGTGGAGGATGTCGACCGTGCGCGCTGCGGCGCTGCGCCAGCCTGCTGGATCGCGCTCTCCGAGGCCGGCGAGCCGGCTGTCCGGGCGGGCCCGCTTCGACTGGTCGTGCGCGCGCTCGCGCAGCGCAAACGCGTGCTCTTCGAGGTGGGCCTTGCCTCGGTGCTGGTCA
>RFXC01000194.1 GCA_009921765.1 Betaproteobacteria bacterium | reverse complement strand
AGACATCAACAAGTTCAGCAACAACGTGATGACCCGTCAGGTGCTGCTCGGGGCAAGCGCAACGCCCGCTCAGCCTGCTTCACCGCTGCGCATGCGCGAGATGGTGCAGCGCTGGCTCGACAGCCGCGGCCTGCATTTTCCGGAGCTGGTGATCGACAATGGCTCGGGGCTCTCGCGCGAGGAGCGGATCAGTGCGGCGAGCCTCGCCCGGCTGCTGGTTCATGCGGCCGGCAACCCGCATGCAGACTTGTTTCGTCTCACGCTGCCACAGGTGGGCATCGACGGCACCATGCGAGCGCGACTGCAGCGACACCCGCTCGCGGGCCGCGCCTGGATCAAGACCGGGAGCCTGCGCGATGTGAAGTCGATTGCCGGCTATGTGGATGCGGCCTCCGGCCGGCGCTATGCCGTGGTGATGATCATCAATGGCGAGAAGATCCTGGGCGCGCAGCCGGCGCAGGATACCTTCCTGCGCTGGGTCTACGACAACGGCTGACGGGGCGCCTGTCGGCGCCCGTTGCTCAGAGCCCGAGTTGCCCCCACAGCGAATCGACCCGGGCTTTGACTGCGGCATCCATCACAATGGGTCGCCCCCACTCCCGGGTGGTCTCGCCCGGCCACTTGTTGGTGGCATCGATGCCCATCTTTGAGCCCAGCCCCGAGACCGGCGAGGCGAAATCGAGATAATCGATCGGCGTGTTCTCGACCAGCGTGGTGTCGCGCGCCGGGTCAACGCGGGTGGTGAGCGCCCAGATCACTTCCTTCCAGTCGCGCACGTTCACGTCGTCGTCGACCACGATGATGGTCTTGGTGTACATGAACTGACGCAAAAAACTCCAGATGCCAAACATCACGCGCTTGGCGTGACCCGGGTACTGCTTGCGCATCGACACCACTGCGAGCCGGTATGAACAGCCCTCTGGCGGCAGATAGAAGTCGACGATCTCGGTGAATTGCCGGCACAGGATGGGCACGAACACCTCGTTCAGCGCCACCCCCAGGATGGCTGGCTCATCGGGGGGCTTGCCGGTGTAGGTGCTGTGGTAGATCGGTTCGCGTCGCTGGGTGATTCGATCGATTGTGAAGACCGGGAACCAGTCCTGTTCGTTGTAGTAGCCGGTGTGATCGCCAAACGGGCCCTCCAGCGCCATTTCCCAGCCGGTCAGCGCAGCGGCGGGTAATTCGCCTCGCCAACCGAGGCGGTTGGCGTGCGCGCGCGTGAGCGTGCCGTCAGGGTCGGGCCGCAGACTGCCTTCAAGGACGATCTCGGCGGTGGCGGGCACCCGCAGATCGCTCCCCATGCAGCGGACGATCTCGGTGCGGCCGCCGCGCAGCAGCCCCGCAAACTGATATTCGGAGAGCGTGTCGGGGACTGGCGTGACCGCGCCCAGGATGGTGGCCGGATCGGCGCCCAGCGCCACCGCCAAGGGGAAGGGCACACCGGGCTGGGCGATTGCGTGGTCGCGGAAATCAAGCGCGCCGCCGCGGTGCGCGAGCCAGCGCATGATGGTCTGGTTGCGCGACAGCACCTGCTGGCGATAGATGCCGAGGTTCTGGCGCGGTTTGCCCGGGCCGCGTGTGACCACCAGCCCCCAGGTGATGAGCGGCGCGGCGTCGCCAGGCCAGCAGGTCTGGATGGGCAGCGACTCGAGATCGACCTCTCGCCCTTCAAAGACCTGCTGCTGGCAGGGTGCGCTCGAAACCTCGCGCGGGCTCATGGTGAGCGCATGCCGCAGGAGCGGCAGCTTCTCCCAGGCATCGCGCAGGCCCTTAGGCGGTTCGGGCTCCTTGAGCGCAGCCAGCAATTTGCCCACCTCGCGCAGGGCCTCGGTGGACGATTCGCCCATGCCGAGTGCGACCCGGTAGGGCGTGCCGAACAGGTTGGCGAGCACCGGGATACGCCACGAGCGCTCGCCCTGTTGGGGCCGCTCGAAAAGAAGCGCGGGCCCCTGCGCCCGCAAAACCCGGTCGGCGATTTCGGTCATGTCGAACTGTGGCGAGACCGGCAGGGCAATGCGGCGCAGTTCGCCGGTGCGTTCAAGTTGGGCGATGAAATCCCGCAGGTCGGTGTATTTCAAGATGGGCTCGCGTTGATCAGAATCAGGATACGGCGGCAAACCGGCTATCCCTCAGTGCGCGAAGGGGATTGCCGCGGGAACAATGGAGACCAGCCCGATGGATGGCGTGTCAGCCTGAGTGCGGATTTGGCGCTGTTTTGGCCCGCCCGGGCGGTCGACGTAAAATATACCTCTTCAAAAAAAACACCTGCCTCCTTGATCGGGGCTCGACCGCCTCCGGTCAATCCCCAGGGTGCGCTGCCGATGCTGGGTCATGCCGGTCAGTGCGCTGTTCCTGTCAGTCTCTGTCCGCCTGCCGATGCTGTGACCGGTGGGTGGGGTTCCGCCTCCCCGCCGGGTTTGCGCTTTTCGGTTGGATAGGAGCCGCGCAGGGGGGCTTTCTGCTGGAGAAGTCGTATGAATATTGAAGCCGGGGGCAAGCGTCGACATGCCTCTCAGATGATTCTCGCGTGTGCATTGGCGGCGGTCGTGGCCGGGTGTGTGCTCTGGGCTCTGGTTGCCGTCAAATCGGCCAGCCCGGTGATGCGCCCGACCACCCAGGGGCTGAGTCAGTCCGATCTGCCCCGGTCATTAGCCCAGGGGGAGTGGCTCCGAAAGACGCCAGGCTGGATGCCGGCGCCTGGGTTCGTCGAGGTACCGCCCCTTGCCCCGCAGCGTGCGGTGGTGGAGACTGCCCGCGCGCAGCGCCGTCTGACCGATCACATCGTCGACCGTTATCAGGTCGATGCGGCTCAGGCAGCGCGGGTGGTTGCACTCGCCTACGAGGTGGCCGACGAAGTGAAGCTCGACCCGCTTCTGCTTCTGGCGGTGATGTCGGTGGAGTCGTCCTTCAACACGTTCGCGCAAAGCGCGCGCGGTGCACAGGGGCTGATGCAGATCCGCACCCAGGTCCATGCCGAGCGCTTTGAACCGTTCGGCGGTAGCGAGGCGGTATTCGATCCGCAAGCGAACATACGCGTGGGCGCCGAGCTGCTGCGAATTCATCTGCTCCGTGAAGGCAGCACCGAAGCCGCGCTCAAGGCCTATGTCGGTGCTGCCCGCCGGCCGCACGACAGTGGCTACGGTGCCCGGGTGCTGCGTGCGCGGGACGTGCTTCGCGGCGTGGCCGAGGCGCCCGAGGACCTGGTCATGCGCGTGCTCCCCGGAGCCAGTGCGCGCGAGGTTGTCAGCCCTTCGGGGTCTTAGATCAGTCGTGACATCCTGCGCACCGCCTCTTCGAGCTGCGGCTGGGCGGTGGCATAAGACAGCCTGAGATAACGATCGGCCTGGTGCGTGCCGAAGTCGTGTCCCGGCACGATCGACACCCAGGCTTCTTCGAGCAGTCGTTCGGCGAAGCTCATGCTGCTCGAGGACACGCGGGCGCAGTCGATCCAGACATAGAACGCGCCGTCTGGCGTGACCGGTACGTCGAGCCCTGCCTCACGCAGCGCCGGCACGATGAAATCACGGCGCCTGCGAAATGATTCGCGCTGCGCCTCGAAAATCGCCATGGATTCGGGCTCGAAGCAGGCGAGCGCCGCGTGCTGCGCGAGCGCCGAGGCACAGATGAAAAGATTCTGGGCCAGTTTTTCGAAGGCGGGCACCAGCGACTCGGGAACCACCAGCCAGCCCAGGCGCCAGCCTGTCATGCTGAAGGTTTTCGAAAAACTGTTGCAGACGATCACATCGTCGCCCAGTTCGAGTGCGCTTCGGGGCCTGCCCTCGTAGCTGAGGCCCAGATAGATTTCATCGATCAGGCTGAAGCCTCCGCGCGCACGAATCGCATCGACGATGCCGGCCAGTTCGTTGAACGGGATGGAGGTCCCGGTGGGATTGGCGGGTGTGGCGAGAAGCGCACCTGCGGTCGCCCCGGTCCAGTGCGACTCGAGCAGGGCGCGCGTCATCTGGAAGCGGGTCTCTGGGCCCACCGGTACCAACGCCGGCACGCCATCGAAGGCCGCCACGAAATGGCGATTGCACGGATAGCTGGGATCGGTCATCAGTACCTGGTCGCCGGCATCGACCAGCGCGCAGCAGGCGAGGAGCAGCGCGGCCGACGCGCCTGCCGTCACCACGATCCGCGAGGGCGAGATATCGAGCCCATGACGCTCGCCGTAGTCGCGCGCAATCGCCCGGCGCAGCGGCTCTATACCCAGGGCGGGCGTGTATTGCGACAGCCCTTGGGCGGCGGCCCGCTCGAGGGCGGCGAGCACCGGCGGCGGGGCAGTGAAATCAGGCTCACCGATATTCATCTGGATGACGGGATGGCCCGCCGCGGCGAGGGCGCTCGCGCGTTTGACGAGCTCCATCACGCGGAAGGGCGCGATCGCCTCAACGCGCCTCGCGAGGCGCGGGCCCCCGGTGCTTCGCTGCTCCGCCGAGTCCGGCAACAACCTGGTCACGTGCGCACTTCCCGTGCGCAGGCTGCGAGATAGTCGACTGCTGCCTGCACACCGCCGGGGCGGTGGGGGACGCCTGCTGCCGCCAGGCCCATTTCGACCCCGCCCAGCGTTCCGACCAGGGACAGGTCGTTGAAGTCGCCCAGATGACCGATCCGGAACACCCAGCCCGCAAGCCGCCCCAGGCCGGTGCCCAGCGACATGTTGAAGCGCTCGAGCACCAGACGCCGGAGCGCATCGGCATCGTGGCGCTTGCCGGGAGCGGCCTCTGGCATGACGACAGCGGTGACCACCGGGCTCGCCTCGGCAGGGTTGCGGCACAACAGCTCCAGCCCCCATGCCTGGACCGCCCGACGGGTGGCCTCGCCGTGTCGCACATGACGGGCGAAGACTGCAGCCAGCCCCTCGCTTGTAAGCATGTCGATGGCCTCTGCAAGGCCATACAGCAGGTTGGTGGAGGGAGTGGTGGGCCAATAGCCCTTCTCGTTTGAGGCCAGCATGTCGTCCCAGGCCCAGAACGCGCGCGGCAGGCCAGCGGTCCGGCTCGCGGCCAAGGCCTTCGGACTGATTGCGTTGAAGCCCAGCCCGGGTGGCAGCATGAGGCCTTTCTGTGACCCGGCGATGGTGACATCCACCCCCCACTCATCGTGACGATAGTCAATCGACCCGATCGAGGAAACCGTATCGACCATCAGCAGGGCCGGGTGACCGGCTGCATCGATCGCGCGACGCACGGCAGCGATATCGGAGGTGATGCCCGATGAGGTTTCGTTATGGACCACGCAGACGGCGCGAATGCTGTGCGCATGATCGGCAGCGAGGCGGCGTCCGATCTCTGCCGCGTCGATGCCACTTCGCCAATCGCCCGGGATGTAGTCTGCAATCAGACCGAGGCGCTCGGCGAGGCGCTTCCAGAGCGCTGCGAAGTGCCCGGTTTCAACCATCAGCACGCGGTCGCCAGCGGACAAGGTGTTGACCAGTGCGGCCTCCCAGGCGCCCGTCCCAGAAGCCGAATAAATGATGACCGGCTGCGTGGTCTGGAAAATTTTCCGGATGCCGTCGAGAACATAGCGTCCAAGCTCGCCGAATTCAGGGCCCCGGTGATCAATCGTGGGATGGTCGATGGCCCGCAGGATACGGTCGGGAACATTGGTGGGCCCCGGGATTTGCAGGAAATGCCGACCGGTAGGGTGGTGATCAAGCCGCAGTCCGCTGGGTAGTTTCATCGCTTGTCCGTCTGGTTCAGGCCCGGGTAAGGCGGCGCGGGCCGAGTGGGGATGCTCGCGGCGCGCGAGCGTCGCTGGTGTCTAATCGCGGAATTGTAGAGGGTCCCGGCGTCTGCGCCGGCCTTGCCCCAAGAGAGCCCCTGCCATGTCCGACTCCGTTTCCATTGCCCCGATCGGCTTTGCCCCGTCGGCCTCGCTTGATCGCAGCCGTCTCGCGCGGCGTCTTCGCAATGTGCTGAAGGGCGAGGTGAAGTTCGACCCCGCCACGCGCGGGCGCTATTCGACCGACGCGTCGATCTACCAGCAGTTTCCGGTCGGGGTTGTGGTGCCGGCCGATGAGGAAGATCTCGCTGCCACGATTGATCTTGCGGCCGACATGAAGGTGCCGATACTGCCCCGGGGCGCGGGGACCAGTCAGTGCGGGCAGACGGTGGGCGAGGCGTTGGTGGTGGATTTCAGCCGGCATCTGAACCGGGCGATCTCGATTGACGCGCAAGCGCGCGTGGCCGAGGTGCAGCCCGGCATCGTGCTGGACCACCTGAACGCGCAACTCAAGCCGCTAGGGCTCTGGTTTCCGGTCGATGTGTCCACCTCGGCGCAGGCCACCTTGGGTGGGATGGCCGGAAACAACTCCTGCGGCTCGCGCTCCATCGCCTACGGCAACATGGTGCACAACGTGCTGGGGCTGGACGCCATTCTCGCCGACGGTACACGGGAGCACTTCGGGCCCTTCGGCCCACACGCGTCGCGACCGCTTTCGAGCGCGCGCTCGAGTGCGCTGGTGTCGCGTCTGCATGAAATCGGTGCCCGCGAGCGTGATGAAATCGAGCGCGTGTGGCCGCGCGTGATGCGGCGCGTGGGCGGCTACAACCTCGATGTCTTTCATCCGCAGTCGGAGCGCCCCTACACGGCCGATGGATCGGTGAACCTGTCGCACTTGCTGGTGGGCTCGGAGGGCACGCTCGCGGTGTTCCGGCGGTTGCATCTGAAGCTTTCGCCGCTCCCGGGCGCGCGCGTGCTGGGGGTGGTGAATTTCCCGGATTTTCATGCGGCGATGGCGAGCGCCCAGCACATCGTCAAACTGGGGCCGGTGGCGGTTGAACTGGTCGACCGCACCATGATCGACCTCGCGCGGCAGAACCCGGCGTTCCGCCCGGTGATCGATGCCGCAATGGTCCGCCGCGAAGGCGAATTGCCCCAGGCGGTGCTGCTGGTGGAATTCGCGGGCGACGATGCTGCGGCAATCCGTCGCAGGCTTGCCGAACTGGTCGAACTGGTGGCCGACCGGCTGGGCCTTCCCGGTGCCGTGGTGCAGATGACCGATGAGCGTGCCCAGAAGGCTTTCTGGGAAGTTCGGAAGGCCGGTCTCAACATCATGATGTCGCTGCGCGGGGACGGAAAGCCCGTGAGCTTCATCGAGGACTGCGCGGTTCCGCTCGAGCATCTCGCGGAGTACACCGACCGGCTCACCGAGGTGTTTCGCCGCCACGGCACGCGTGGCACCTGGTATGCGCACGCCTCGGTGGGTACGCTTCATGTGCGCCCCATCCTCGACATGCGTGCCGATGGTCCGCAGGGGGGCGCTGCCCGGATGCGCGCGATTGCCGAGGAGGCTGCCGAACTGGTGCGCCGCTACAAAGGCGCGTTTTCGGGCGAGCACGGCGACGGTCTGGTGCGCAGCGAATGGGTGGCCTGGCAATATGGTGCGCGTCTCACACGCGCCTTCGAAGAGGTGAAAGACCTGTTCGATCCGACGAGTCTTCTGAACCCGGGGAAAATCGTTCGCGCGACCAGGATGGATGATCGGACGCTGTTTCGCTACGGTCCTGGGTATGCAATGCGATCGCTTCGCACGGGTCTTGACTGGTCGGCCTGGGATGTTCAGAACGACCCGCTCACCGAGACCCTGTCCGCGCCGGGCACCGGGGGCGACCCGGCAGGTGGATTCGGCAAAGCCATCGAGATGTGCAACAACAATGGCCACTGCCGAAAATTTGATGCCGGCACCATGTGCCCCAGCTGGCGCGTCACTGCCGACGAGCAGCACCTCACGCGGGGCCGTGCCAACACCCTGCGCCTTGCGCTGTCGGGGCAGCTGGGTGAGGACGCGCTCGGCTCCGATGAGCTTGCCCAGACCATGGCCTTGTGCGTGAGCTGCAAGGGCTGTCGTCGCGAGTGTCCGACGGGCGTCGACATGGCGAAGATGAAGCTCGAATACCAGCACCAGCTGCGCCAGGTGAAGCCGCCAACGCTGCGCGAGAAACTGATTGCCAGTCTGCCGCGTTACGCCTCGGTTGCCTCGCAGATGGCGCCGGTTCTCAACGCGCTG